>NZ_JBEORR010000007.1:85848-337182 GCF_040302345.1 Streptomyces sp. NPDC126510 | reverse complement strand
GCCGTGCTGCCCTGGCGTGGTGGGTGTGGGGGGGGGCGGCGGTGTGGTTTTTTTCTACCCGCTCGGGGGCGGGGCCCCCCCCCCCCCCCCCCCCCCCCCCCGCTCCCAGTTGGCTCGGGCTCAGGCCCGACGGGTCGTCAGACCTCCACCACCACAGGCAGGATCATCGGCCGGCGTCGGTAGGTGTCCGAGACCCACTTGCCCAGCGTGCGGCGCACGAGCTGCTGAAGCTGGTGGGGTTCCACCACGCCGTCCTGGGCGGAGCGTTCGAGCACTTCCGTGATCCTGGGGGCCACGTCGCCGAAGGCGGAGTCCTCGATGCCGGAGCCGCGGGCCTGGATGTGCGGGCCGCCGGTGATCTTCCCGGTGGACGAGTCGATGACCACGAAGACCGAGATGATGCCCTCGTCACCGAGGATCTTGCGGTCCTTGAGGGCCGGCTCGCCCACGTCACCGACCGAGAGGCCGTCGACGTAGACGTATCCCGCCTGGACCTTGCCGGAGATCTTCGCCTTGCCCTCGACGAGGTCGACGGCGACGCCGTCCTCGGCGATGACGATGCGGTCGTGCGGGACGCCGGTCAGGGCGCCCAGCTCGGCGTTGGCCCGGAGGTGGCGCCACTCGCCGTGCACCGGCATCAGGTTCTTCGGGCGGCAGATGTTGTAGAAGTACAGGAGCTCGCCCGCGGAGGCGTGGCCGGAGACGTGGACCTTGGCGTTGCCCTTGTGGACCACGTTGGCGCCCCAGCGGGTGAGGCCGTTGATCACGCGGTAGACCGCGTTCTCGTTGCCGGGGATCAGGGACGACGCAAGGATCACCGTGTCGCCCTGGACGATGCGGATCTGGTGGTCGCGGTTGGCCATGCGGGACAGGGCCGCCATCGGCTCGCCCTGGGAGCCCGTGCAGACCAGGACCACCTCGCTGTCCGGGAGGTCGTCGAGCGTCTTGACGTCCACGACCAGGCCCGGCGGCACCCTCAGATAGCCCAGGTCCCGCGCGATGCCCATGTTGCGGACCATGGAGCGCCCGACGAAGGCGACGCGGCGGCCGTACTCGTGCGCCGCGTCCAGGATCTGCTGGATGCGGTGCACGTGGCTGGCGAAGCTCGCGACGATGATGCGCTTGCGGGCGCCGGCGAAGACCTGGCGCAGGACGTTGGAGATCTCCCGCTCGGGCGGGACGAACCCCGGCACCTCGGCATTGGTCGAGTCCGAGAGGAGGAGGTCGATGCCCTCCTCGCTCAGGCGTGCGAACGCGTGGAGGTCCGTGAGGCGGCTGTCCAGCGGAAGCTGGTCCATCTTGAAGTCGCCGGTGTGGACCGCCATGCCCGCGGGGGTGCGGATGGCCACGGCCAGCGCGTCGGGGATGGAGTGGTTGACCGCGATGAACTCGCAGTCGAAGGGGCCGATGCGCTCGCGGTGCCCCTCCACCACCTCGAGGGTGTAGGGGCGGATCCGGTGCTCCTGGAGCTTGGCCTCGATGAGGGCGAGGGTCAGCTTGGAGCCGATCAGCGGGATGTCCGGCTTCTCGCGCAGGAGGAAGGGGACGCCGCCGATGTGATCCTCGTGCCCGTGCGTGAGCACGATGCCCTCGATGTCGTCGAGGCGGTCCCTGATGGACGAGAAGTCCGGCAGGATCAGGTCGATTCCGGGCTGCTCCTCCTCGGGGAAGAGCACTCCGCAGTCGACGATCAGCAGGCGGCCGCCGAATTCGAAGACCGTCATGTTCCGGCCGATTTCGCCGAGGCCGCCGAGCGGGGTGACACGCAGGCCGCCTTCGGGGAGCGGCGGGGGCGTGCGGAGTTCGGGATGCGGATGACTCAAAAGACTCTCCTCACCACGCACGCCACGTACCGGTGGCACGTGGCGCGCGTGACGTTCGTGCAGAAGCAGTTGTCTGTGTGGGGTGCGCGGGCACCGGTGGCCCGCTTATTCAGTTGTGAAGCAGTTGCGCGGGGATCCGCGCGAAGTCTGATGTCAGAGCTGTACCCCGCCGGCAGCAAGATCGATCTTGAGCTGCTCGATCTCTTCGGGCGCGCATTCGACCATGGGGGCGCGCAGCGGCCCGCTGGGCAGTCCCTGCAAGGCGAGCGCCGCCTTCGTCGTCATCACGCCCTGGGTGCGGAACATGCCCGTGTAGACGGCGAGCAGCTGCTGGTGGATCTCGGTGGCCTTCTGGACGTCGCCCGAGGTGTACGCCTCGACCAGGGCGCGCAGCTCGGGGGTGACGACGTGCCCGACGACCGAGACGAAACCGACCGCGCCGACCGAGAGCAGGGGCAGGTTCAGCATGTCGTCGCCGGAGTACCAGGCGAGGCCGGAGCGGGCGATGGCCCAGCTGGCGCGGCCGAGGTCGCCCTTTGCGTCCTTGTTGGCGACGATGCGCGGGTGCTCGGCGAGGCGGACGAGCGTCTCGGTGCTGATCGGGACGCCGCTGCGGCCGGGAATGTCGTAGAGCATCACCGGAAGGCCGGTGGTGTCGGCGACGGCGGTGAAGTGCCGGTAGAGGCCCTCCTGCGGCGGCTTGTTGTAGTACGGCGTCACGACGAGCAGGCCGTGTGCGCCGGTGCGCTCCGCGGCCCGGGCGAGTTCCATGCTGTGATGGGTGTCGTTGGTGCCGACTCCGGCCACCACGTGGGCGCGGTCGCCGACCGCCTCCAGGACCGCCCGTACGAGATCCGCTTTCTCCGCGTCGCTGGTGGTCGGGGACTCGCCGGTGGTGCCGTTGATGACCAGGCCGTCGTTGCCTGCGTCCACCAGGTGGGCGGCGAGCCGCTGCGCGCCGTCGAGGTCGAGTGCGCCGTCCGCCGTGAAGGGCGTGACCATGGCGGTGAGGACCCGCCCGAAGGGGGTCTGCGGAGTCGAGGTCGGAGCCATGGGTTACACGCTACTCGTTGCTCAGGACCGGGTCTGCCCATGGGGCAGGCGACAAGTCGTGACAAAGGTGGAGCCCGGCACTGCCTGCTCGGGGGTTCAAGCAGTGCCGGACCCGTTTGATCAGGCTAGATGAACTTCTCTAAATGCCGCAATACGGACACTTCGCACGGCTGAACCGCACATCTGTACCTGATCGGGAAAACCGGGACGCCCTACGGCGCCACGCGTCCGTTCGCGTTGAAGGCGGCGTAGGTGAGCGGCATGAGCCGGGACCACTCGGCCTCCATCTTCTCGCCGACCATCTCGATCTCGCGCTGCGGGAAGGACGGGACCTTCGCCAGCTCGTGCTGGGTGCGCAGGCCGAGGAAGTGCATCAGCGAGCGGGCGTTGCAGGTGGCGTACATCGACGAGTACAGGCCGACCGGGAGGACCGAGCGGGCGACCTCGCGTGCGACGCCGGCGGCGAGCATCTGTCGATACTTCTTGTAGGCCTGACGGTAGGAATCTTCCATGGTCTCGCCGACGAGCTGGTGCTGCTCGGGAGTGCCTTCGACGAACTCGTACTTGCCCGGCCGCCCCTGCTGGATCAGCTTCCTGGAGGTGTCCGGCACGTAGAAGACCGGCTGGAGCTCCCTGTAGCGGCCGCTCTCCTCGTTGTAGGACCAGCCGACGCGGTGCCGCATGAACTCGCGGAAGACGAAGATCGGCGCACTCACGAAGAAGGTCATGGAGTTGTGCTCGAACGGGCTGCCGTGCCGGTCCCGCATCAAGTAGTTGATCAGGCCCTTCGAGCGCTCAGGGTCCTTCTGCAGCTCTTCAAGGGACTGCTCCCCCAGGGTGGAAACCCGTGCTGCGAACAGCACGTCGGAGTCCGCCGCGCTGTGTTTCACCAGCTCAACGGTGACATCACCGCGCAAGTCGATCTTGAAGTCGTCGTCGGGGGTCTCGGTCACGGTTCGCAGGGCCTTCCCATCGCGTCTCTTGGCGACGCCACTCTACGTTTGGTGACGGGCCGCAATGAAGTCGGTGAAACAGGGCACCTCTGAGGGAGTTCGTTCGTCTCTACAGACGAAAGTGATCCGTTCCACCCTTGAAGGAGACGTACCCCTGATGTTCGGTCGGCGTGAACCCGTACCGTTTGCCTTCGTCGCCGAGGCCGACAGGTTCCGCAGCAATGTCACTCCCCCACCCCGTGAGCCGTCGTCCGTCGGTCAGATGGCCGGGCGTTGGCTGCTGGGGCTCACCATCGTGGCGGGGCTCGTGGGATCCCTGGTCGTCGGGACGCCCGCGCTGACGCCCGACAAGACGGCTGATCAGCCTCAGCAGTCGCAGGCGTCCGACAGGCACTGAACCGCGCCGGGCCGGCGGTGACTCCATCCGGCCCCCGCCGGTGGTGACCGGGGACACAGATCGGTAGCCTCACCGGGCACAGCCCACGCATGGATCGAGTGAGGACCAGCCGTGCCCCTGCCCTTCCTTACGGCCGACCGCGTTTTCGAGGCGGCGGACGACGTTCCGTTGCCCCACGAAGACCGTGACCGCTGGCGGCGTCCGTACCGGCCGGGGCCGTGGCGCGTCGTGGTGGCCGCGCTCGCGCTGCTGCTCGCCTCGTTCGTGCTGTTCGCGGCGGTCGTCATCGCCGCGACGGCCCAACTCGGCTCGGCGGCACTGGTGTTCGGCCTGGCGCTGCTCGTCATCGCCACGGCGCTGCGGCTGCTGCGCGTGGGCGTGTGGGTCAGCGCGCGCGGGCTACGGCACGTGGGTTTCCTCACGACGCGTACGGCGCCCTGGGAGCAGGTCGTCTCCGTGCGGACGGTGCAGCAGCCGGTGCGCTGGCTGGGGCTCCCCCGAACCGTGCAGGGGCAAGCGCTGCTGCTGGAGCGCCGAGGCCGGGAGGCGGGCGATCTGCCGCCTCTGATGACCACGCACAACGCCGACTTCCTGGGTCGTGCGGAGGCCTTCGACCGGGCGGCCGACGCGGTCGAGGCGTGGGCCGAGGACTACGGCCCACGCTGACGCTTGGAGCCTCATGCCGGAGGGGCCGGACCGTGAGAACGGTCCGGCCCCTCCGGCATGAGTGGGCAGCGCCTCAGGCAGCTTCGGGCTGCTTGCCGTCGTGCAGGGCGATCGCGCGCTGCATCGCCTTGCGGGCGCGCGGGGTGTCACGGGCGTCGTGGTAGGCGACGGCGAGACGGAACCAGGTGCGCCAGTCGTCGGGGGCGTCCTCCGTCTCGGCCTTGCGCCTGGCGAAGACCTCGTCGGCCGAGTCGCGGTCGATGCGCCCGCTGGGGGTGCGCCGCAGTTCGTCGACGGGCAGCCCGCCCTCGGCGTCGAGTGCGGCGGCGAGTTGATTGGCCTTGCGGGCGAACTGGGTGTTCTTCCACAGGAACCACAGGCCGATGACCGGCAGGATCAGCACGGCGACACCGAACGTGACGGTGAGGGGCGTGCCGATCTCGATGAGCAGGACGCCGCGACTGCCGACCAGGACGAAGTAGACGACCAGGACGGCGGCGGTGAGGGCGTAGGTGAGCTTCGCGCGCATGACGGTCAGGGGCTCAGTTCAGATCCAGGAAGTGTTCCAGGCCGAACGTCAGGCCCGGGGTGCTCACCACGCGGCGGGCGCCGAGCAGGATGCCCGGCATGAAGCTGCTGTGGTGGAGCGAGTCGTGGCGGATGGTGAGCGTCTCGCCCTCGCCGCCCAGCAGGACCTCCTGGTGGGCCAGCAGGCCGCGCAGCCGAACGGAGTGCACGGGGATGCCGTCGACGTCCGCGCCCCGCGCCCCGTCCAGGGCCGTCTCCGTGGCGTCCGGTGCCTGGCCCGCACCCGCCTCGGCACGAGCCGACGCGATGAGCTGCGCCGTGCGCGTGGCGGTGCCCGACGGGGCGTCGACCTTCTTCGGGTGGTGGAGCTCGATGACCTCCACCGACTCGAAGTACGGTGCCGCGATCTGCGCGAACTTCATGTTCAGCACGGCCCCGATGGAGAAGTTCGGCGCGATGAGCACGCCCGTCTCCGGGGAGGCGGACAGCCAGCCGTTCAGCTGCGCGAGGCGCTCGTCGGTCCAGCCGGTGGTGCCGACCACCGCGTGGATACCGTGGCCGACGCAGAATTCGAGGTTGGCCATGACCGAGTCGGGCGTGGTCAGTTCGACCGCGACCTGGGCGCCGGCTTCGGTCAGCGCCTCCGGCTTGTCGCCCCGGCCGAGGGCGGCGACCAGTTCCATGTCCTCGGCGGCTTCGACGGCTCGTACGGCTTCCGAGCCGATCCGGCCCTTGGCGCCGAGGACCGCCACGCGCAGCTTGCTCATCTCTTGTGCTTCCTTCACCAGGGGATCGTCAGGCGACGGCGTTGTTGAGGCGGGCCGCCTGTTTGTCCTTCAGTGGGCCGATGACCGACAGGGAGGGCCGCCGTCCCAGGATCTCGCGGGCGACCTCACGGACGTCGTCCGGGGTGACCGACGCTATCCGCGACAGCATGTCGTCGACGGACATCTGCTCGCCCCAGCACAGCTCGCTCTTGCCGATGCGGTTCATCAGCGCGCCGGTGTCCTCCAGGCCGAGGACCGTGGACCCCTGGAGCTGGCCGATCGCGCGCCCTATCTCGTCGTCCGAGAGGCCGTGCTCGGCGACCTGGTCGAGCTCGTCGCGGCAGATCTTCAGCACGTCGTGCACCTGCGAGGGCCTACAGCCGGCGTAGACGCCGAACAGGCCGCAGTCGGCGAAGCCGGAGGTGTACGAGTACACGCTGTAGGCCAGGCCGCGCTTCTCGCGGACCTCCTGGAAGAGGCGGGAGGACATGCCGCCGCCGAGGGCGGTGTTCAGCACGCCCAGGGCCCAGCGGCGCTCGTCCGTGCGGGACAGGCCCGGCATGCCGAGCACGACGTGCGCCTGTTCGGTCTTGCGGTCGATCAGCTCGACGCGGCCCGCGGTGCGCAGGGCGCGCGTCCCGCTGCGCGGGGCGACCGGATCCGCGGCCAGGTCCTTGAAGGCACCGGCCTTCTCGAAGGCGGCGCGGACCTGCCGTACGACCTTGGCGTGGTCGATGTTGCCGGCGCAGGCGACGACCAGGTGGGTCGGGTCGTAGTGCTTCTTGTAGAAGCGGCGGATGCGGTCGGCGGTGAGGGCGTTGACCGTCTCGACGGTGCCGAGGACCGGGCGGCCGAGGGCGTTGTCGCCGAACATCGTGTGCGCGAACAGGTCGTGCACGCAGTCACCCGGGTCGTCCTCGGTCATGGCGATCTCTTCGAGGATCGCACCCCGCTCCACGTCGACGTCGTCCTCGCGGATCAGCGAGCCGGTCAGCATGTCGCAGACGACGTCGATGGCCAGCGGCAGGTCGTTGTCGAGCACGCGTGCGTAGTAGCACGTGTACTCCTTGGCCGTGAACGCGTTCATCTCGCCGCCGACCGCGTCCAGCGCGGCGGAGATGTCCAGGGCCGACCTGCGGCTGGTGCCCTTGAAGAGCAGGTGCTCCAGGTAGTGGGTGGCGCCGTTCAGGGCCGGGGTCTCGTCGCGGGAGCCGACGTGCGCCCAGATGCCGAAGGTCGCGGAGCGGACCGAGGGCAGAGTCTCGGTGACGATGCGCAGGCCGCCGGGGAGGGTGGTCTTGCGGACCGTACCGATGCCGTTCTCACCCTTGATGAGGGTTTGGGTACGGGCGACGGCCCGCCCCTCCGAGGAGGTGCGGGCCGTCGCCTGGAAGCCACGGGGCGTCACTTGTCGCCGTCGTCCTTCGTCTCGTCGCCGTCTTCGCCCTCGATGACCGGGATCAGGGAGAGCTTGCCGCGGGAGTCGATCTCGGCGATCTCGACCTGGACCTTGTGGCCCACGCCGAGGACGTCTTCGACGTTCTCCACGCGCTTGCCGCCGGCCAGCTTGCGGATCTGCGAGATGTGCAGCAGACCGTCCTTGCCGGGCAGCAGGGAGACGAACGCGCCGAAGGTGGTCGTCTTCACGACCGTGCCCAGGTAGCGCTCGCCGACCTCCGGCATGGTCGGGTTGGCGATGCCGTTGATCGTGGTGCGGGCGGCCTCGGCGGACGGTCCGTCGACCGCGCCGATGTAGATCGTGCCGTCGTCCTCGATCGTGATGTCGGCGCCGGTGTCCTCCTGGATCTGGTTGATCATCTTGCCCTTGGGGCCGATGACCTCGCCGATCTTGTCCACGGGGATCTTGACGGTGATGATCCGCGGGGCATTGGGGGACATCTCGTCCGGGGTGTCGATCGCTTCCATCATCACGTCGAGGATGTGGAGGCGGGCGTCACGGGCCTGCTTGAGGGCCGCGGCCAGGACGGAGGCCGGGATGCCGTCCAGCTTGGTGTCGAGCTGGAGGGCGGTCACGAAGTCCTTCGTGCCGGCGACCTTGAAGTCCATGTCGCCGAAGGCGTCCTCCGCACCGAGGATGTCGGTGAGGGTGACGTAGTGCGTCTCGCCCTCGATCTCCTGGGAGATCAGACCCATGGCGATACCGGCGACGGGGGCCTTCAGGGGCACACCGGCGTTCAGCAGCGACATGGTGGAGGCGCAGACCGAGCCCATGGACGTCGAGCCGTTGGAGCTCAGCGCCTCGGAGACCTGGCGGATCGCGTAGGGGAACTCCTCGCGCGTCGGCAGGACCGGCACCAGGGCGCGCTCGGCGAGGGCGCCGTGGCCGATCTCGCGGCGCTTCGGAGAGCCGACGCGGCCGGTCTCGCCAGTGGAGTACGGCGGGAAGTTGTAGTTGTGCATGTAGCGCTTGCGGGTCACCGGGGAGAGGGTGTCCAGCTGCTGCTCCATGCGGAGCATGTTCAGGGTGGTGACGCCCAGGATCTGGGTCTCACCACGCTCGAACACGGCGGAGCCGTGGACCCGCGGGATGGCCTCGACCTCGGCGGCCAGGGTGCGGATGTCGGTGACACCGCGGCCGTCGATGCGCTTCTTCTCCTTGATGACGCGCTCACGGACCAGGGTCTTGGTCAGCGAGCGGTACGCGGCGGAGATCTCCTTCTCGCGGCCCTCGAACTCCGGCAGGAGCTTCTCGGCGGCGAGCGCCTTGACGCGGTCCAGCTCGGACTCGCGCTCCTGCTTGCCCGCGATGGTCAGCGCGGAGGCGAGCTCCGGGCGGACGGCGGCGGTGAGCGCCTCCAGGATGTCGTCCTGGTAGTCGAGGAAGATCGGGAACTCGCCGGTGGGCTTGGCGGCCTTGGCGGCGAGGTCCGACTGGGCCTTGCAGAGGACCTTGATGAAGGGCTTCGCGGCCTCGAGACCGGCGGCGACGACCTCCTCGGTCGGCGCCTCGGCGCCGCCCTCGACCAGCTTGATGGTCTTCTCGGTGGCCTCGGCCTCGACCATCATGATCGCGACGTCGCCGTCCTCCAGGACGCGGCCCGCGACGACCATGTCGAACGCGGCGTCCTCGAGCTCGGTGTGTGTCGGGAAGGCCACCCACTGGCCGCTGATCAGCGCGACGCGGACGCCGCCGATCGGACCGGAGAAGGGCAGGCCGGCCAGCTGCGTGGACGCGGACGCGGCGTTGATCGCGACGACGTCGTACAGGTGGTCGGGGTTGAGCGCCATGATCGTGGCGACGACCTGGATCTCGTTGCGCAGGCCCTTCTTGAAGGAGGGGCGCAGCGGGCGGTCGATCAGGCGACAGGTGAGGATGGCGTCCTCGGAGGGACGGCCCTCACGGCGGAAGAAGCTGCCGGGGATCTTGCCGGCGGCGTACATCCGCTCCTCGACGTCCACCGTGAGGGGGAAGAAGTCGAGCTGGTCCTTGGGGTTCTTGGAGGCGGTGGTGGCCGACAGCACCATGGTGTCGTCGTCCAGGTACGCCACGGCGGAGCCGGCGGCCTGCTTGGCCAGGCGGCCCGTCTCGAAACGGATGGTGCGGGTACCGAAGGCGCCGTTGTCGATGACGGCCTCGGCGTAGTGGGTCTCGTTCTCCACTAGGTTTTCTCCTCGTCCTCGTCCCGCTGCCCGTGTGGCAGGGAGACGGTTGCGGAGAAGCGCGCCGTGCTGTGCGGGCCGGTCTTCGATCGAAGCTCCCGGGAGTCGTTTTCCCGGGGGCCACTACCGAGGACCGGCGGCGGCCAGGTGCGCCTCTCCTCTTCTTGTTGTGCTGTGTCGTCCCTATTGCGTTGTGCTACCACACTACAAAGCAGTGGTGACACTCCGCACGTACAGCAAAGGGAGCGGCCCCCATTCTCCGGGAACCGCTCCCCTCACGGCGTGTTACTTGGCGCCCGCCGCACCGCGGCGGATGCCGAGGCGGTCGACCAGCGCACGGAAGCGCTGGATGTCCTTCTTCGCCAGGTACTGGAGAAGGCGGCGACGCTGACCCACCAGGATCAGCAGGCCACGGCGGGAGTGGTGGTCGTGCTTGTGGGTCTTGAGGTGCTCGGTCAGGTCCGAGATGCGGCGCGAGAGCATGGCGACCTGGACCTCGGGGGAGCCGGTGTCGCCCTCCTTCTGGCCGAACTCGGTGATGATCTGCTTCTTCGTAGCGGCGTCGAGCGGCACGCGTACTCCTCGTAGTCTGTGGTGGCCACCGAGTGCCCCCGGTCTTTGTCTCGGGGGAGCTTCCATGACTCGGAAGGCGGGGATCCGCTGAGCGCGGCCTCCAGAGCGGTGAGCTCCGGGGGTGCGTACACAAACGGCCGTCGACCAGGGTACCAGGCGACCGGGGTCCCCTTTGCCCTGGTCCTCGAACCTCCCGGCCGGGGCGGAGGGGGCTACTAGGGTGAGCAGATTCGGATCGTTCGTACGTCGGGAAGGGGTCGCTGCGGCATGGCGGAGACGGCTGAGGAGATCAAGGCACGCAAGGAGCGGGAGCGGGACGAGCTCTACGCCCTCGACATCGCCGGTGTCGAGTGGCACAGCGCGCCGGGCACCGAGGCGCACGAGGAGCGGGTCGAGATCGCCTATCTGCCCGAGGGGGCCGTGGCGATGCGGTCGTCGCTCGACCCGGACACGGTGCTGCGCTACACGGAGGCGGAGTGGCGGGCGTTCGTGCTGGGGGCGCGGGACGGGGAGTTCGATCTCGAGCCGACGCCTCGCGATGGAGGGCATGCCCCGGGGTGACGGGTGGGTACGAGGGCCGGCCCTGACCGGGTCGTCGAGCACTCCTCGACGACCCGGGGGTCGGACCGATGAGCCTCCATACGGCTCTGCGTGGCGGCGGTCGGCGGCGTGTCCCACGGAGCGGACAATGGGTCCCGTAGCAACCCGGCACCCGCGGCCGCCGCTACCACGCTGGACGGCGGACCGGTGCACGCAGTGTCGTCGGTCGCTTCCCATTGGCCTGGTGGATCCGCCGTCCGGATATACCGGGTGAAGACGTAGGGAAGCGGGTCGGGCTCAGCCGGTCATCGAGCGGACTGCCGAGTACACGTCGAACACCGCCAGGGTCAGCGGCACCAGGGTCAGCAGCACGAAGCCCTCGGCGATCTCCAGGAAGCGTCCCCAGAACGGGGTGAGGCCGCCGCGCGAGACGATCAGACCGATCGCCGTGACGAGCGCGGCCGCCGCGGCGATCGCCACCACGAGCCAGATGGTCCGGACGTCGAGGTCGGCACGGTCGCCCGTGAGGGCGTCGCGGACGACCGAGTGCGGTGGATTGAGTGCCAGCCCGAGGCCGAGCAGCACGAGAGAGGCGAGGCCGGCGGCCAGGACGGGGGCCACCTGGGCGGTGTAGCGGAAGAGGTGGGCGCGCATCAGCATGGCCAGACCGGTCGCCAGGGCCAGGAGCTGGGCCCAGACGTTCTCGGAGAACCCAAGGACCGCCGAGGAACCGACGGCGAGCAGCGCGCAGCCGCCCACCAGACCGACCAGGAGTTCGTGTCCACGCCGCGCCTGGGCGGCGACCCGCTCGGCGTCGACCGGCTCCTGGGGGGCGGGGTCTGTGTCGTACGCGCTGCGCGGGGCCGTGTTCGGGGTGTCGAAGCCGATCGGGAGCCGGGCGAAGCGCATCGACAGCCCGGGCAGGAAGGCCAGGCCTCCGACGGCGATCGGGGCGCACAGGGCGGCGATCTCGGAAGGCGTCCAGTCGGCGAGGATCGCCGCGAACACGGCGATCAGGCTGACGGCGGAGGCCGCGACGAAGCCGACGAAGGGGCCGTCCCCGCTCGGCGAGCACAGGGTGAGCAGGACCGAGGCCAGCAGTACCGCCGCGCAGGCGAGGAGGAACTGGAGCCGGCCGATGCCCTGTCCGTCGGCGAGCGGCAGGAGACCCGAGCCGGCCACACCGACGTTGGGGAGGGCGCCGAGTCCCAGGGCGATGGCCGACGCCCGGTCGTCGTAGACCCGGGCGCGCACGCAGGCCAGGACGACCAGGAGGACACCGACGACGCCGGCTAGGATTCCGGGCAGGCTGTTCATGTCGTGCAGCGGGTCGCCCATCCAGGCCACGAAGGCGAGCAGGACCGGCAGTACGCCTCCCCCGAGGAGACCCGCCGCGCGCGTCAGGTCGCCGCTCCACAAGGTGTGCCCGGTGGTCACTGCGGAGGCGACCGCCTCGGAGACGTCGTCGAAGACGGCGGGCGGCAGCGACTCGGAGAACGGGCGCAGCGCGAGGAGTTCGCCGTCGAGGATGCGCTGGGCGGCGAAGGAACGGGCACTGTCGAGGACGGTGCCGTCCCGGCGGACCAGGTGGTAGCCGACGGGCGCGTTCTCGGCGGGACTCTGCCGGGCGAGTGTGAGGATCTCCGGATAGAGGTCGGCGACCGGGATGTCGTCGGGCAGCGCCACGTCGATCCGGCTGTCGGGCGCGACGATGGTGACGCGGCAGAAACCGAGTCCCGTGCCCGCCCCCACGGGAGTTCCCGTACCGGGTCCCCTTCCGGTGACTGCCGCGGAGGCCGTCATGCTCACCTGCTGCTCCCCCTCAGTGATGATTCTTTACCTACGGTACGGAAACTCTGCGCCGTTTCCCGTCCCCCGTGACCGATCGTGCGGCGAGGCCGCAGGAGCGGCCCTTCGTCCCGTCGCCGGGCTTCCGAAGCCGGCGGGATCTGCCGCCATGCCCGGTTCACTCCAGCTCAACTCGCATGTGCCGACGCGAACTTCCGGCACCCTATCGCCCCCCGCGTCCAGGGGAGTCAGTAGGATCGCGCGGCGGCCTGCGTCCGCCTGACACGGGGCGGCGGACGGACTCTCGGGCTGGTCGAGGGAATGGATGCCAGTGAGCCACATCGTCGTGAAGCGCCCGCCTCGGGTGCTGCCGTCCGAAGTGCCCACGCAGGACATCATCCTGCAGCCTCCACCGGAACTTCCGCGGGGCCATCGGGAGAGCGTGCTGATGCAACTCCTGCCGACGCTCGGCATGGGTGGCTCGGTGGTCTTCTTCTTCACGAGCGGGCAGCCGTTCATGAGGATCATGGGCATGGTCATGATCGCCTCGACGATCGCCATGTCCGTCGCGATGGTGATCCGCTTCCGCCGCGGCTCTCAGGGGGAGCTGGCGGACATGCGCCGCGACTACCTGAGCTACCTGGCGCAGACCCGACGCACGGCCGTCGACACGGCGCAGGCACAGCGTGACGCGCAGTACTTCCTGCACCCCTCCCCCGAACAGCTGTGGGCCCTGGTCGCCGAGGGCAGCCGAGTGTGGGAACGACGCCCCGGCGACGAGGACTTCGCCCAGGTGCGCATCGGTCTCGGCTCGCAGGCTCTCGCCAGGGCCCTCGTCGCCCCCGAGACCGCCCCTGTCGCGCAGCTGGAGCCGCTGACCGCGGGTGCGATGCAGCGCTTCCTCGCCGTCCACAGCACCCTGGACGACCTGCCGATGGCGGTCTCGTTGCGTGCGTTCTACCACGTCACGATCAGTGGCGAACCACAGTCCGTACGGTCCTCCACCCGGGCCATGGCCGGCTCGCTGGCCGCACTGCACTCCCCGGAGGATCTGCTCATCGTGGTAGCGGCGGGCCGCGAGGCACTGCCCCACTGGGAGTGGGCCAAGTGGCTGCCGCACGTCCAAGCGCCCGGTGCCGTGGACGGAGCGGGCAGCCGCAGGCTGATCGACAGCGACAGCCGCGAGCTGGAGAACATGCTCGCCACCCGGCTGACCGGTCGCCCGCGCTTCCACCCGAACGCGGCACCCTTGCCCGAGGAGCCCCACATCGTCGTCGTACTCGACGGCCTCTCCCTGCCGCCGGACTCGGTCCTGGCCAATCCCGAAGGTCTCCAGGGCGTCACCGTCCTCGAGGTGGTTCCCGGCGATCTGAGCACGGGCGGCGGTGAGCTCTCCATCGTCGTACAGCCCGAAGCGCTGCACCTGGAGTCGGGACACGGTGTCGTCTACGAAGGGACTCCCGACGTCCTCTCCTACGAGTCCGCCGAAGCCCTCGCCCGGCAGCTGGCCCCGCTGCGGATCGCCTCGGGCGGGGACGACGACGAACCGCTGCTCGCCAACCTGGAGTTCACCGACCTGCTGAGCCTCGGCGATGCGGCGTCCGTCGACACCCAGCGCACCTGGCGGCCGCGTTCGCTGGCGGAGCGGCTGCGGGTGCCGATCGGTGTCGGCGAGGACGGACGCGCCGTGATGCTGGACCTCAAGGAGGCCGCGCAGGAGGGCATGGGCCCGCACGGCCTGTGCGTCGGTGCCACCGGCTCCGGCAAGTCGGAGCTGCTGCGCACGCTGGTACTGGGCCTCGCGGTCACTCATTCGTCGGAGACACTGAACTTCGTCCTCGCGGACTTCAAGGGCGGCGCGACCTTCGCCGGTATGGCGCAGATGCCCCACGTGGCGGCCGTCATCACCAATCTCGCGGACGATCTCACCCTGGTCGACCGCATGGGCGACTCCATCCGCGGCGAGCTCAACCGCCGCCAGGAGATGCTGCGCGACGCGGGCAACTACGCCAACATCCACGACTACGAAAAGGCCCGCGCGGCCGGTGCCGCCCTGCAGCCCATTCCGTCGCTGGTGCTGGTCATCGACGAGTTCAGTGAGCTGCTGACGGCGAAGCCCGACTTCATCGAGATGTTCGTGCAGATCGGCCGCATCGGCCGGTCGCTCGGTGTGCATCTGCTGCTGGCGTCGCAGCGCCTGGAGGAAGGCCGCCTGCGCGGTCTGGAGACATATCTGTCGTACCGAGTCGGGCTGCGTACCTTCTCCGCCGCGGAGTCCCGCGCGGCGATCGGCGTACCGGACGCCTATGAGCTGCCGAACGTTCCGGGCTCCGGCCTGCTGAAGTTCGGTACCGACGAGATGGTGCGCTTCAAGGCGGCCTACGTCTCCGGCGTGTACCGCTCGGGCACCCAGCGCACCGCGCTGAGCGGCGGCCCGCTGCCGATGGACCGGCGGCCGGTGCTGTTCACGGCGGCCGAGGTGCCGGTGCAGTACATGGCTGTGCCACAGCAGCGGCCGTCGACTTCGGACGGTCCGGAGATCGACGACGCGCTCGCCGACACCGTGCTTGACGTGATCGTGCGCCGCCTGGAAGCCCAGGGCCCGGCGGCACACCGGGTGTGGCTGCCGCCGCTGGACAGTCCGCCGCCGCTCGACGAACTCCTGCCCGGCCTCACAGCGGTACAGGGCCGCGGCCTCACACAGCCGGGCTACGAAGGTGCCGGCCGCCTGGTCGTACCGGCGGGCCTGGTGGACAAGCCCTACGAGCAGCGCCGCGACCCGCTCTGGGTCGACTTCTCCGGCGCGGCCGGCCACATGCAGATCATCGGCGGCCCGCAGTCCGGCAAGTCGACGCTGCTGCGCACCCTGATCTCGGCGTTCGCGCTCACGCACACGCCGTACGAAGTGCAGTTCTACGGCCTTGACTTCGGTGGGGGCGGGATGGCGGCGGTGGCCGGCCTGCCGCACGTGGGCGGGGTTGCCTCACGCCTGGATCCGGAGCGAGTCCGGCGCACGGTGGCCGAGGTGTACGGCGTACTGACCCGCCGCGAGGAGTACTTCCGCTCCGCGGGCATCGCCTCGATCGCGGACTTCCGGGCCAGGCGGGCCCGGGGCGAGATCCCGGTCACGGATCAGCCCTGGGGCGACGTGTTCCTGGTCATCGACGGCTGGGGCAACTTCCGCGCGGACTACGAGGCGATGGACCACGTGATCCACGACATCGCGGCACGCGGTCTCGGTTACGGCGTCCACCTGATCCTGACGGCCTCACGCTCGATGGAGGTCAGGGCCAATCTCAAGGACCACCTGATGAACCGCCTGGAGCTGCGGCTCGGCGACACGATGGACTCCGAGCTGGACCGCAAGGTGGCGGCGAACGTCCCGGCGGGGGTGCCCGGCCGCGGACAGGCGCCGCAGAAGCTGCATTTCATGGCGGCGGTGCCGCGCATAGACGGTCTCACCTCCGACACGGACCTGGCGGATGCCACGGCGGCCCTCGCAACCGAGGTCTCCCGGCACTGGCAGGCCCCCGGTGCCCCCGAAGTTCGTTTGCTGCCCCGCGAGTTCCCAGCCGAGCAGCTTCCTCCGGGTAGTCGCTTCCCGCGCCGCGGCGTCGCCTTCGCACTCGACGAGGACAATCTCGAACCGGTCTTCGTGGACTTCGAGCAGGACCCGTTCTTCCTCGTTTTCGGCGAGAGCGAGTCGGGCAAGTCGAACCTGCTGCGGCTGCTGATCCAGCAGTTGACGCAGCGGTACTCGGGCGACGAGGCCAAGCTGTTCGTCATCGACAACCGGCGCTCGCTGCTGGACGTGACGCCGTCGTCCCACCTCGCCGAGTACATCCCCATGTCCAACGCCATGGACCACCACATGGCCGCCCTGGCCGACCTGATGAAGCGCCGCACACCGACAGCCGACGTCACGGCCCAGCAACTGCGGGATCGCAGCTGGTGGCGCGGACCCACCGTGTACGTCGTCATCGACGACTACGACCTCGTGGCCACGTCGAGCGGGAATCCGCTTGCGGGTCTGACGGAGCTCTTGCCGTTCGCCCGGGATGTGGGGGTGCGGTTCATCATCGCGCGGTCTACGGCGGGGGCCGGGCGGGCGTCGTACGAGGCGTTCATGCAGCGGGTGAAGGAGCTGGGGGCGCAAGGGGTTGTGCTGGCCGGCGACCCGGGTGAGGGGGATCTGCTCGGTGGGGTGCGGCCGCGGCCCATGCCTGCGGGGCGGGGGGTCTTTGTGTCTCGGCGGAGGGGGAAGCCGTTGGTGCAGGTCGGGTTTAGTCCGGGAGGGGCGTTTTGATGGTGGGGGTGGGGATCTTCCGCGTCATGGTCCCCTCTATGGCTCGGTGGTTCGATCGCACGATGGAGAAGTACAAGGCCGACCCCCTGTTCGCGGAGCAGTTCGCGAAGAGCCTTGGGGCCAAGGGAACGCTCCAGTTCTGGACCGAGATGACTTACGCCCATGTCGGCGCCAGGGGCTCGGAACTCGAAACTATGAAGAGCCTGCAGCAAAACCTCGGCCTGACCCTGGCCACGGCGTCCTTCTCGGACTCGGACGCCATGCAGCACTGGAAGAAGGACCTCGTCGCCGAGCGCAACACGAACTTCGTCGCCGCAAACTCACCCGACCCGGTCGGTGCCCTCGGCTCCCACGTCATCAGCAGCCTCATGCCCAAGGGCGTGTACGGCACGGAGTTACTCGATGCCTACCGGGAGAAACTGTTCAAGGCAGACAAGGGAGCAGGGGACGCCGGCACCCGTGACCTTTGGGTCAAGGGACACGACTCCCTGGACCTCGTCTTCGGCGACGGCAACGGACGAGATCCGGTGGAAGGGCTTTTCGAGGGCCTGTCCCACAACCCCGACGCGGCGGTGCACGCTTTCGAATCCAAGGTGGACCTTGATCACATGCTGGGCACCACCATGTACACGGACCGAGGGGAGTCTCTAGGGCACGCTCTCGAGGCCGCCACGACCGGCGTCACCGCGGGTGCCGCGACACAACATGCCTTGCACACAGCTAGACGCAGGCGCAGATCATGAAGAACGTCATGGAATATGTCGCGCAGCCTGGCGGGGGTGCGGATCTCGTGAGCAAGGGAATGGGGGACAGTCTCGGCAATATGGCGGCTTCTTATATGCCGGAGATCAGTCGACCCTCGCTGGTCATGGCGCGAAATCCGTTTTCATCACACAGAGTGACGCCCCTGATGGTCTAGGGAAAGTTCGGGACGTTGTCAGATTCCTTTCCTATGTATCCGCGGACGCCGACGGAAGAGCAGGCATCATCTTCGGGGAAAGTATCTACACCAGCACTCTCCTTGAATCACATCTCACGAACCCATACTTGTTGGACGGCTCGCAGGAACAAACCATCGACAACATCGGCAGAAATGCGGGCATCATCGAAGGTGTTGTCGCTCACTCTGTGGCGGACGAAAAGTTCGAGCTGCGGCCGAGGTCGAAAAGGAATACAACGACGCCTTGAAAGCGAAGGGGGACTTCGCCAGATATGGATGGCGATCGGGTTGGCCAATGTTGCTGCGCCCAATGAATACGGAGGGGCGACAATGGGAGCCGTGACTGGCGGAATGGTCGGAGATATCGCCCGATCTGTCGTTGACCGCGTCCTCAAAGGTCAAGAACTCAGCGGTGTCACGGACGTGGCTTTGCACACAAGCGCCCAGGACCTATACGGCTCGCGAGATTCAGTGAGCCAACAGACACAGTGGACGGCCGAAGATACCATCCGTCGACACAAGCTAAATCTACGAGGGGACGGAACTAGCGACCTACTCCTCAATGCCGTGAACGATGACTGGGATGCCAGTAGCCAGTTCCTGAACGGCACTATGGAGCGCCCCAATGATTGAGAGCAAGAAGCCAGCCACCATTGAGTACAGCGCTAAGAATTTCCTTTTCTGCGTGCTAGGTTTTTGCCTTGCTGGTTTCGTGGCCTGGTTCGGATACGTGCAGTTTTTCACAAAGGGACTTGAACGCCTTCCCACGAAGGTATGTGAAAAAACTGTAGATCGGGAGATGGTCATCAAAGTGTTGCCCAGTGCGCGATCGGCCGAGGAAGGGGCGGATCGCCATAATTCGGGAGACAAATTGTCTTTTCACTGCGGTGTCGTCACCAGCAGCGATTCGTCCCTCTGGGCTCAAGCGCAGGTTCGACCTGTTTCCAAGGAGAAGTGGCTCAGCAGTTACCGGGGAAGTGGCGGCGGCAGCCGGACCGCCCACGTCTCACTCGACGGCGTGGAAGCCGTGGCTCGACTCAATCCCGAGGCCACCGAGGCGGGGGTGTACGTGCCGTGTGTTCCTCCCGTTGTCCCTTCCTACAACGCCTCTGCGGCTTACGCGGTCATCACCGAAGCCAGTGTCGGCGGAGAAACACATGCCACTGGCGCGACACTGCGACAGACTCTGACCGACGTCGCATACCGCATCGCCGAGCACGCCTACAAGCTGGCCGAGTGCAAGGCTGCCCGAGACTTTCCCGAGGAGCTGCCCCGTTATGAGGATGGCAAATGACGGACGAGGAAACCATCAGGCAGTTCGACGGACGCGTTCGCGTGCAACTCCAGTTTCCTACACCCGGGGTCGAACACTGTCGCCGTATAGTGGCTATTGCCGATGCTTTCGGCTACAAGCCGCTGTTCACCGACGCTCGAGGCCGCCGAGATTTTCCCCGCTCTGAATGCAACGACACTCCCGACGCCAGCCGCCGGGCAGACCGGACCATCGAACGGCTACACGCGGGCGAGAAGGCGAAGCTTGTGAGCGGACCCACAAGGAATCACGCAGTACAAGGGGACTTGGCCTCAGCATGGGCGCATCCTGACCAATTTCTGATCACTTCGGCCCCATAGAGGACACAAATAGACCGGGTGCGCTTGGCGACAGATGCCGCACGACTTTCCGCCCTGGCAGACCGTGTATTGGTACTCGTGCGCACGATGGGGCACTGTCACTCGCATCCATGACGCCCTGCGCGATCTCAGGTCCGTCGGGGCGAGGGCCGGAATGTCGAGCCCACCGCCGGACTCATCGATTCGCAGTCGATACGCACCGCAGACACCGCCCCGGCCGACACCCGCGGTTGCGACGCAGGAAGAAGGTCAAGGGCCGCAAGCGGTTCATCGTCACCGACACCATCGGCCTTCTGCTGACCGTCCACGTCATGGCGGCCAGCATCCAGGACCGCGACGGCGCAAGGCGCTCCCTGCTGTGGACCCGACTGGACCACCCAACGGTGCTGAAGGTCTGGGCCGACCAGGGATTCGCCGGCCGTCTCGTCGGCTGGGCCGCTAACACCCTCCCCGCGCAAAGAGCCAGGCCAGCGAGGCTTCGAGGTTCAGCCCAAGCGATGGGCCGTGGAGCACACGTTCGCCTGGCTCACCTCCCACCGCCGCTTGGCCCGCGACTATGCGCACCACACCACCCATGCCGAGGCCGTGATCCACTGGGCCGTGATCCGTGTGATAGTCCGCCGGCTCACTCGCGGGCGCCCAGCCCGTAGGCAGGGGCCTCGACCTTTGTGCCGCACAGCCCGTGGAGGGGCGGCGCGATAGGCGATCATCGCCACATGGAGCGAGTCATAGATCTCGACGAAGTCGTTGCCGCAGTCGCTGCCCGCCAGCCCGCCTGGCAGGCAGCAGGACTGATTGTCGGGCCTGTGACCTGGCGCGACGAAACAGTTCCTTAGCCGCAGCGGCTCGAGACTGACAGGTTCAAGGTGGGTGATCCCGACTCAATCGGCATCCACGTACGCAACTCGCACGAGGCCGAACTCCACGTTGTCCTCTACCGCGGCGGGTGGGCCGACGTCGACTACATCGCGAGCATCGACGACGCAGGCGTGATCCCTGCCCCGGCAATGACTTCCGCCCAGGTCTTCGCAGCCTTGCTCGACACCTGCGTGGAGCGCGTCTTCGGCCTCCACGTCACCATCGAGTAGGGCGCGGTTCTCAAACGCTGTCTTGATGGACCGTGGGCATGCCGGGCTCCCTGTCCATAATCTCGCAATGTCATCGGCGTCCTTGCCCTACGCAAATCCCTCCGACCGATCCTTGTCTCGCGAACTCCTGTCCGTGGGAACAACCACGGAGGCCACCAGCATCGGCGTGGGAGGGGTCCCGAGGCCTAACGGTTTACTACAGGACAGATCCACTCACCCAGCAACGTCCAAATCATCTGGGATGTTCGGATCATTGGTGCATGCCAGCTCATCTCGCAGCGTGCGAGCCAGTTTGACGGCCAACTGCTGGTGGAACGCCTCCGAAAATCTTGGGGGGGCCGGCGCGCTGACCCTGGTTTCGAGAAGCACTTGCGCCTGTCCACTTGCGCCCTTGATGGCACAGCGGAAAACGAGGTCGACGTCCCCGCCCACACCGGAGGGGTCAGCTACGTAGACATCCGCGGTTGCGCGTTTCCAACGTTCGGTGTTGGCTTGCACGGACTTCAGGGGATCTGCCGCCCACCTCGCCATCGCAGTAACGCGACCATTCCCCGAGAGTCCGCAAGTCTCGTATTCCTTGAATCCATTGAGTTTGTCATAAGGGTCGATGGCTTCCTGTGTCAGCCCCTTCTTGAGCTGGGCAACAGAAAGAGCCCTGTTGGAGAACTTGAGATCGCCGGAATCAAGGTTATCCCGTAGAGACTCCATGTTCTTGGCTCCGAACAGTGCGTTACAGGTCTCCCACTGCGTAGGGTACTTTTCGCTTAGAGACTGCCCATTCGAGCAACCTGTCGACAATGCTAGCATCGCCATAGTGCCACACCAGAAAATCCGGGTCAGGGATCTCACGATGCCACCTTCTCGTTGTTCGAGATGGCTGTCTTTCCAGCCAAGTAGGACTGTTCGATCTCATTGATGAGATCGGTAGCCTCGTTGTTATTCATCCCGGTAGTTTGCGCGAACTGAAGAACAGGCTGAGTGGCTGCTCGCTCGCCGACCTTCTCCACATCCTGCACGGCTTGAAGTGCCTGAGGGTCGTTCGTGTACTCGTGGTCCTTCAGGTACTCCAACGTGTGGTTTCCATATGCGGTAGTGACAGCAGATCCGGCGGACTCCATAACCAACGGAACTGCGGTGGCGGCCACGACGCCCGCTGCCGGGCCCAGTAGTATCGCGGCACCAGCCGTCGCTGCCACCGTGACTCCTCCACTAACGAGCGATTTGCGCCACTCACCGTTCTGCTCCTGCAGCATCTGCTGAGCCTCTTCCGGATCCTTGAATTCCTCGCGAATCCCATGCGACCGCGATTCATCGAGAATTCCATGCACTTTCGCAGCATTTTGGGCAAACGCAATGCCACGATCCTCGTCGGTCTCAAACGCTGCGAGGCCACTCGCCATAAAGAGTTGCTGAGCCGACGTCAGTGACTTATATCCGTCCTCGTCGCCGGCCACCAGCATCATGAAGTTGCGCGCCTTCTGCTCGTCGAATGACGTTCGCGTCGATCCGTCGCTGCTGTTCTCGAAGAGCGCGTCTCGTCCCAGCGCATCGCCCGAGCCGCCGAAATCCATGATCGAATAGTTGAGGTCGTCGATGTACGACGCTCCCATCTTCGCCAGACTGTCCTTCATTACCTCAGGTGGCGGCCCTTCCTCGGAGGCGACGTTATAGCGATTGATGACCTGTTGCATAATCTCGGCCGTATCGCCGTCCCGATGTAGCTCCGGCGGGTCCGCGTCCCAAGCGTCGCCTGTGACCGCCGCCTCCAACGCGTGCCCGAGGGCGTCGGGGCCCATTTCCCGTGCATGCTGCGCTTCGTCACTGCCGGGGTGTACGAGGCTGTCAGGAGCCCACTCGAAGTCCTTGCCGTTCAGGACGTCAAAGTAGTCGTAACCGAGTGTGCCGCTCTTGTCGACCGTGCCGTCCTCCTTGTACACGGTCGGCTCGTCGGTGAAGAACCTCTTTGCGGCCTCCGGACTGTGTCCGAGTCCTTCTAGAACGCTCGTAAGCGGATCATAGCCTGCGCCGTTCTTTCCTGAAGGGTTGTATCCCCAGTCGAGATCGGCCCCTCCCGTCACCGGCTTGTTGTTCATGAAGAAGTCGGGATCCTTTTTGTGCAGTTGAACAACGTGCTCCGCGATGGGGTTGATGAACTCTGCATCATAGTTTCCGTATCGAAGTAGCCCTCCAAGAATTTGGTATCCATAGGGCGAGTTCGGGGCTCCCGGGTAGATTTCAATTGGTTGAGTTCCCAGCTTCCTAAATCCCTCCCCCCAACTCGCCGAAAGGTGCGGCTCATTGTCCGGGTCGGTCGCTGTGGCAAGCGCATTGCCCATATTGCGCTGAAGCTGCCTGGTCAGAGCCAGCCGCGCTTTATTGTCATCTCCCTGCGTGCCTTCGAGAGCCATACGACCGTAGAAGTCCAAAGTCTCCTCGGGCCCTCCAATAGATTTGTAGAATGCCGTGCTGAAGTCCGCGTCCTTCGCGTTCCACTTCATAATGGAGTTCAATTCGGTGAACTGCTTGTCAGTCATCTTCGGACCAAGCTTCGCCAACTCCGCCGCCCGCTCAGACTGAGCGTCGTCCAGGGATTTGTATCGGCTGTGCCCGGCGTTGTGCGGATCGCTGCCATGACTCTTGCGCAGCGCGCGGGCCACCGACGCATCGATTTCTGTGGCGTGGGCGATGAGCCGGTTGATGCGACTCTCCAACTCCTGTTTGGCATCGAGTTGGTCCTGGGTGCGTTCGTCGGTGTCGCCCCTGATGTGCTGGAAGTAGCAGCGAACCTTACCGTCGCCGATGTCCTCGACCCGGACCCCGAGGGTTGGGGCATCAGCCTGGACTGCGGTCTTGATCTGCTTTTGCAGGGAGGCAAGTTCTGTGTGGGCGTCGTTCAGGACCTGATAGATGCTGTTCGCCTCCGCGTGGAGGTCTGCGATCTCCTTGGTCGTCTTGGTGACGAAGCCACGCGTCACTGTGGCGTTCACACCAGCCCACCTGGCCTTTTCCGACTTTGCTTTCATTCCCCGGCGCGCGTTCTGCGCTGCGGTCTTTAGCTTGTCGACGGCGCTCTTCCAGTCTGAGACGGCGGTGGCGAGCTTGACCAGGTCCACCTCAACCAGATCCATATACTTGACGGCCACCAGGCTGCTCCTACTTGAAGTATTTGCTGAGCTCTGACACTGACTCAGCCAAACCGTCTCGGCTGCGCAGTACAGCCGCAATCTTGGCGTCGTCCTCGGCGTGCAGCTTCTTGCTGTAGTCGAGGTGATTGGAGATGTGCGCGCATGCTTGGAGCACCGCCTTGGACTGGGACGTCCAGACTTCGACCGTCAGCTGCAGGGCGCTGCCCATAGCGAAACCATGCGCCTTCAGGGAGGCGGCGGCCTGCATCGTCGATCCGGCGCCGTCCTTGTTCATACCCGCGCCGGCGATGTCCGTCCCGGTTCGAAGGTCCTCGTGCAGGGTGAACGCGTCATGGCCGACGGCGCCGAGGTCATCCTGGTTGACAACCAGATCACCAGCAGCACCACTTCCACCTCCTCCGCCACCATCCCCAGCAAGCTGGTTAAGTTGCATGCTTGTCGATCCACTCTCAGCCACGTCGGCCTTGATCTGCTCCCACTCGTCCCAGGCCATTCCCTCGCGCCCTCCCTTGATTCCCGCTTGACGCATCAGTCCCGATATCCGCTGATCGCGGATCTTCTTTCCCGCGCGTCAACTTAGCAACCGAGGAGGCGGCTTAAGCAGTCGAACGTCAATCCGCATCACAGCTCCACACTTATCCAAAGCCGCACAACGCTGCGCTGACGCCACAGTAAATTTCTCTCCGCTCACCATGGAGGAACGTGGCTGATCAATGCACTACAGGGTGGGCACCTCCCGTGCGTGCCCACCCTGGTTTTGCAGATTGTGCGCTCCTACTGGAAGTAGCTGGCGCCCTTCAGGTCGCCGCCTCGGTAGTCACCGCCGGCGGTGTGGACCCGCTGCGAGATGTTGACCAGCGCCTGGTGGATGCCCCGCGCGTGTGAGTCCCACTGCTTGGACTTCTTCTGGAACTCCTCGTACGCCTCGCCGCCCCAGCCCGCGGACACGTTGAGCACGGCCTGCTTCAGGGCCTCGAGGTCCTCCTCGAGCTTCTTTGCCTGATTGCCGAGCTCGGTGGCGAGCGCATCCATCGTGCCGTATGTGACGGCAAGTTCGTCGTAGTGGGCTCCGGACATGTTTCCCTCGTTTCTGTGCAGAATTCAGCCGGACTGCGCAGCCCGGACCACGGTGCGGCTCACTGCCGCCGATGGCTCGTCAGTAGCCTCAGTAGCTGTTGAGCGCCGAAGTCTTTCCACCGAGATCGTCCACCGAGATCTGCTTGAGGTCGGCTTCGATCTGGTCCTCGAGGTTGCGCTTGTCGGTCTTGTTCAGGTTGATGCCCTCGAGGAAGTCGTCGAGCATCTTGCCGATCGCGACCATGTGCTGGTTGATTTCTGTCTGCTTCGTGTTGAACGCCTGGGCACCCTGGCCCCTCCAGGCCTTCTCGATCATGTCGATCGTGCCCTGCAGCTTCGCGAGCGATCCCCTGATGTTGTCGTATCGATCGACGACCTCGGTCTGAAGCCTCTGTACGTCGCTTTCATTAAGCTTGCGGTCGACCATTTCGGCACTCCCCTTCGTAAGAGCTGTGGTTCGTTTCCGAGCGCGTCATCGCACCGGAGAGGTCGTGTGTGACCGGTTGACCAACGTGAGTCTTCATGCTTTTCGCCGCGAACGAATCAGCGCGAAAGCGCCGCCCCCGATCACCAGGACCGCCCCCGCGGCTGCGAGAGCGACCCACGTCGTGGTGTTGTCGGACGACTCCGAGGTCGATCCTGCCGCCGCAGTCTGGCTGCCCGAAGTGTTCTTGGGAGCCTGTGACGAGGTTGGTGCGGGAGCGGAGGGTGAGGCGGTCCCGCCCGTGACGCCGGTTCCGTTCTCGAAGCTGAGGGGATCGGTGGCGGCCGGCCCCGGGTTGATGTCGCTGTTCTCCAGCACCTTGCGGGGGCGGACCAGGCCGTAGCCCAGGTAATTGCTCGGCTTGTTCTTCGGCCAGTCACGGCTCGCTGTGTCGATCAGACTGCGGAGGACCTGGTTGGCGGTCCAGTTGGGGTGGGCGGACCAGATGAGGGCGGCTGAGGCGGAGGCGATGGAGGAGGCCATACTTGTTCCGTCTCCCTCGTCGCAATACGAGCGGAGTGTCGCGTCGCACCAATAGGGCACGTTGAGGCCTGGAGCTGCAAGATCGACATAGTTGCCGAATTCCGAGAAGGCGCCCACCTTCCCCTTGTCGTCAGCAGCAGCCACCCCCACTACATAGGGATAGGCGGCCGGATAGCCGATGAAGTTTTTCGATTCGGCGTCGTTTCCGGTAGCAGCGAACATCAGTTTGCCCTTGGAGTGGGCATACTTGATGGCCTTCTCCACGTCTGGGTCGATGATGTCACTGCCGAACGACATGTTGATGATCTGAGCATCGCTGTCAGCCGCAGCCTTGATCGCATCGGCAACTGACGGTGTCTTCTTCCTGTCGGTGCTGCTCACACCTTTGGAGAGCACACGATAGGGGACGATTTTCGCACCGGGGGCTAGGCCTTGCATGCCGCCTCCTGCGCCGGTACCGGCGATCAACTCCGCCATGCTGGTGCCGTGGCCGTTGTAGTCCTCAGTGGCGTTGTGCGAGACCGCCTCCGGCACCTCATCTCCGAGCACCTGGCCCTTGAGGGAAGATGTATCCGGATTCACGCCGGTGTCCAGCACGGCAACTTTGACGCCTGCGCCGGTGCTGGCCTTCCACATGTCTTGGGCGTCCATCGCGTTCAAGTACCACTGCTTCGACTGAACGTCTGCGGCGGCCGCACTCGGAGCCAGCCCAGAAGACATGATTGCGAAAGCGCCGAACGCCGCGCACGCGGTGGACACCCCTCTTCCGGCACGTCCTGCGAAGAACGCCGTCAATCCGCCACGTTGGCTGGTCCCTGTCATGCCTCTGCAGATCCTCGCTCTTATCAGTCAGTCACTGGTGGCGTGTTGCGTCGCGGGGTCTCCGGTTGAGACTCACCCTCACGATCCGTGCGGCTCGTGTTTCGTCGTTTTCCCGTCGGACCGTGCGGCGCGCCTGTACCGCCTCCGACCGGTCCACCGCTTCTCCCTGCTGGGGCTCGCCCCTTGGGTGTACCGACGACGCCGTCGGCATTGCTCGCGGCTGGACGCGCTGTTCGGCCCGGACGAGCGCCAGGGGTGGAGTTCGGCGCCCCGATCACTCCACGCTGCCCGATGTGGCCGGCGGGCGCACCGGAGCCGGTGTTGCCGCCGGCGCCGACGACCGTACCGCGCGGGACCTTGGACCCGGTCGTCCCTTGAGGACCTGTGACGGGCCTTCCTCCGACAACTCCATTACCGCGCGCCGCACCTGTGGCACTCGAACCGCCCGCGCGGTCGCTCGCTGGCCCTCCGACAGCGCGTGGCATTCCTCCGGTGACGCCTCGGCCCATGGGGGAAGCGCTGCCACCTCGAGCACCTGACTGCCCCGTGGTGGTGGCGTGCCCCATCGGGCCTGTCGCGCCACGACCGCCGACGGTCCCGCTCGGAGTGCCTGTACGTCCTTGAGCCGAGATCGGGGCCCTGTTGCCGTTCGCTCCGCCGAAGGCAGAGGTACGGCCGGCCGGCTTACTGAGGGCGGGAGGAACTGTGCCGGAAGGATAGGGAGGGGCTGTGCCTCCGTTTCCGCCCATGGGACCAGTCATCGTCGGCGCCACACTGGTCGACGGCCTCGTGGCTTCCTGGGGCGGCAGGGTGCCCACGCTGTCGATCTTCGTGCCGACGTTCGCATCCGAGGAAGCGGTCGGAGCGTCCACATGCTTGAGCGGCGGCGTAGGTTCTCCCGAATACGCGTGTCCGGTCGCCGTACTCGAAGAGTCATGTCCGGCCGCCACGGGCTGGTGGGGAACCCCTAGCCCTCCAATGCCTTGCTCTCCAACGTTTCTGTAATCCCCATACTTCGGATCAGGCTTAGGCACCCCCACATCCGGCATAGGCTCGAACGTCGGCGGCGCCTGCCCCGCCATGATCTCTTCCGACACCGCATAGAAGGACGCCAGCCGGTTCATCTGGTTGATCGCCTCTTGGCGGTCCTTCTCGGCCTTGACCGCAGCTTCGTACTCCTCGTTGCTTTCGGTTTGCTTGGGCGTCGGAATGTCCGCGACCGCCTTGGGGTCCTCTCGGGTGTCGCGCGGCGGCATTGCGCTGCGGACGGAGGCGAGGCCCGTGGCCGCTGCCGTGACCTGGGTGCCGGCGGCGTCGGCGAAGGCAGCGAGTTTGCGGGCGTGGATGACGAGATTGGCGCCCCATTTACGGAAGGCCTCGCCCGACTCGCCCTCCCAGTCGACCCGGGTGATGTGGCCTTCGAGTTCCTCGGCGGCTTCTTCGATGGCGGTTTGGGCGTTCAGCAGGGCAGTGCCCGCAAGTTCCAAGTCCTCTGGTTTTGCGGACTCGACCATGTCGATCATGTCGTTCAGGGCGTGGCCCTCGAAGTTCGTCTTGCCGAAGACACGGGGGACCTTCCAGCCGAAGGGGAGGAGCTGGGCTACCCCCGTCGCACCGCTCACCATGTCGATGACGCTGACCTGCGCCGCGGCCTGCTCCCTCTCCGCCCGGTGCGGTACCGGGTGTTCCTGCTCCTCGCTCATCAGTACAGGTCACCTGCCTGGTCGTCATCAGAACGTTCTGGCGCGGACTCGCCCTGCTTCGCAGCCGCCGCCGCTGCCCGCTCCCGCTCCGCTTCCTCGTGCTGACGGCCGATGTCAGTCCTGATCTCCCAGAACCGCCGCCGCTCCTCTTCGTCGATGTTGCTGAAGTTTCCGCCCGCGCCCATGACGGCGATCTGCATCGCCTCGATCTGAAGGCCCAGGTTCTTGGAGAGTGCGGTGAGACGTTCGTGGACGCGCTCGTACTGGCTGTGGAGGCCCTTGGCCTCGGCGAAGCCGCCCAAGCCGCTGAAGGAGGCCTCGGAGAGGGCGTGCGCCGCGATCTTCTGCGGGCTGCCGGGTGAACCCTCGAAGGTGGAGAGCACGGCATCGACACGCTTTTTGAAGGTTCCCAGCGCCTCCAAGCCGACTTTGAAACCCTCCGCAGGCAGCATGCCTTCCCTCCCCGTTCCCCGTTGTTAAGTCGTTGAGCGGTGCACGGGTGATGACCCGATCGGCACACTCGATGACCACTGTAGTCAACGGGTCAGACACGACCAACTGATTCTCGTGGTATGCGAGTTGCGAAGCGGGACGAGACCAGGCCGAGCCACGGAGTCAGCAACCACCCTCACGCGTCGTCACCGCGAAGTCATATGCAGGGACCGTCACGGTCCCCTTACCTCCCCCGATTCCCGGCGGCTCATAGTCCCCGTCCTTCGACCGGGTGCGTGTGACCTGCATGCAGAAAGCCGAGTCGGCGCCCGTGACCGTGTAGCGCGCCTCGGAAGCGGTGTTCGGGGAGGCGGGCGCCGCGGTCACGCCGTACTGCGGGGCGTCGCCGCCGCCGTGCTCGACGACCTCCTGCTCGATCTTCGTCGCGTACTCGTCGATCCAGCCGGTGTCGTTGTCCTCGGCGTAGATGTCGCCGTAGCCGGAGCTGCCGTCCAAGGCGTTCGTGGCCCCCTGCACCGCAGTCGTCAGCTCGGCGTCGTCCCACGTCGTGTCATCGGAGACATTGAAGCCCTGCACACACAGGTAGATGCCGACGCCGGCCAGGGCGACGAACACGACGCGAGCGGCGACGAAGGAGGCGTCGGACAGCTCTTCGGCCGCCGGGTTGATGCCGGCGCGCCAGGCCCGGACCCGGTCCGCCTTGACGCAGGCCATGGCCAGCAGCCCGGCGGACAGGACGAGGCCGAGGACATTCAGTTCGGTCAGCGCGTCCATGATCCGCCCTCCGCCCGTCGCTTCTGCCTGCGCCGTGCGTCGCGGAGCGCCACCGCCGTGCCGCCCATCCCCGCGACGAGGACCACCGCACCCACGGCCACGTAGGTGGCGAGGCGGGCGTTGCGTTCCTCGGCGGTTTCGCCGATCTGGAATGTGGCCGGGGTGGGGGCTTCCGGTTCACCCAGGCCCGCCTGGGGGTTGGGGGACTCAACGGGGTGTTCGTCATCCGTCAGGGCGCGTACGGGGTCGACCACTCCCCAGCCGACCAGGCGGTCGTGACCCGCGGTGGTGCGCTCCGCGGTCTGTTCGATCTGGGCGACGATCTGCCGGGCCGTCCAGTCAGGGTGTTTCGCCTTGATCAGCGCCGCGAGGCCGGCGACGTACGGCGCCGAGAAGCTCGTACCGTTGTCGGAGCAGTGGCCGCCCTTGGGGACGGTGGAGATCATGTCGACACCGGGGGCCGCGACGCCGACGAACTCGCCGGACTGGGAGAACGCGGCGCGCTCGTTGTTGCGGTCCGAGGCGGCGACGGCGAGGACGCCCTCGTAGGAAGCCGGGTAGGTCTCCTTGACGTTGCCGCCGAGGCCGTCGTTGCCCGCCGAGGCCACCACCACGATCCCCTTGTTCAGGGCCTGGTCGATCGCCAGCTTCAGATCGGACGTCGACGTCATCGGCTTCGTGGTGTCCTGGGAGATGTTGATGACGTCGGCCCCGGCCTGGACGGCGTAGCGGATCGCGTCGGTCAGGGTGCCGACGTCGCCGTTGCCCTCCGCGTCGTTCTGCTGGATCGGGATGATCTTCGCATCGGGGGCCAGGCCCACGAAGCCGGTGCCCTTGACGGGCCGGGCCGCGATGATGCCGGCGACCTTGGTGCCGTGTCCGACCGTGTCCGTGGTGCCGTTCTCCTTGCCCCGCTCGATCGGGTTGCCGTCGTCGTCCTTGAGGTTCTTGGGCAGGAGATTGCGGCCGCTCTTCACGTCGACGGCGTCGGCGAGTTGGGGGTTCGTCACGTCGACACCGGTGTCGATCACCGCCACCCGCATGCCCTTGCCCGTGGACTGACTCCACAGCTCGTCCAGGAGGACGCGCTGCAGGGACCAGGGGCGGCCCGGATACTTGCCGTTGGGGAAGGCGCACTGGTCCGAGTACGGGAGGTCGGCTGCCGTCGCGGGGACTGCGAGGACGACGGGGGCGCTCGTGAGCACGGTCGCGGCCACCACTGTGGTCGCCGCCCGGAGGAGGGAGGGCACGTGTGGCATGTCCGGACCCCCTTAGGAACCCTGCGGCTGGCGTGCCGCCGTCGTCGACAGGCGTGGGCCGGTGGGCAGGAACTCCGACCAGGCGACGGGGATCGGTGCGGGGTCCACGTCCTTGTAGCCGAGCCGGGTCTGGGCCTGTTGGGCCTCCTGCTCGGCCTGCCGGCGGTCCTTGGCGGTCGTACCGATGCCGGCGTCGTCCGCGCCGCTGTCGGCGTTGGACTGCAGGACGTAACGCAGGCCGGTGTCGGTGACGAGGAAGACGGGGCCGGCCTTGGTCTCCCTGCCCTGGAACTGGCGGTAGAGCTGGCCGGAGCCGGGCGTGACATAGGCGCTGGAGGAGCCGGTGGGGAGTTTGGCCGGGAAATCCGTGCCGGCCCAGGTGCTCAGGGTCGTGGCCCCCGAGCCGGCGTCGACACCGCGCAGGACGTTGCAGACGGTGCCGCGGCTTCCTGCCGTGCCGGAGGCTTCGTTGACGGGCTGGGGGTCCTCGGTCGGCCAGCGGTACTCGGTGCCGAACGGCTTGCCGGGGACGATCGCACCGGGGCTCATGCCCGTGGCTTGACCGGCCTGGCCGAGGGCGGCCAGGTCCTCGCTGAACAGCAGGAGTTGGGCTACGAAGGCCGAGACGGGGGCGACCCGGCCGGGCAACACCACGTAGTACTGGTCGCTGTTGAGGTCGGACGCCTTGAGGACCATGCCGACCTTGTCGGTCTTCTCGTCCAGTTGACCAGGGGCGTCGGCCGCGACACCGATCTGGCCGGGGATCTTCGGGAAGGAGATCGGGTCGCCGGTGTGCAGGGTCTCCAGCCACTCGCCGGAGACCTTCTGGGGCTTGCGTCCGGAGCCGACGACGGCGCGCAGCAGCAGTTCGTTGCTCTTGTCGACGGGGTACGAGCGTCCGCTCGCGTCCACCACGTAGTGCTTCCCGTCCGGGGCCACGACGTACAGCAGTTGCCCGCCCGTCAGTTTCTCGCCCTTGCCCTCGGTCGCTTTCACATCACGGGAGGCGAGGACCAAGGCCGCCTTCTGGATGGACTCGCCCCCCGCGCTGGGGCGTTCGCATACCGCCCAGCGCTTCTCGCCGCCCGCCTCGGACGCCGAGGGGAGACGGTCGGGCGCGTACGGGATGCCGATGGTGGCCCCGTGCGGGATCTTGCCGTTGTCGAGGACGGACTCGGCGACGGTCACCACGTCCCCCTGGCCTTCGTTGAGGAGCAGCTTCGCGGAGGCCATGTTGAGGACCGGGTGCAGCTGGGTCTGTTTGCCGGTCTTCAGGACGACGTAGCGTGTGGTCGAGTCGCTGGCGACGATCACTTTGGCGTTGGGCTCGTCCCAGCCCTTGGGTGCGGTGGGCTTGAACATGCCCCAGGCCCCGAACACGGCCATGACGACCACACCCACGATGACGCCGGGGACGACCGCGCGCAGTGGACGAGGCGCCCCCTCCTCCGAACCGTCGGGTGACGACTGCAGGAAAGCCGCGAGCATGCGGCGCTTCGCGAAGGTGTAGGCATTGAGCTGGTCACGCCGAGATGCCATCTCTGCTTGTCTCTCCCCGTGTTCACATGTGCCCGCGCTCGCCGGGCGTGGCATGGTCGCCCACCCCGGTGTCAGAGCGGCCCCCTACTATGCCTGGTAGCTGCGGGGTCTTGCGGAGCGGGTAGGGTACCCGGGCCTTGGCGGGCCTTGTGCGGTGCTGAAACACCAGCGAGTTGTCAGCAAAACGGGGGGATGGAGTGATGGCTTCCGGAACACGCGCCCGGTCCCGTGACCGATCACGGACGCGGGGTGCTTCGGCGTCCGGGCAGGGGTCGGCGCAGCGGACGGCCTCGCCGGGAGCGCTCCACTCCAGGGTGCGTTCGGGGCAGGTCGGGGCATTCCGGTTGCAACGCCTTGTCCTCTTCGAGGTCGGGGCAGCCATCGTGCTCGTCGGATGGGTGATCGATCCTGTGGCCGTGGTGCCTGCGGCCGTCCTCGCCGGCTGTCTGGTGCTGTTCTCCTTCCTCCGTCGCCGCGGGCGTTCCCTGCCCGAGTGGCTGGCCACGGCTCAGGCGTTGCGTGCACGTCAGCGACGGGCCGCGAGTACGCCGATACCGGAGGGCACGGAGCCGGGGCTGGCGCCGGCCGTGGAGTGCGACCCGAGTCTGCGGACGTACACGTACACCGGCCGTGACCGCCGACCCGTCGGAATCGTCGGGGACGGTACGTTCGTCACCGCCGTCCTGCTGGTCGAGGCCGACGCCACCGCGCTGCGGGCCGAGCGGAACCAACAGCCGTTGCCGCTCTCTCTGGTGTACGACGCCCTGGAGGTGGACGGTATCCGGCTGGAGTCGGCGCAGGTCGTGCTCCACACCCAGCCCGCGCCCGCGATCCATCTGCCCCGGCAGTCCGTGGCGGTCGCCAACTACGCGCCACTGCAGGAGCAGACGGGTGCGCCGGCCGTACGCATCACGTGGATCGCGTTGAAGCTCGATCCGGAACTGTGCGCGGAAGCGGTGGCCGCGCGCGGGGGCGGCCTGGTCGGAGCGCAGAAGTGCGTCGTGCGCGCCGCCGATCACCTCGCGAGCCGACTCAGTGGATCCGGATTCCGGGCGACCCTCCTCGACGAGGAGCAGCTGACCTCCGCCATCGCGACGTCGGCCTGTGCCAACCCGCTGGTGACGGCGGAGGCTGGGCGGATGGACTCGCGGGAACGCCGGACCGAGGAGTCGGGCCGGAACTGGCGCTGCGACAACCGCAGACACACTACGTACTGGATCCGTCGGTGGCCCGCCCTGGGTGGGGAGAGGGCGCCGTCGCTGCCGCAGCTCGTCGCTCTGGTCACGGCCGTCCCCACCCTGGCCACCACCTTCAGCCTCACGGTGAGGCGGGGAGAACGGAAGAAGGTGTCCGTCTGCGGGCACCTGCGGGTGACCGGACGCAGCGACGACGAACTCGTCGCCGCCCGGCGCGCGGTGCAGGCCGCGGCCCGGCACACGGGCATGGGGCTCGCCCGACTCGACCGGGAACAGGTGCCCGGCATGCTCGCCACTCTGCCCCTCGGAGGTGCCCGGTGACGGCGACGACCCCCCGCGCAGGACAGGCAGCGGCCACCGGGCGGGGCGAGCCGGAGACCTCTGCCCCCGAGCGGGCGCGTGAACTACTGCGCCGCGGCTTCGGATTGATCGGCCCGAGACATCCGCGGCATTCCGTGACCGTCGACCAACTGGACACCCTCGCCCTTCCCGTGGCCGACGACGGCGTCGTCATCGGCGTGGACGCGGAGCGCCGGCCCGCGGTACTCGGGCTCAATCGGCCGCTGCCGTACGACGTCGTGCTCATCGGCGGGCTGTGGACCGTGCAGGTCATCGCGCTCAGGGCAGCGGCAACGGGGACGCGGGTCGCCGTGGAGACGGCGCGGGCGCAGGCCTGGATGCCGATGGTGCACGCCATGGGGGGCGGTCAGAACGGGATGGCCGTGTACGACGTCGGGCGGGTGCCGCCGCTGGGTGCCTCGGCCGGTACACCCGTACTGGTGGTGCGGGACTGCGGGATGCGGCCACCTCGCGGTCGCGTGGTCTCCGGGCCCTGGCAGTCGGTGTTGACCCTGTTGCCGTACGTCAGCCCGGTCGCTCCGCGGCTCGTGCGGCAGGCGCGGCTGGTCGGGATTCAGCGCGTATCGCCTGACGAGGCCGCAGAACTGGGCCGCACGATGGCGCTCACCCGAGCCGAAGTGGACTCCCTGCCGGGGCTCTCCGACGGACTCACCCTGTGGTGCACCGACCGCGATCGGCAATACGTGATGGCGCAGCCCACGGATGCGGAGACCGGGTTGTTGGGTGCGCCACGTCGGATGGACTGACGGTCCTCGTAGCGAAACCGCTCGTAGCACCGGTTTGTCAACTGTTGCGCCGGCAATTACGTCACATTTGCCTGGTTTTCGAGGTCCAGCGATGCTGTGGAGGGGCAGACGGGCCTGCCGGGTCTGGGCATGTGGTGATTAGGCTGGGACAGGGCTCGACGTCAGACCCCGTGGAGTAGGCGTCGGCGTCCCAGGGGGGAAGCGGGGGAGCCTGTGGAGCGGACGACCTCGGACGACCCCTCGAGAACCTCAAACGACTTCGCACGACGTCGGACGACAAGCAAGGGTCGCCCCAGCACGGCATGAGGGTGCTCGAGCACACCAGGAGGAACACTGTGAGCAGCGATCGGGACGGGATCCGCGGGGGCTGGGCGACACCCGGCGATGACCAGCCCGACGCGGAGTCCGCAGCGGAGATGACGGGCGAGTTCACCATCGACTATGCCCCGCCCGCCTGGTACACGCAGAACGCCTCGGGGAGTTCGTCCTCGGGGCAGGGGGCGGGCGCGTCCGAGGACTCCAGTGCTTCGGGGGCGCCCGGTTCCGGGGCGGGGGCTTCCGGTGCGCCCGGGGGCTCCGGGGCGAACGGCGCTTCCGGCGTGCCCGGTGGTACCGGAGCCGCTGGGGCTGCGGGGGCACCGGGAGGTTCCACCGTGCCGAAGGAGCCCGTGCCGCCGCTGCCGGGGTTGACTCGGCCGGCCCATGCCAGTCCTGACGGTGGACCTTCGTCCCTGCCGACCTCTCTGCCGGGGGCCTCCGCACCGGCTCCGGCGCCCGGGGCGCCCTTCACTCCTCCCGCACCGGCTCCCGCTCCGGGCGCCCCGTTCACGCCCCCCGCGCCCGCGCCGGGTGCGCCCTTCGCGCCACCGGCGCCGCCCGCGCCCTCTTCGGGGGGTCCTTCGGGCGTGCCCAGGCTTCCGATGGGGAGCGGGTTCGAGCCGCAGGGGTCGCCGCACCCCAACCAGGTTCCGGGGCAGGCCGAGGCTCCCGCGGGGGATGCGGCCTCTCCTACGGCCGTGCCGCACATCCCCGTCGGTGGGTATCAGTCACAGTGGACGCCGCCGGCGCCGCCGCAGGCCCCGGCCGCTCCCGAAACTCCGGCAACGGCGCCTGCCGCTCCGCCGATTCCGCCCTTCGCTCCGGCGGCTCCGGCCACTCCCGCGGCTTCGAGCACTCCCCAGGCTTCGGGCACCCCCGAGGCTTCGGCTGCGGCGGCTTCCGGTGACGCCGCGGAGCCGGAGAACGGCGATCTGGAGAGCGGTGCCACCATGCGCTTCTCCGCCGTCGCCCTGAAGCGGGAGATCGCGGAGCGTGCAGTCGCGGAGGCGGCTTCCGCGTCCGGGACCCCCGAGGTCACCGACACCCGCGAGGTCACCGAGGTCACCGAGGTCACCGACGCGAAGGGCGCCGACGAGCCCGGTGGAGGTGTCCGTGCCGACGACGCGGAGGACGTCGCTCCCGGTGTGGAGGCCGACGACTCCGCCGCGGTTCCGGAGCACGCGCTGGACGTGGACTCCTTCACCGACGTGCCGCCGCCGCTCGCCGAGGCCGGGTCGGAGAACCAGCGGCCCGGGGCGGAGGACGTGGCACCCGAGGTCATCGAGCCGCAGGTTGCGGCGACCGAGGGCACGGAGACCGAGGGCACGGAGACCGAGGGCACCGCACCCCAGGACGCCGGGCGGGAAGACGCGGAGTCCCCGGCCACCGAGGCCACCGAGGCCGACGAGGCCGCATCCGGGCAGGTACGGATCGAGGACGCGCCGCCCGAGGACACGAAGTCCGAGGACGGCCGGCCGGAGGACGCACAGCCCGAACACACGGTGCCCGGCTCCGACGAGCCTGTGGACGCGGTACCGGCCGGGGCGGAGCACGAGGATGGGGGCCCGGCGGCGCCCGCCGCCGAGCCGGCCGTCGCTCCCCCCGCCGACCGCACGCCCACGCTGAGCGAGCCGGAGGACGCCGTACCGGCCGTACCGGCCGTCCAGGACTCCCCCGATGCCCCGCACGGCACGCCGTCCGACTTCACTCCCCCGCCTCCGCTGGGCGTACCGCCGCTGCCGCCTTCGTACCAGCCGGCCGCTCCGGCCCCGGCGAGCGAGTGGCCCGCCCAGCCGCAGCAACCGCAGGCGCAGCCCTCGGACCCGAACGCGTCCGCTCGGCCGCAGCCGACGGCAGCACAGGGACAACCCCCGGTACCGGCGCAGCCCTCCGTGCCGGCGCAGCAGCCGCCGTTCCAGCCGCAGGCGCCGCAGCCCGAGCCCGCCGCGTGGAACCAGCCTGCCGCGCCGACGCCGCCCACTCAGCCGCCCGCGCAGCCCACACCGCAGCCCGGCGGCTACGGTTTCCCGCAGCAAGGCACCCCGCCCACTGCCCCGCCCACCCCGCAGGGCGCCTACGGCTTCCCGCACCAGGGTGCAGCCCCCCAGGGCGGCTACGGCTTCCCCCACCAGGGCACGCCGCCCGCCCCGCAGGGTGGCTACGGCTTCCCCCAGCCGGGCGCTTCGGCCCCGGACGCCCAGCAGCCGCCGGTTCAGCAGCCTCCGGTTCAGCAGCCCCAGAGCGCGCCGGCCCCCGCGCCCGACGCACCGGGCGCCTACGGCTTCCCGCACCCCGGTGCGCCCGCCCCGGCCGCACCCGGCCCCCAGGGCGGTTACGGCTTCCCGCAGCAGGGGACCCAGCCCACCCCCCAGGACGGATACGGCTTCCCGCACCCCGGCGCCCAGCCGCCGCATCAGCAGGCCCAGCCGCAGCCGCACATCCCGCCGCAGGTCCGGCCCCACCCCGCAGGCCAGTCGGCGCAACCCGACCCGTCGGGGCAGCCGCAGCCGGGGCAACAGCCGCAGCAGCCCGTCGACCCCCGTACCGGCGCCGCCTGGCCGCAGCCCATGCAGCACGACCAGCGGCAGCCGACCAACCCCGGGGTCGCGCCGCTCGGTTACACCGCTGCCGTGGAGCTGTCCTCCGACCGGCTGCTCAACAGCAAGAAGCAGAAGGCGAAGAGCAGCCGTCCGGCGGCCGGTGGCGGTCGGTTCAAGATCGGCGGCAAGAAGGAGGAGGCCGAGCGGCAGCGCAAGCTCGACCTGATCCGCACGCCCGTGCTGTCCTGCTACCGGATCGCGGTGATCAGCCTCAAGGGCGGTGTCGGCAAGACGACCACGACCACCGCGCTCGGCTCCACGCTCGCCACCGAGCGGCAGGACAAGATCCTCGCGATCGACGCCAACCCGGACGCGGGCACGCTCGGGCGCCGGGTGCGGCGGGAGACCGGGGCAACCATCCGTGACCTCGTCCAGGCGATCCCGTACCTCAACTCGTACATGGACATCCGGCGGTTCACGTCGCAGGCGCCCTCCGGCCTGGAGATCATCGCCAACGACGTCGACCCGGCCGTGTCCACGACCTTCAACGACGAGGACTACCGGCGCGCGATCGACGTGCTCGGCAAGCAGTACCCGGTGATCCTCACCGACTCCGGCACCGGCCTGCTGTACAGCGCCATGCGCGGTGTGCTGGACCTCGCCGACCAGCTCATCATCATCTCGACGCCGTCCGTGGACGGGGCGAGCAGTGCGAGCACGACGCTGGACTGGCTGTCCGCGCACGGATACGCCGACCTCGTCTCGCGGTCCATCACCGTCATCTCCGGGGTCCGCGAGACCGGCAAGATGATCAAGGTCGAGGACATCGTGACGCACTTCGAGACGCGCTGCCGTGGCGTCATCGTCGTGCCGTTCGACGAGCATCTCTCCGCCGGTGCCGAGGTCGACCTCGACATGATGCGGCCGAAGGTGCGGGAGGCGTACTTCAATCTGGCGGCGATGGTCGCCGAGGATTTCGTCCGGCACCAGCAGTCGCACGGGCTGTGGACCTCCGACGGCAACCCGCCGCCGGTCGCGGCCCCGCCGATGCCCGGCCACGCCATGCCCGGCCAGCCGTACGCCCAGCCCGGTCAGCCCGGACAGCCCGCGCCCGGTCAGCCCCATGCCCAGCCGGGCCAGCCCCCCTACCCCGGTCAGCAGCAGCCGGCTCCCGGCCAGCAGGTCCCGGGCCAGCCGGGCGCGTATCCGCAGCAGCCCCAGCAGCCCCTGTACGGCCAGCCGTACGCCCAGCCCGGACAGGCGTACCCGCAGCCCGGACAGCCCTATGCCCAGCCGGGCCAGCCCCCGACACAGCCCGGGCAGCCGTACCCGCAGGCCGCCGGCCAGCCGCCCTACCCGCAGCCGGGACAGCAGGGACAGCAGGGACAGCAGCCGGAGCCGCCGGCGGCCCACCCCGGACAGCCGTACGCCCAACCGGGTCAGCCCCCGGCCGCTCCCCCGCAGCCGGGCTACGGCTACCCCCAGCCCGGGCAGCCGGGCCACCCGGCCCAGCCGGACGGGCAGACCCCGCCGCCCCCGCCTCCGACGCAGTAATCGCCTCACCCGATCGGCCCCTTCTCAGGAGCCGATCCCTTTCGGGCCCGCGCCGCTTCGACTCGGCGCGGGCCTCGGCGCGTTCAGGGGCGAACTCCGTTGCCAGGCCCTGGCCAGGGGCGCGTCAGTGGTCTCGACCAATGGGTGCGGAAAGCTCGCCAATTCGTTATTTCCGCAGGCCACAAGGGGTGAATGCGGCGTTGACGGGTGAAGGGGCCGCTGGTACACACACATCACGCAGCTGACAGCTGATCAACCCGTCCTTCCTGTCCGAGCGATGACGCGAGGTCCGACCATGGGCACGAACGATCAGAAACGCAGCCTCCCGCACGGCCTCCGGCTCGTCGCCCTGGCCGGGGCGGCCGCGCTCACCCTCACCGCCGGTCTCGCGACCCCGCTCGACCCGGCGCCCCAGCAGGCCAGGGCGGCCGACGACGGCAAGAAGGTGCTGACCGTCGCCGTGGCGCAGAGCGTGGACTCGCTCAGCCCGTTCCTGGCGGTCCGGCTGCTCAGTACGAGCATCCACCGGCTCATGTACGAGTACCTGACGAACTACGACCCCAAGGACAACCGCGCCATCGCGGGCCTGGCCACCAAGTGGGAGCCGTCGGCGGACAAGCTGACCTGGACGTACACGATCCGCTCGAACTCCACGTGGTCGGACGGCGAGCAGGCCACCGCCGAGGACGCGGCCTGGACGTTCAACAAGATGATGACCGACACCGGCGCGGCCACGGCGAACGGCAGCTACGTCAGGAACTTCAGGAAGGTGACCGCCCCGAGCCCCACGAAGCTGGTCATCGAGCTGAAGAAGCCGCAGGCCACGATGGCCGCGCTGGACGTGCCGATCGTGCCGAAGCACGTGTGGGGGAAGGTCTCGGACTTCTCCGAGTTCAACAACGACAAGAGCTTCCCCGTGGTGGGGAACGGGCCGTTCGTGCTGAGCGGCTACAAGGCCGACAGCTATGTCCGGCTCAAGGCCAACAAGAGCTTCTGGCGCGGGTCGCCGAAGTTCGACGAGCTGGTCTTCCGCTACTACAAGGACCAGGACGCGGCCGTCTCGGCGCTGCGCAAGGGCGAGGTGTCCTTCGTCGCCGGGTCCCCCTCCCTGACGCCCGCTCAGGCGGAGTCCCTGAAGGGCGCGGACGACATCCAGGTCAACGACGCCCCCGGCCGCCGCTTCTACGCCCTCGCCACCAACCCGGGCGCGAAGGCGAAGAACGGCGAGAAGTTCGGCGACGGCCACCCCTCCCTGCTGGACCAGCGGGTGCGCAACGCGCTGTTCCGGGCCGTCGACCGCGAGGCCATCATCGACAAGGTGTTCCGGGGCCACGCGGTCGAGGGCGAGGGTTACATCCCGCCCCGTTTCCAGGACTACTTCTGGAAGCCCTCCGCGGACCGGAAACTGGCGTACGACCCGGCCGAGGCCGCCCGGCTGCTCGACCAGGCGGGGTACAAGAAGAACGGCGACGGCAAGCGCGTCGGCAAGGACGGCAAGCCCATCACCTACCGCGTGCTGTGCCACGCCACCGACCCGAACGACAAGGCGGTCGGCAAGTACCTCCAGGAGTGGTGGGGCAAGCTCGGCATCGGTGTGCAGCTCAACTGCCTGGACAACGTGACCGACCCGTGGCTGGCCGGCAAGTACGACCTGGCGTTCGACGGCTGGTCGGTCAACCCCGACCCGGACTTCGTGCTGTCGATCCACACCTGCGGCGCGCTCCCGGCGACCCCGAAGGACACGGGAGCGACGGACAACTTCATCTGCGACAAGAAGTACGACGAGCTCTACGCCCGCCAGCTCACCGAGTACGACCCCGCCAAACGGGCGGACATCGTCAAGCAGATGGAATCACGGCTGTACGACCTCGGGTACATGAACGTCATGGCGTATCCGAACGCGGTCGAGGCCTTCCGGACGGACCAGATCAAGTCGATCACGACCATGCCGGCGAAGGCGGGCAACATCTACGGCCAGGACGGCTACTGGAGCTGGTGGTCGGCGGTCCCCGCGGACTCCGGCGGCTCCTCCGACAACGCCTCGTCGACGGGGGTCGTGGTCGGGATCGTCGCGGGTGTCGTGATCCTGGGCGGGCTCGGCGCCTTCGCGGCGATGCGGCGGCGGGCCACCGCCGAGGAACGCGAGTGAAGCGGCGAGCGGGTACTCATGACCGCTGACGCGACTCCGGCGCTGGTCGAGGACAAGCAGCGGACGGCGGACGGCCCGCGGGTGCGCAAGAGCTCCGCGTACCCGCGGTACCTGGCCGGCAAGCTGGCCGGTGCCGCCGTATCGCTGCTGGCCGTCCTCGTGACCAGCTTCTTCCTCTTCCGGCTGATCCCCGGCGACCCCGTGAAGACCATGACGGGGGGCCGTCAGGTGTCGGCGGAGCAACTGGCCTTCTATCGCGAGGAGTTCGGGCTGGACCTGCCGTTGTGGCGGCAGTTCACCGACTACTGCGGCAAGGCGCTCACGGGTGACTTCGGGACGTCGTACCAATTCCGCGCCCCGGTCGTCGACAAGATCACCGAGGCGCTGCCGAACACCCTGCTGCTCACGGGGACGGCGTTCGTGCTCTACACGGCGCTGGGCATTTTCCTCGGCACGCGCTCGGCGTGGCGGCACGGCAGGCTGGGCGACCGCCTCAACACGGGCCTCGCGCTGACCCTGTACTCCATCCCGTCCTTCTGGCTGGGGCTGCTGCTGATCATCGTGCTGTCGGTGGGCGTCGGCCCGCTGCCCGGCATGTTCCCGACCGGCGGCATGGAGTCGGGCGGCGAGCAGGGCTTCGCGTACGTCCTGGACGTGGCGCACCATCTGGTGCTGCCGGTGGTGACGCTGGTGGCCGTGGAGTACGGGCAGACACTGCTGGTCACACGGTCGGCGCTGCTGGACGAGATGGGCAGCGACTATCTGACGACCGCGCGGGCCAAGGGGCTGCGCGACGACCTCGTGCGGCGTCGGCACGCCGTGCCGAACGCGCTGCTGCCGACCGTGACGCTGATCTTCATCAACCTCGGCCGGACGGTGGCGGGCGTGATCCTCGTGGAGACGGTGTTCTCCTGGCCGGGCCTGGGCGGGCTGTTCTACCAGGCGCTGAGCGTGCCCGACCTGCCGCTCGTGCAGGGGCTGTTCTTCGTGTTCGCCGCCGCGGTGATCCTGATGAACACCCTCGCCGACCTGGTCTATCCGCTGCTGGACCCCCGGGTGGCCCGATGACGACGACGACCGGCACGGCCCCGAGCCCGCGCGCCCTCGCCCGGCAGCGCCGCAGGGCGTCCGTCGCTCGCTTCTGGCGACAGTACCGCTCCGAACGGGCGGGGCTGTACGGGCTGACCGCGCTCTCGCTGTGCGCGCTGCTGGCACTGTTCGCCCCGCTGTTCGTCGGGTCCGACGTGAGCAGCGTGACCGACGCGCCGGGGCGTCCGATGCAGAGCCCGAGCGCCGGGTTCCCGCTCGGCACCGACCAGTTCGGCCGGGACCTGCTGGGCCTGGTGATCTGGGGCTCGCGGGTGTCGCTGCTGGTCGGGCTGCTCGCCGCCGTGCTGTCGGTGGCGATCGGCACCCTGATCGGGGTGACGGCCGGGCATTTCAGGGGCTGGTACGCGACGGTGATGATGCGGATCACCGACTGGTTCCTGGTCATGCCGACGCTGGTGCTGGCGATCGCCCTCGCGACGGTGATGTCCCGCTCGCTGACCACGACCGTCGTCGCGATCGGCGTGACCACCTGGCCGACCACGGCCCGGCTGGTGCGCGCGCAGACCCTCGCCGTGGAGACCCGGCCGTACATCGAACGGGCGAGGGCGCTGGGCGGCGGCCACTGGCACATCATGTCCCGGCACGTCCTGCCCAATGTGATGCCGCTGGTGCTGGCCCAGACGACCCTGATCATCTCCTCGGCCATCCTCGCCGAGGCGACCCTCGCCTTCCTCGGCCTGGGCGACCCCACGGTCGTGTCGTGGGGCGGGCTGCTCCAGGACGCGCGGGAGGCGGGCGCGGTCAGCGCCGGGCACTGGTGGTACCTGGTGCCGCCGGGCATCGCCATCGCCGTGGTGGCGCTGGCGTTCACGCTGTGCGGGCGGGCCGTGGAGTCGGTCCTCAACCCCAGGCTGGGGGTGTCGCGTTGAGTCTGCTCGACGTCAGGAACCTGACCGTGACGTACGCGGGCGGGGCAGCCGCCGTGCGCGGGGTGGATCTGCGGCTGGAGGCGGGCCGGAAGCTCGGTCTGGCCGGCGAGTCCGGCTGCGGCAAGTCCACGCTGGCGCTGGCCCTGCTGCGGCTGCTGCCGGCCGGGGCGCGGATCACCGGGGAGGTGCTCCTCGACGGCGAGGACGTGCTGGCCATGAAGTGGGGCCGGGTCCGGGCGGTCCGCTGGGCCGGGGCCTCCATCGTCTTCCAGGGTGCGATGCACTCCCTCAACGCCGTGCACCGCATCGGGGACCAGATCGCCGAGCCGATCCTGCTGCACCGGAAGGCGACCGCGGCCGGGGCGAGGAAGAAGACCGGCGAGCTGCTGGAGCAGGTCGGCCTGCCGGCCGCCCGCGCGGACGCGTACCCGCACGAGCTGTCCGGCGGGCAGCGCCAGCGCGTCATGATCGCGATGGCCCTGGCCTGCGACCCGCGGCTGATCATCGCCGACGAGCCGACCACCGCGCTCGACGTGATGATCCAGGCCCAGATCCTCCGGCTGATCGAGCAGCTGGTCGCGGACCAGGACCTCGGCCTGATCATGATCAGCCACGACCTGGCGGTCCTCGCCGACACCTGTGACCGGCTCGCGGTGATGTACGCGGGCCGGGTGGTCGAGGAGGGGCCCGCCCGGCAGGTGTACGAGGACGCCCGGCACCCCTACGCCCGGGCGCTGTCGGCCGCGTTCCCGCGCATCGGGGACCCGGCGTCCCGGTTCGCGCCGCAGGGACTGGCGGGCGACCCGCCCGACCCGGCCGCGCTGCCGTCCGGCTGCACGTTCCATGCCCGGTGTCCGGTGGCGAGGGCGTCGTGTTCCGAGGAGGACCCGGCGCTGCGGGCGGCGGGGCCGGAGCGTCGGGCGGCGTGTGTGCTGGTCGGGCCGCCGGGAGCCGAGGCCCGTACAGAGCGCGCGACGGCGGAACCCGACGGCCGGGAGAAGGGTCCGGCCGACGGCCCGGGGGCCCTCGAGGAGCGGTCGGCCGAGGGTCCGGAGGCCCTGGAGAAAGCGAGGCCCAGCACGCCATGACCACGTCCCCCACGGCCCCCGAGGCCACCACCGCCCCGCTGCTGAGCGCCCGGGGCCTCCACGTCACCTTCCCCGGACGGCACGGCGGCCCCCGGGCCCGGGCGGTGGACGGCGTCGACCTCGACATCCGGCCCGGCGAGATCGTCGCGCTGGTGGGCGAGTCCGGCTGCGGCAAGACGACCCTGGCCCGCAGTCTGCTCGGCCTGGTCGCACCGACGGCGGGCCGGGTCACCTTCGACGGCCGACCGCTGGAGTACTCCGGCCGGTCCCTGAAGGCCTACCGCAAACGCGTCCAGCTGGTCCTCCAGGACCCGAGCGGCTCCCTCAACCCCCGTCACACGGTGTACGACGCGGTCGCCGAGGGCCTGCGCATCCACGGCCACGGCGGCGACGAACGCACCGCGGTCGCCGGGGCCCTGTCCAGGGCCGGGCTGCGTCCCCCGGAGCGCTTCTTCCTGCGCTACCCGCACGAACTGTCCGGCGGGCAGCGCCAGCGGGTGGTCATCGCGGGCGCGCTGGTCCTGGAACCCGAACTCCTCGTCGCCGACGAGCCGGTGGCGTCCCTCGACGCGTCGGTACGCGGCGAGATCCTCGCCCTGCTGCTGCGACTGCGCACCGAACTGGGCCTGTCAGCCCTGGTCGTCACGCACGACCTGGGCCTGGCGTGGAACATCGCCGACCGGGTCGCCGTGATGTACCTGGGCCGGATCGTGGAGACGGGAGCGGTGGAGCAGGTCCTGACAGCACCCCGGCACCCCTACACGCAGGCGCTTCTGTCCGTCCTCCCGGAGGCTCCGGGCGCCCCGGTGGTCCTCACGGGCGAGCCCCCCGACCCGTCACGCATCCCGTCGGGGTGCCGCTTCCACGTGCGCTGCCAGATCCTGGCCGGTGGAGAGGCGGAGGCAGCGGGCGTGGCGAACGCGTGCAGAGGCCAGGACTTGGCGGTGCTGAACGGGGGCGGCGACTCGCAGGTGGCCTGCCACTGGGCAGTCGCAGACGCACCCGAGAGGGGCGCGGCGAACTGCGCGACAAGCCACAACACACCCGCGGACGGCCGACGAGAAGCCTAGGCAGCCCCTCAGCCGCCGGCCACCAACTCCCTGCACTTCTCGACGTCCTGCCCCATCTGAACCAACAGCGCATCCAACGTGTCGAACTTCGCCTGCCCCCGCACGAACGCCAGGAAGTCGACCGCGACATGCAACCCGTACAGATCGAGCCCCACCCGGTCGATGGCGTACGCCTCCACCGTCCGCTCGGTCCCCTCGAACTGCGGATTCGTCCCCACGGAGATCGCCGCCGGCATCGCCTCGCCCTGGGCGTGCAGCCAGCCGGCGTACACGCCGTCGGCCGGAATGGCGGTGTGCGGCAGCGTCTCGACGTTGGCCGTCGGGAAGCCCAGTTCGCGCCCGCGCTGAGCGCCCCGGACGACGACGCCCTCCACCCGGTGCGGACGCCCCAGGATCTCCGCCGCGCCCCGGACGTCGCCCTCGGCGACCAGCCGGCGCGTCAGCGTGGAGGAGAACGGCTCCCCGCCGCCTGCCTCACCCGTCACGTACAGGTCGACGACCTCGACCTCGAAGTCGTAGGTCTTGCCCTGCGTGGACAGGAACTCCACGTTGCCGGCGGCCTTGTGGCCGAAGCGGAAGTTGGGGCCCTCGACGACGGCCTTGGCGTGCAGCTTGTCGACCAGGACCTTGACGACGAAGTCGGCCGGGGACAGCTTCGAGAACTCGGTCGTGAACGGGAGGATGAGCACCGCGTCCACGCCCAGGTCCGCCATGAGTTCGGCGCGGCGGTGGTGCGGGGCGAGCAGCGGCGGGTGGCTGCCGGGGCGGACGACCTCGCTGGGGTGCGGGTCGAAGGTCACGACGACGGCGGGCACGCCCAGTTCCCGTGCGCGGTCCACGGCATGCCGGATGATCAGCTGGTGACCGCGGTGCACTCCGTCGTAGGAGCCGATGGTGACGACGCTGCGCCCCCAGTCCTGGGGGATGTCCTCCAAGCCACGCCAGCGCTGCACTGTGCCTGCTCCTTGTCGAAAACTCGTCGAACCCGTGTCCGGTCAGTTGTCCGTGGTTGCCTCGTGCGCAGGTCTAAGGGTGCCATGCCGGGTGCCTCCTGCCCGCACCGGCATGGGGGCTGTGACAGGGCGCACGGCAGCGTACTGCGAACCCGGCCCCGGAAGGCCGGTCACACGGGGACGCCGGCGCCCGCCAGGTTCTCGATCGTCCGGTGGGAACTGGGCCCGACCAGCGCCGCCCATTCCCCGGGCGCGTCGGCCAGCCAGGCGGCCGCGCGGGCGGCGAAACCGGGCACGTGCCGGCCCAGGTCGACCAGGGCGCGGTCGAAGCGGGTGGCGCCCTGAGGGGTGCGCACGAGGAGCAGTCCGATGCGGTGGACGAGATCGCGCAGGTCGTCGCCGCCGTTGCGGGCGGCGGCGTGCAGCAGTGCGTCCAGGACGTCGGTGTCGTGCTCGCGGGCGAGGAGCGCGTCGCGCAGTTCGCGGCGCAGCGGACGCGAGGCGGGGATGCCGGGCGGGGTGAGAACGGCGGCGAGGGCGCAGCGCAGCCGCACGTCGCCGTCCTCCAGCAGGCCGGTGACCAGCGGCATGAGCACGGGCCGGGCGGCGGGGCCCCGGTCGAGCCGCTGGTCCGCGTACGCGGCCAGGTGCCCGGCGAGTTCCGGCCGTCGCCGCGCCGCCCGGCCCAGCAGCGCGGCGATCCGGCGGGCCAGGCCCGGCGGGGCCGCGTCGGCGAGTGCCCGCAGCGCCTCCTCCCCGTCCGGCCGCTCCAGCCGGGCCGCGAAGGCCCCGAGGACCGGCTCGGGGTCGGTCTGGAGGGCTCCGGCCAGTGCGTCCGGCGAGAACCGCGGGTCGCCCGCCGCGAAGTGCTCCAGCGCCCGCGGGAGGTAGCGGGCCCGGGTGTGCGGATCCTGGACGAGGAGGGCGAGCGCGCCGCCGTGCAGGGCGCGGTCGGCGGGACGGGCGAGCAGGGTGAGGGCCGCGTAGCGCAGGAGGGCGCGGTCGCCTCTCGTGTTCACGTGCGGCGCGACGCGCAGTCCGTGCGTCACCGCGGCGCTCCGCCGCGCGGGCCGCTCGTCCCGCGCCCACCGGTCGGCGGCCCGGCACACCGCGGACGGCTCCTCCTCGGCGAGCGCCGCGAGCAGTTCGTCGGCCCGTGGGTGCGCGCGGTCGACGAGCACGTCCGTCAGATCGTCCAGGGCGGTGCGGCGGTGGGTGTGCAGCAGCACCTGCGCGGCCGTGGCCACGGTCGCGTGCGGGGTGGCGGGCAGCGGCTGCTCGTCGTCGAACCAGCGGGCGAGCTGGGGTTGCACGGCGATGGGGTCGGCGGTGAGGAGTCCGGCGACGGCGTCCAGGAACCGGGGCCCGGCCTCGCACGGCGGCCCGTCTGCATGGACCAGCCGCCGCAGCAGTGCGCAGCGCGCCTCCAGCGGGAGCCGTACGCCGGTCCAGAAGGAGGGCCCGAGCTCCTCCGGCACGGGCCGCTCCTGCCGCCGCCAGGCCACGATCCGGCCGGCGAGCAACCTCAGCACGTCCGTGTACGGTGCCGCGTCGGGCAGCGCCGACAGCGTCCCGGCGAGCAGCCGTACGCCCCACCAGGACCGCGGGTCGGCTTCCAGCGCGTGCACCAGGTCCGTCAGGCGGGAGGCCAGGTGTCCGGCGCCGTGCTGGCGGGCGAGGCACAGCAGGGCCTCGATCACCGGCCCGACGCGGTGGCGCGGCACCGGGTCGGACTGCGCCTGCTCGCCGCGGTGGACGAGGGCGTGCAGCGCCTCGTCGAGGTCGAGGTGCATGCCCTGGAGCCAGTCGGCGAGCCCCTCGTGCGCGAAGCGGTAGCCGGGCCCGGCGGGCACGAGCAGTCCCTCGGCGAGCACGGCCGCCGCCCAGCCCGAGCAGCCGCCGAGCCGCTCCGGCCCGGTGCCCCACGGGAACACCGCCTCGAACGCCTCCCGGTCCAGGTCGCCCTGTCCCGGGCCGAGGCCGCGCCGGGCGGCTTCGTGCACCTGCCCGGCGACCCTGGCCGCCAGCCGGCGTACGGCCGTGCCGCGCAGGCCGTTAACGGTGGCCAGCCGGGTGGCGATGCGCAACGCCATCAGGTCCAGGTAGGCGGAGAAGACCTCGTCCCGGCCGACGGGGCCCGTGAGGAGGACCGGCGTTGCGGAGGCGTCGGTGAGCTCGTCCCGGATCTCGGCGAGCAGGCGCAGGGTGAGGGGGTGCCGGGCGCCGGTGCCGCCGAGGGCGCCCTCGGCGATGCCGTACCGCAGCCGGGCTTCCCTGGCCTCGTCCTCGCTGAGGTCGCCGAGCCGTACGCACGCTGGACGGTGCAGCAGGCCGGACGCCTCCTCCCAGTACTCCGGCCGGCAGGCCACCACCAGCCGCGCTCCCGTCTCCCCGAGCCACCGCAGGGTTTCGCCGGCCCAGTCGGCCGAGCGGCGGGCTGCCGCCGGGGGCATCTCCTCGGGGCCGTCCAGGAGCAGCAGCAGGGGCCGGCCGTACGAACCGGCGAGGCGGGCGAGGCGCTCGGGCGTCGTGTCCCCCGGACCGGCCGGGGAGGGCAGGGAGGGCGAGGGCGGGGCCTGCGCACCGGCCACGACAGGAACGGCCCGGGCCAGCGCCCTGCGGACCGCGTCCGCCACCGACGTGTCGTCGTCCCGCAGGTCGCAGCCGCGCAGCCAGAGCGTGGGATGCCCACTGCGGGCGCGGCGCGCGGCGAGCGCGGCGAGTTCCGTCGTACGTCCGCTGCCCGGTACCCCGACGAGACCGAGGACGGCCACCGTGCCTGCCGCGAAGGCGTCGAACTCGGCGGCCACACCGGCCCGTTCGACCGGTTCCGGGACTCCGGTCCCACCGGGGGGACCGTCCAGGCCCACCGATGCGCCGGTCAGTTCCAGCACCCCGGCGAGGTTCAGATCGGCCCCGTAGGCCGCGACCGTCGCGGCGTTCTCGGCGAGCAGTGCGGCGAGCGGGCCCACCGCTCCGGCGCCCCCCGCACGCAGCGGTACGGCGAACCCGACGTCGCGATGGCCGGAGCTGAGCGCGGTGCCGAGGACTCCGACCACGGCCCCGGTCCCGGCGTCGAGCACGGGGCCGCCGGCCGCTCCACCGCCCAGCCGCAGCGCGTCCCGCCCCGCCGTGCCGACCGCCAGCTCCAGGGCGTCGAGACGGTGGAGACGGTCCGTGGCCGCGTACGTCACGGAGGCGGGGCCCAGCACCCGCGCCTCGCGCCAGCCGCCGGCGGCGATCCGCACATAGGCGCCGGTCGCTGCCCCGTCCCGCACGGTGACGGGCAGCGGCGGCACACCGAGCCCCTCGGTCCGGACGAGGGCCAGGTCCAGCGCGGGCAGCGGGGTGACCGCGTCGGCGGACACGACCCGGCGACGGTCACCGGCCCCCCGCAGCACGAGCCGGGGCAGGCCGTCGACGGCCTCATGGCTGGTGATCAGCGTGCCGTGGTGGTCGGCCAGGAAGCCGGTGCCGCGTGGGCGGCCGGCGAGATCGTGGATACGGACGAGGCGGTCGTCGGGGACCGCCCCCTCGTCATACTCCGCTGCCCCGGGGCCGGGGACCGCCCCGCCCTCGTGCCCTGCTGTTCCGGGGCGGTCCGGGGAGCCTTGTGAGCTGTCGTCCGTCTCCCGCGACCGGTTCCGCGACGCCATCGTCGAGCCTCCCCGCCGTACACCCGTGCCCTCGCGTTCGACAGTAGGGGCGAGATGATCAGCGGGACAGATCGCTCGGCGAAAGCGCCCCCTTCCGCTCCCCCGGTTCACTCCGAGCGCCCGCACGAACGGGTGAAGGAACGGGGACGGCTGGATACACCCTAGGGGTGGGGGAACCGAGGGGGGATCGTGGAGCGGCGGCCGTGGAGGTACCCGTGGCCGCCGCTCCACGGGCGGACACCCGCTTTCCGGGCCGTCAGGCGAAGACGGCCAGGCTCCTGGCCTTGCCCCGCTGCTCCTCGACGAGCGCGAGGAAGCGGCCCTCCGGATCGAAGACGGCGACGGGGCCGGAGCCCGCGTAGGTCTCGGGCATCTCCAGCCGGACGCCGTTGGTGAGCAGCTTGGCCCGCCGGGCATCGACGTCCCACCGGGGGAACGCGGCAGCGGCGGCCTCGGCCATCGGCATCACGGTCAGCTCCTGCTGGAGCTGGTCGAGGGTGCGGGCCGCGTCCAGCTTGTAGGGGCCGACGCGGGTGCGGCGCAGCGCGGTGAGGTGACCGCCGACCCCCAGGCCGGCGCCCAGGTCGCGGGCCAGGGCCCGGATGTAGGTACCGGAGGAGCAGACGACCGAGACGACCAGGTCGAGGACGGCCGTGCCGTCGTCGGCGACGGCGTCCCGGACGTCGTACACGCCGAAGGACGAGACCGTGACCGGCCGGGCCGGGATCTCGAACTCCTCGCCCTCGCGGGCCCGCTTGTACGACCGCACGCCGTTGATCTTGATGGCGCTGACCTTGGACGGGACCTGCATGATGTCGCCGGTCAGCGCGGCGATGCCGGCGTCGATGGCGTCGCGGGTGACCTTGGAGGCGTCGACGGAGGAGGTGATCTCCCCCTCGGCGTCGTCCGTGAGGGTGTTCTGCCCGAGCCGGATGGTGCCCAGGTATTCCTTCTCGGTCAGCGCGAGGTGGCCGAGGAGCTTGGTGGCCTTCTCGACACCGAGGACGAGGACGCCCGTCGCCATCGGGTCGAGGGTGCCCGCGTGCCCGACGCGTCGCGTCCTGGCGATGCCGCGCATCTTGGCGACGACGTCGTGCGAAGTGAAGCCCGACGGCTTGTCGACGATGACAAGGCCGTCGGGCGTGGTGGGCTTCTGGGTCATTCGGCGCTGTCGTCCGTCTCGTCGTCCTCTTCGGGCTTGCGGTACGGGTCGGCGTCGCCTGCGTACTTCGCGCCCGCGGACGCCTCACGCACCTTCTCGTCGGACTCGCGCGCCTTGTCGAGGAGGTCCTCGATGGTGCGGGCGTTGTCCGGGAGGGCGTCCATGACGAAGGTCAGGGTCGGCGTGAACTTCACGCCGGCGGCCCGGCCCACCTCGGAGCGCAGGATGCCCTTGGCGCTCTCCAGGCCGGCTGCGGCCTCGTTGCGCTCCTCGTCGTCCCCGTACACCGTGTAGAAGACGGTCGCCTCCCTCAGGTCACCGGTGACCCGGGTGTCCGTGATGGTGACGTGCGAGCCGAGCCGCGGGTCCTTGATCCCGCGCTGCAGCTTCTGGGCCACCACCTCTCGGATGAGGTCCGCCAGCCTTTTGGCGCGCGCGTTGTCGGCCACTGGTCCGTCTCCTTAAGTGCTTACTTGTTGCTTCAGTCTTCGTCGCTGTGGAGCCTGCGTCGAACCGAGAGCAGTTCGACTTCGGGCCGCCCGGCGACGAGCCGCTCACAGCGGTCCAGGACATCGGTGAGGTGTCCCGTCTCCCCTGAGACCACCGCGAGCCCGATCTCGGCCCTGCGGTGGAGGTCCTGGTTACCCGTCTCGGCCGCGCTCACCCCGTACTTGCGCTGGAGTTCGGCCACGATCGGACGGACGAGAGAGCGCTTCTCCTTGAGCGAGTGGACATCGCCGAGGAGGAGGTCGAAGGACAGAGTCCCCACATACATGTGTGTATCCGGATGTCCCGCCGGTTCGGGGTACGGGCGCCACGCGTCGACGCCGATACGGGAACCGTACACGCAACGGCCGGGGCCGATCGACGGAATAAGTCCCGCCGATCGGCCCCGATCGTGGCTCAGGTCAGACGCGCGGCTTCTCGCGCATCTCGTACGTCGCGATGACGTCGTCGACCTTGATGTCGTTGAAGTTGCCGAGGTTGATACCGCCCTCGAACCCTTCGCGGATCTCGGTGACGTCGTCCTTGAAGCGACGCAGACCCTCGATGTTGAGGTTCTCCGCGACCACCTTGCCGTCGCGGATGAGGCGCGCCTTGGTGTTGCGCTTGACCTCGCCGGAGCGGATGAGAACACCCGCGATGTTGCCCAGCTTGGACGACTTGAAGACCTCGCGGATCTCCGCCGTACCGAGCTCGACCTCTTCGTACTCCGGCTTGAGCATGCCCTTGAGGGCCGCCTCGATCTCCTCGATCGCCTGGTAGATGACCGAGTAGTACCGGACGTCCACACCCTCGCGCTCGGCCATCTGCTGCGCACGCCCGGCGGCGCGCACGTTGAAGCCGATGACGATGGCGTCGGAGCCCATGGCCAGGTCGATGTCGGACTCCGTGACCGCACCGACGCCGCGGTGCAGGACGCGGATGTCGACCTCTTCGCCGACGTCCAGCTGGAGCAGCGAGGACTCGAGGGCCTCGACCGATCCGGAAGCGTCACCCTTGATGATCAGGTTCAGCTGCTGGACCTCGCCGGCCTTGAGCACCTTGTCCAGGTCCTCCAGCGACACGCGGCGCGTGCGCTTGGCGAACGCGGCGTTGCGCTCACGGGCGGCGCGCTTCTCGGCGATCTGACGGGCCGTACGGTCCTCGTCGACCACCAGGAAGTTGTCGCCCGCACCCGGGACGTTGGTCAGGCCCAGGACCTGAACCGGCGTCGAGGGACCGGCCTCGGCAACGCTGTTGCCGTTGTCGTCGTGCATCGCCCGGACTCGGCCGTACGCGTCGCCGACCACCATGGTGTCGCCGACCCGCAGCGTGCCTCGCTGGACGAGGACCGTCGACACGGCACCGCGGCCGCGGTCGAGGCGGGACTCGATCGAGATGCCCTGCGCGTCCTGGTGCGGGTTGGCCCGCAGGTCGAGCGAGGCGTCGGCGGTGAGGACCACGGCCTCCAGCAGGGAGTCGATGTGCAGACCCTGCTTGGCGGAGATGTCGACGAACATGGTGTCGCCGCCGTACTCCTCGGCCACCAGGCCGTACTCGGTCAGCTGACCGCGCACCTTGGTCGGGTCCGCGCCCTCGACGTCGATCTTGTTGACCGCGACGACGATCGGGACCTCGGCCGCCTTCGCGTGGTTGAGCGCCTCGACCGTCTGCGGCATGACGCCGTCGTTGGCCGCGACGACCAGGATCGCGATGTCGGTCGACCGCGCACCACGGGCACGCATGGCGGTGAACGCCTCGTGACCCGGGGTGTCGATGAAGGTGATCTTGCGCTCTTCTTCGTTGACCTCGGTCGCGACCTGGTAGGCACCGATGTGCTGGGTGATGCCGCCGGCCTCGCCCGCGATGACGTTCGTCTTGCGGATGGCGTCGAGGAGCCGGGTCTTACCGTGGTCGACGTGACCCATGACGGTGACGACGGGCGGACGGACCATCAGGTCCTCCTCGTCGCCCTCGTCCTCGCCGAACTCGATGTCGAAGGACTCGAGGAGCTCGCGGTCCTCCTCCTCCGGGCTGACGATCTGAACCGTGTAGTTCATCTCGCCGGCGAGGAGCTGCAGCGTCTCGTCGGAGACGGACTGCGTGGCCGTGACCATCTCGCCGAGGTTCATCATGACCGCGACGAGCGACGCCGGGTTGGCGTTGATCTTCTCCGCGAAGTCGGTGAGCGAGGCACCGCGCGACAGGCGAACGGTCTCGCCGTTGCCGCGAGGCAGCATCACACCGCCGACCGACGGGGCCTGCATGGCCTCGTACTCCTGGCGCCTCTGCCGCTTCGACTTGCGGCCACGACGCGCGGGACCACCGGGACGACCGAAGGCACCCTGCGTGCCACCACGGCCACCGGGACCGCCGGGACGACCACCGAAGCCGGGACGGCCACCGCCACCGGGACCACCGGGACGACCGGCGAAACCGCCGCCACCGCCACCGGGACCACCGGGACGACCGGCGAAACCGCCACCGCCGCCACCGGGACGTCCGGCGAAGCCGCCGCCGCCACCCGGGCGACCGCCGCCGCCACCGGGACGACCGCCGCCACCGGGACCGCGGCCGCCGGGGCCACCGCCACCGGGACGCGGGCCGGCAGCAGGACGCTGCGGCATCATGCCGGGGTTGGGACGCGGACCACCGGGACCGCCGCCGGGACGCGGGCCGCCGCCCTGCGGACGGGGCATGCCGCCCGGGGTCGGACGCGCGCCGCCCGGAGCCTGCGGACGAGGACCGCCGCCGGCACCCTGCGGACGGGGACCGCCCTGGCCGCCCTGGCCCTGCGGACGCGGGGCGCCACCGGGCGCACCGGGGCCGCCCGGACGCGGGGCGCCACCCGGACGGGGCGCCTGCGGGCGCGCCATGCCGGTGGAGCCGCCGGAGGTGAACGGGTTGTTGCCCGGACGGGGACCCGCCGGACGGGCACCGGGACGCGGGGCGCCGCCACCCTGGCGCGGAGCGCCGGGACGGTCGCCGCGGTCGCCGCGGTCACCACGGCCCTGGCCGCCCTGGCCGGGACCGCCCGGACGCGGGGCACCCGGACGCGGGGCCTGGCCGGCCGGACGCGGGGCGCCCGGACGCGGGCCGGAGCCCTGGCCCTGAGAGGCGGCCGGTGCGGCGGGAGCCGACGGGGGCGCCGTGAACTCGGGCGTGGTCGGAGCCGGGGACGCCGGGGCGGGCCGCGGCGCGGGCTTCGGGCCCGGGGTGGGACGGGGGCCGGGAGCGGCCGGCGCGGCGGGAGCCGCGGGCTTCTCGGCGGCGGCCGGCTTGGGGGCCGGCGGGCGCGGGGCGGCCGGACGGGCAGCCTGCGCGGGAGAGGGGGCGCCCGGCTTCGCCGGGGCAGCCTTGCGGGCGGGGGCGGGCTTACCGCCTCCGCTGCCCTGCTGGAGGGCGTCCGTCAGCTTGCGTACAACGGGCGCTTCGATCGTCGAAGACGCCGAACGGACGAATTCACCGAGTTCCTGGAGCTTGGCCATGACGACCTTGCTCTCGACGCCGAACTCCTTGGCGAGTTCGTAGACCCGGACCTTAGCCACTTCGCTCCTTTGAGGTCCGGGTTGCGTCCGGACCGTCGCTAGTTCATGGGCGTACTCATCGCGTACTCATCGAGTGCTCATCGCAATCTCGACCTGCTTTCGACTCGCGAGGTACCTAGCCGCACGGGGTTCCGTGCGGCACGTCTTACCGTGTTGCCTGCTCGGCAACTGTCGTCTGCTCGACGTACTGGCGCAACGCCTTTGTGTCGAGCGGTCCCGGGACGCGCAGTGCCCTCGGGAACGCCCGGCGGCGTACCGCCTGGTCGAGACAGACCGGTGCGGGGTGTACGTACGCACCCCGGCCGGGCAGCGTACCGCGTGGATCAGGGACGCACGCGTCCTTGATCGCTACGATCCGCAGCAGTTCGGCCTTGGCCGCTCGCTCCCGACACCCCACACAGGTGCGTTCAGGGCATGCGCGGGCGCGCGTCCGGCCAGACACTGCTAAGTCTACCTCCCCGTACGCTCCTCACCCCTTTGGGGCAGGATTCGAACAGTTGCCGCGCAGGAACCTGTCGTGATCTGAACGGCGCGCGGCTTGGATCTATTCCTCGGAACCGGCCGCGGCAGGTTCGGTGTCCGGGCGGATGTCGATCCGCCAGCCGGTCAGCCGGGCCGCGAGGCGGGCGTTCTGCCCCTCCTTGCCGATGGCCAGGGACAGCTGGTAGTCGGGCACGGTCACCCGGGCCGACCGCGTCGCCATGTCCACGATCTCCACCTTGGAGACCCGGGCCGGGGACAGCGCGTTCGCCACCATGTCGCCCGGGTCGTCCGACCAGTCGACGATGTCGATCTTCTCACCGTTCAGCTCGCCCATGACGTTGCGCACACGGCCGCCCATGGGGCCGATGCAGGCGCCCTTGGCGTTCAGGCCGGAGCGGGTGGACCGGACGGCGATCTTCGTGCGGTGACCGGCCTCGCGGGCGATCGCGGCGATCTCCACCGATCCGTCGGCGATCTCCGGCACCTCCAGGGCGAAGAGCTTCTTCACCAGGTTGGGATGCGTGCGCGAGAGGGTGACGGAGGGCCCGCGGACGCCCTTGGCCACCCGGACGACGTAGGTGCGCAGGCGCATGCCGTGGGGGTAGGTCTCCCCCGGCACCTGCTCCTGTACGGGCAGGATGGCCTCGAGCTTGCCGATGTCGACGAGCACGTTCTTCGGGTCGCGGCCCTGCTGGACCACTCCGGTGACGATGTCGCCCTCGCGGCCGGCGTACTCGCCGAGCGTCGCGTCGTCCTCGGCGTCGCGCAGGCGCTGCAGGATGACCTGCTTGGCCGTGGTGGCGGCGATACGGCCGAAACCGGACGGGGTGTCGTCGAACTCGCGGGCCTCCTGGCCCTCCTCCAGGTCGTCGGGGTCCTCCTTCGCCCACACGGTCACATGGCCGGTCTCCCGGTTGAGCTCCACGCGCGCGTGACGGCGGCTTCCCTCGGTGCGGTGGTAGGCGATGAGGAGGGCCGACTCGATCGCCTCGACCAGCAGGTCGAAGGAGATCTCCTTCTCCCGAACCAAGCCCCGCAGGGCGCTCATGTCGATGTCCACGGCTACGCCTCCTCTTCCTTCTTGTCCTTGCGGCTGAACTCGACCTGGACACGCGCCCGGGCGATGTCGTCGAACGCGATCCTGCGCGCGGTGGCCTTACGGCCCTTCACGCCGGGCACCTCGGTGTCGACACCCTCGTCGTCGACCTTCAGGATCCTGGCGACCAGCTCGCCGCCCTCGGCCAGCTGGAACTTCACCAGCCGGTCCGTGGCGCGAACGTAGTGGCGGTGTTCCGTGAGGAGGCGCTCCGCACCCGGGGTGCCGACCTCGAGGGTGTACTCGCCCTCGCCCATCGCGTCCGTCTCGTCGAGCTTCGCCGAGAGCGCGCGGCTCACATCGGCGATCTGGTCCAGGTCGGCGCCCGTGTCCGAGTCGACGACGACGCGCAGCACACGCTTGCGTCCGACGGAGTCCACCTCGATCTCCTCGAGATCCAGGCCCTGGGAGCTGACGAGCGGGTCCAGTAGCTCTCGCAGCCTCTCGCTCTGGGTGGTGCTCATCCGGGTGACTCCTCGGCCGCGTGTGCTGTTGTGGGATGGGTCGCGTGTCTGGTCAAAGGGTATCCGGTCGCGGGGAGTGTTGCCGTCCACCCGGTCACGAACGGTGCCGCTGAGTGATGCCGTGCCACGCCCCGGGTACCGTGATCACGGGCGCGCAGCCCTTGCGGTCCCCTCATTCTCGAATCTTTCTCGAATATTTCTCGACACGAGCCCCGAGGACGTCTGACGTGCCGTTCCCCCCATCGCCGCGTACCCGCTCGGGGCCGCGCAGAAGGAGTCTGTTCGCCGTCGCCCCGGCGGCCCTCGCCCTGACGGGCTGCACCGGCGGGGACTCCGGTGGCCCGGCCGCAGACGGCACGGCGGCCGCCGACCGGGCACGCGCGCGTGCGGCCCGCGACAGCGCGGAGCTGGTGGAGCGCTACGACGCGGTGATCGCCGCCCGGCCGGGGCTCGCGGGCCGGCTGCGGCCGCTGCGCGAGGAGGTCGTACGGCACACGCAGGCGTTCGGCGGTGGCCGAAAAGCATCGCCTTCGGTGTCCCCGTCGGCCTCCCCATCGCCGTCCGCGGCCGTGCCGGGGAACGACAAGGACGCCCTGGCCGGGCTCGCCGCGGCGGAGCGGGAGCTCGCCGACCGGCGGGTCAAGGCGCTGGGCGGGGTTCCGGGCGAGCTGGCGCGGCTGCTGGCGTCGGCGGCGGCGGCCGGGGCGGCGCATGTGTATCTGCTGACGGAGGGCGGCGCGTGAGCGAGGAGAAGGACCGGGAGCTGCGTGCTCTGCAGGCGGCGCTGGCGGCCGAGCACGCGGCGGTCTACGGATACGGCGTCGTCGGCGGGCGGATCGGCGACGGGCGGCGTACCGAGGCGGTCACGGCGTACGACGCGCACCGGGCGCGCAGGGACGCCCTGGTGCGCGAGGTGAAGGACCTGGGGGGCCGGCCGGTGGCCGCGTCGGCCGGTTACGCGCTGCCCTTCCAGGTGCCGGACGCGGCGGCCGCCGTGCGGCTCGCCGCCGAGCTGGAGGACCGGGTGGCCGGGGTGTACGCCGACCTGGTGCGTGCGGCGGGCGGCGGGCGGCGGGCCCAGGCCGCCGAGGCGCTGCGGGAGGCGGCGGTGCGGGCGGTGCGCTGGCGCGGCGAGAGCGTAGCCTTCCCTGGGCTCGCCGAGCGGGCCGGCACGGCCCCGCCCTCGGCGGCGCCGACGGCGTGACCCGCGCGGGGCACGCACCGCGGACAGCACGAAGGGAAAGACTCGCGCATGGTTTTCGAACCGCCGAAGCGTCTGGTGAGGGCGCTCGGTGAGACGGCACCGGACGGTGACGACTGGCTGGAGAAGCTGCCCGAGGCGGCGCGGCAGGCCGTTGCGCTACGCGAGTTGACCGTGGAGCGGGTGCAGGTGCCCGGTGGGCGCAGCAGCCTGGTCGTGCTGGTGCGGGCGGCCGACGGGACACCCGCCGTACTCAAGCTGGCGCCGGGCCGGGCGCGTCCGGAGGCGGAGCGGGCCGCGCTCGCGCACTGGGCCGGGCGGGGTGCCGTACAGCTGGTCGAACCCGTGTCGACGGAGGGCGTGCTGCTGCTGGAGCGGCTGCATCCGGATGTGTCGGTGCGGTCGCTGCCGGAGGCGAAGGCGCTGCTGGAGGCGGCGGGAACGCTGCGGCGGCTGTGGGTGGAGCCGCCCGCCGACTTCCCCTTCGAGACGGTCGCCGAGCGGACCGGGCGGCAGGCCGAGGCGATGCGGGCGCGGGCCCGGGCCGAGCCGGAGGTTGCCGCGCTGGTCGATCTGGCGCTCGTGGCGCGCGAGGAGTTGCTGGCCGCGCCGCCCGAGCACCGGCTGCTGCACGGCACGTTCCGGCAGAGCAAGGTACTCGGCGGTGAGCGGATGCCGTGGCTGGCCGTGGGGCCGGACCCGGTGGTCGGAGAGTGCGCCTTCGATCTGGCCCGGCTGGTCCGGGACCGGGTGGAGGACCTGATCGCCCAGCCGTCCGGCGCGGCGACGACCCGGCGCCGGGTGAAGCGGCTCGCCGAGTCCCTGGACGTGGACCAGGACCGGCTGCGGGGCTGGACGCTGTTCCGGGCCGTGGAGTCGGGCGTACGGGCGGGGCGGGTCGGACGGCCGCGGGATGCGGAGCTGTTGCTGGAGTTCGCCGGCTGGCTGTGAGCGCTCCGCCTCCGGGGCGCTCACAGCGGCATCGACGCCGGCCATGGGCCGTTGCCGCGTCGCAACGGCCCTCCCGGGGCTACGCCGTGAGGCGGGCGACGGCCTCCTCGACCGTCAGCTCCTCGCGCTCGCCGGTGCGGCGGTCCTTCAGTTCCACCACGCCGTCGGCCGCGCGCCGTCCGGCCACGAGGATCTGCGGTACGCCGATCAGCTCGGAGTCCGTGAACTTGACGCCCGGGGAGACGCCGGGGCGGTCGTCGACCAGGACGCGCACACCGGCCGCGGCCAGCTTCTGGGAGATGTCCAGGGCCAGTTCGGTCTGGAGGGCCTTGCCGGCGGCGACCACGTGGACGTCGGCCGGGGCGACCTCGGCGGGCCAGCACAGGCCCTTGTCGTCGGCGCTCTGCTCGGCGAGGGCGGCCACCGCGCGGGAGACGCCGATGCCGTAGGAGCCCATGGTGACGCGGACCGGCTTGCCGTTCTGGCCGAGGACGTCGAGCTTGAGGGCGTCGGCGTACTTGCGGCCCAGCTGGAAGATGTGGCCGATCTCGATGGCGCGGTCCAGGACCAGCCCCGTGCCGCACTTCGGGCAGGGGTCGCCCTCCTGCACGACCACGACGTCGACGTAGGTGTCGACCTCGAAGTCACGGCCCGCGACGACGTTCTTGGCGTGGGTGCCGGCCTTGTTGGCGCCGGTGATCCAGGCCGTGCCGGGGGCGACGCGCGGGTCGGCGATGTACGTGACCTTGTCCAGGCCCCGCGGTCCGACGTAGCCGCGGACCAGGTCGGGGCGGGCGGCGAAGTCCGTCTCGGTGACCAGCTCGACAGCCGCCGGGGCGAAGTGTGCCTCGACCTTGTCCATGTCGACCTCGCGGTCCCCGGGGACACCGACGGCGACGATCTCGCCGTCGACCTTCACGAGGAGGTTCTTCAGCGTGGCCGAGGCCGGGACGCCGAGGTGGGCGGCGAGGGTCTCGATGGTCGGGGTGTCGGGGGTGGGGATGTCCTCGGCGGCCGGCACGTCCGAGGCGTCGACGGGCTTCAACTCGTACGTGATCGCCTCGGTGTTGGCGGCGAAGTCGCAGTTGGGGCAGTCGGCGAAGGTGTCCTCGCCGGCCTCGGCCGGGGCCAGGAACTCCTCGGACTTGGAGCCGCCCATCGCACCGGCCGTCGCTGCGCAGATGCGGTAGTCGAGGCCCAGGCGCGCGAAGATCTTCTGGTAGGCCTCACGGTGCAGGGCGTAGGACTTCGCGAGGCCCTCGTCCTCGGTGTCGAAGGAGTAGGAGTCCTTCATCAGGAACTCGCGGCCGCGCAGGATGCCGGCGCGGGGCCGGGCCTCGTCGCGGTACTTGTTCTGGATCTGGTACAGGATGACCGGCAGGTCCTTGTAGGAGGACGCCTGGTCCTTCACCAGGAGGGTGAAGATCTCCTCGTGGGTGGGGCCGAGGAGGTAGTCGCCGCCCTTGCGGTCCTGCAGCCGGAACAGCTCGGGGCCGTACTCGTCCCAGCGGCCGGTGGCCTCGTAGGGCTCGCGCGGGAGGATGGCGGGGAGCAGGACCTCCTGGGCGCCGACGGCGTCCATCTCCTCGCGGACGATCCGCTCGACGTTGGCCAGCACCTTCTTGCCGAGGGGCAGCCAGCTCCAGACGCCGGCGGCGGTGCGACGTACGTAGCCGGCGCGGACGAGGAGCTTGTGGCTGAGGACCTCGGCGTCCGCCGGGTCGTCGCGCAACGTCTTCGCCAACAACTGGGACATGCGCTGGACCGGTGCGTTTGCCATGGTTCCTCTGCTCCTGCTGCTGGGGGTCCCCCGCTCGAGCGGAGCCGAGAGCGGGGGAAGGTGATGGCAGGAGGTTATCCGGGGGGTGCGCGAGGGTGGAAATCGGTTATGCGCGGCGCAGGGGCAGGGGGGCGCCCATCACGGCGTACGGCTTCGGCGCACTGGGGAAGAGCACCTGGCGGGCCAGGTCCTGGTAGCCAAGGGAGCGGTAGAGGGCGCGGGCCGGGCTGTCGGTGTCGATCGCGGAGAGGATCGAGCGGGGTTCGTCGGCGCCGTCGGTGATCGTGGTGATCAGGGAGCGGCCCAGGCCGCGGTTCTGGTACGCCGGGTGGACGTGCAGTTCGGTGATCACGAAGGAGTCGTCGAGCCAGTGGTCGTTGTGCTGGGCGCGGAGGTAGGGCTCGACGACGGTGGACCACCAGTGGGTGCGGTCGTTGGGCATGCCGTAGACGAAGCCGACCAGGCGTTCGGCGGTGCTGGCGCCGAGGGCCCTGGCGCCCGGGTAGGTCATGTGGCGCAGGACGATCTGGCGGCGGACGGCCACCTCGTCCGGGCCCAGGCCGAAGGCCACGGCCTGGACGGCCAGCGCTTCGTCCACGTGGGCGGAGAGGTCGAGTGGGCCGATCACCAGGTCCATGGCGGGGAGCCTACAGGGGGGTTCCCGTTCCGTGCCGGGTGCAGGCCGGATGTGGCTGAGCGCGCAGTTCCCCGCGCCCCTGAGGGCGGTTCAGAACAGGACGCTCATGAAAGCTCCCACTTCCCGGAAGCCCACCCTCTGGTAGGCCCTCCTGGCCGGAGTGTTGAAGTCGTTGACGTACAGGCTGACCACGGGGGCGACGTCGGCCAGGGCGTAGCGCAGGACCGCCGCCATGCCGGGAGCCGCCATGCCGGTGCCCCGGTATTCGGGGGCCACCCAGACGCCCTGGATCTGGCAGGCGCGGTCCGTCGCGGCGCCGATCTCGGCCTTGAAGACGACCTTGCCGTCCGCGTCGAAGCGGGCGAAGGCGCGGCCGGAGCCGACGAGTTCGGCGACGCGGGCCTGGTAGAGCAGGCCGCCGTCGCCGGCCAGCGGGGAGACGCCGACCTCTTCGGTGAACATCGCCACGCACGCCGGCATGATCGTCTCCATCTCGTCCTTGCGGACGCGACGGACGTAGGGGTCCGGGGTGATGCCGTCCGGGAGGCGGTCGGTGACCATGAGCGGCTGGTGGCGGCGGACGTCGCGGGCCGGGCCCCACTGGGGTTCCAGGAGCCGCCACAGGTCGGATGTGGCACCGGAGGGGCCGACGATGGAGGAGCAGCGGCGACCGGCCCGGCGGGCTCGGTCGGCGAAGGCGCGCACGGCGCGCGGGCCCGCACAGATCGGGACCAGGTTGGCGCCGGCGTAGCAGAGGGAGGTGAGTATGCCGTCCTCGTACCAGCCCCACATCTCACCGCCGAGCCGCCACGGGTCGAGTCCGGCGATCTGGACGCGGGACGTCACGAAGGCGTTCGCGACCGGCTCGCGGTCGAGGACGGCGAGCGCGGCGTCCAGGTCGCTCGGTTCGAGGACCCGTGAGGTGGTCTGCGTCAACACGTGCGGGCCTCACGAACTGGGGTTGCTGGTCTCCGCACTATAGCTGCGCCGCTTGGGGCAACGCCTGGGAGCTCGGGGGGAACGGTTCGGCAGCGAGTGCGGGTTCGACGTGGCCGGGCGCGCGGTTCCCCGCGCCCCTGAAAGACGGGGCACTGGGAAACCGCCGATGCCAAGGGATCAGCCCGCGACCGCCACCGACGGTTCGCCCGAGATCACGCCGTCCTTCTCCATCTGCTCGGCGAGCTTCATGGCCTCTTCGATGAGGGTCTCCACGATCTTGGACTCGGGGACGGTCTTGATGACCTCGCCCTTGACGAAGATCTGGCCCTTGCCGTTGCCGGAGGCGACGCCGAGGTCGGCCTCGCGGGCCTCGCCGGGGCCGTTCACGACGCAGCCCATGACGGCGACGCGGAGCGGGACCTCCATGCCGGTGAGGCCGGCAGTGACCTCTTCGGCGAGCTTGTAGACGTCGACCTGGGCGCGGCCGCAGGACGGGCAGGAGACGATCTCCAGGCCGCGCTCCTTGAGGTTCAGGGACTCCAGGATCTGGATGCCGACCTTGACCTCCTCGGCCGGCGGCGCGGACAGCGAGACGCGGATCGTGTCGCCGATGCCCTGGGAGAGCAGGGCGCCGAAGGCGACGGCCGACTTGATCGTGCCCTGGAAGGCCGGGCCCGCCTCCGTGACGCCGAGGTGCAGCGGGTAGTCGCACTGGGCGGCGAGCTGCTTGTAGGCCTCGATCATGACGACCGGGTCGTTGTGCTTGACGGAGATCTTGATGTCGCGGAAGTCGTGCTCCTCGAAGAGCGACGCCTCCCACAGGGCCGACTCGACCAGGGCCTCGGGGGTCGCCTTGCCGTACTTCTGGAGCAGGCGCCGGTCGAGGGAGCCGGCGTTGACGCCGATACGGATCGGGGTGCCGTGGTCCCGGGCCGCCTTGGCGATCTCCTTGACCTTGTCGTCGAACTGCTTGATGTTGCCGGGGTTGACGCGGACCGCCGCACAGCCGGCCTCGATGGCCGCGAAGACGTACTTCGGCTGGAAGTGGATGTCGGCGATGACCGGGATCTGCGACTTGCGGGCGATGGTCGCGAGGGCGTCGGCGTCGTCCTGGGTCGGGCAGGCGACCCGGACGATCTGGCAGCCGGAGGCGGTGAGCTCGGCGATCTGCTGGAGGGTCGCGCCGATGTCGGAGGTGCGCGTCGTGGTCATCGACTGCACCGACACGGGGGCGTCTCCGCCGACGGCCACGGATCCGACCTGGATCTTGCGGCTCTTCCGGCGCTCGGCGAGCTTGGTCGGAACGGACGGCATGCCGAGAGAAATCGCAGTCATCTGCTGTGCAACCCCAAGTCGTGGATCAAGGTCCGGTCCCGTGAGCAGCGGGCTCCGAGCTTCGAGATTACGGCACATGCCTCGGGGCGAGCACATCCCACCCGCCGTGCCACCCAATGGGAGGCGGCCCGGCGAAAAGCCTGCCGGGCCGCCGTGAACGCCGTATGACTAGGAGATTTTCACCGGGTTGACGACGTCTGCGATCAGAACCAGGATCGTGAAGCAGATGAAGATCCCGGCGACGACGTAGGCGACCGGCATGAGCTTCGCCACGTCGAAGGGGCCCGGGTCCGGCCGGCGCAGCACCTTGGCCGTGTTGCGGCGCAGCGACTCCCACAACGCGCCCGCGATGTGACCGCCGTCGAGCGGCAGCAGCGGGAGCATGTTGAACAGGAACAGCGAGAGGTTGAAGCCGGCGACCAGCATCAGGGCCATGGCCAGCTGCTGGGTGGGCGGGATGTCGAGGGTGAAGATCTCACCGCCGACGCGGGCCGCGCCGACCACGCCCATCGGGGAGTCGGCCTCGCGCGGGGCGCCGTCGAAGGCCGCGTTCCACAGGGCCGGGACCTTGCCGGGGAGGGCGGCGAGGGAGTCGACGGCCTCGCCGATGCGGTCCCCCATCCAGGTCACGGAGTCGCCGAAGTCCTGCTTGACCACGCCGGTGGCGGCGCTGAAGCCGAGGAAGCCGGCCTGGACGTACTGACCCTCGACGATCTGGCCGCTCGCGTCCTTCTTGGCGACCCGGTTGGTGGCGATCTTCGCGTGCAGGGTGACGTCCTGGCCCTTGCGGTCGACGACGATCGGCACCTCCTTGCCGGGGGTGGCGCGGATCAGGTCGGACAGCTTGTTCCAGTCGTCGGTCTTCACGCCGTCGAAGGAGACGATCTTGTCGCCGGCCTTGAGGCCCGCGGCGGCGGCGGGGGCGGCCGGGTCGCCCTTCTCGCACTTGTCGCGGTTCTCGTTCTGCGCGATGACGCACTGGGAGACCGAACTGACCGTGGTGGTCTGCTGGGTGATGCCGAAGCCCATCAGGACGGTGAGGAAGAGCGCCACCGCGAGGACGAGGTTCATGAAGGGGCCCGCGAACATCACGATCACGCGCTTCCAGGGAGCGCGTGTGTAGAACATGCGCTTCTCGTCGCCCGGCTGGAGTTCCTCGTAGGCGGCGGTGCGGGCGTCCTCGATCATGCCGCGCCAGGGGGAGGTGGAGCGGGCCTCCATGCGGCCGTCGGGGCCGGGCGGGAACATGCCGATCATGCGGATGTAGCCGCCGAACGGGATGGCCTTGATGCCGTACTCCGTCTCGCCCCTGTTGCGCGAGAAGATCGTGGGGCCGAAGCCGACCATGTACTGCGGCACGCGGATGCCGAAGAGCTTGGCGGTGGACAGGTGCCCCAGCTCGTGCCACGCGATCGAGACGAGCAGGCCGACCGCGAAGAGGACTATGCCGAGGATGAACATCAGGGTCGTCATGCACGGGCCTCCGCCGTCTGTGCCGCCAGTTCCCGGGCCCGGGTCCGCGCCCAGGTCTCCGCTTCGAGGACGTCCGACACGGTGAGCGAGGTTCCCGTACGCGGGGTGCCGTGCTCCTCGACGACCCGGGTGACGGTGTCCATGATCCCGTTGAAGGGCAGCGCCCCCTGGCGGAACGCCTCCACGCTCTCCTCGTTGGCCGCGTTGAACACCGCCGGGGCGGTGCCCGCGAGCTCGCCGACGTGCCGGGCGAGGTTCACCGAGGGGAAGGCCTCGTTGTCGAGCGGGAAGAACTCCCAGGTCGAGGCCTTGCTCCAGTCGAAGGTGGGGGCCGCGTCGGGCACCCGCTCGGGCCAGCCGAGGCCGATGGCGATGGGCCCGCGCATGTCGGGCGGGGTCGCCTGGGCCAGTGTCGATCCATCCGTGAACTCAACCATCGAGTGGACATACGACTGGGGATGCACGACCACCTCAATGCGGTCGAAGGGAATGTCGTAGAGGAGGTGCGCCTCGATGACCTCCAGGCCCTTGTTGACGAGGGTCGCGGAGTTGATCGTGATGACCGGGCCCATGGCCCAGGTGGGGTGCGCGAGGGCGTCCTCGACGGTGACGCTCGCGAGCTCGGCCTTGCTGCGGCCGCGGAAGGGGCCGCCGGAGGCGGTGACGACCAGCTTGCGGACGTCGGCGCGGGTGCCCGCGGCCAGGGCCTGGAAGAGGGCGGCGTGCTCGGAGTCGACCGGGATGATCTGCCCGGGCTTGGCGAGGGCCTTGACCAGCGGGCCGCCGACGATGAGCGATTCCTTGTTGGCCAGCGCCAGGGTCCGGCCCGCCTCCAGGGCGGCCAGGGTCGGGGCGAGTCCGATGGAGCCGGTGATGCCGTTCAGGACGGTGTGGCACTCGGACGCCGCCAGGTGGGTGGCCGCGTCCGGGCCGGCGAGGAGCTCGGGGAGCGGCTCGCCGGGGCCGTACTGAGCGGTGAGCGCCTCGCGCAGGGCCGGTACGACGTCCTCGCGGGCGACCGCGACCGTCCGCACCCGCAGCCGGTACGCCTGCTCGGCGAGGAGGGCGATGCGGCCGCCGTTGGCCGACAGGCCGGTGACGCGGAAGCGGTGGGGGTTGCGCAGCACGAGGTCGATGGCCTGGGTGCCGATGGACCCGGTGGAGCCGAGGATCACCACGTCCTTCGGGCCACTGCCCGCTACGGGGTCGTAGACGAGGTGCGGGTCGGCGAGGGGGGCTGGACTGTCGCTCATTGCTCCATTGTTGCCGTAAGGCCGGTGTGTGAGGACAGCGCATCCCCTTCCCGGGGGCGCGCGCCATATCGGTGCACGCCCCCAGGAAGGCCGGGTCTACCGGATCGGCCGGTGGAGGTTCTCCTTCCGACTCGGTCCCGGTGTCGCGTCCGCGATCCAGGGGCCCTCGCCCGACGGGTCGACGATGCCCTGCTCCAGCCACTCGTACGTGCCGGACAGGACACCCTTGACGACCTTGCGGTCGAGGTCGTCGGTGTTGGTCCACAGACGGGTGAAGAGCTCCTCGACGCGGATCCTGGCCTGGCGGCAGAAGACGTCGGCCAGCTGGTAGGCCTCCCGGCCGTGGTCGCCCTGGCTGCGCAGGAGCTCGGCCCGCACACAGGACGCGCTCATGGCGAACAGCTCGGCGCCGATGTCGACGATCCGGCCGAGGAAGCCCTGCTTGGACTCCATCCGGCCTTGCCAGCGGGACATGGCGTAGAAGGTGGAGCGGGCCAGCTTGCGGGCGGTGCGCTCGACGTAGCGCAGGTGGCCGGAGAGGTCCACGTCGTGTTTGAACTCGCCGTAGGAGGCCGGGAGCTGGCCGGGGCCCGCGACCAGTTTCGGCAGCCACTTGGCGTAGAAGACGCCCGCGTTCGCGCCGGCCCTGGCCTTGTCGCCCAGGGACTTCTCGGGGTCGATGAGGTCGCCGGCGACCGAGAGGTGGGCGTCGACGGCCTCACGCGCGATCAGCAGGTGCATGATCTCGGTGGAGCCCTCGAAGATGCGGTTGATGCGCAGGTCGCGCAACAGCTGCTCGGCCGGGACGCCGCGCTCTCCGCGGGCCCGCAGGGAGTCGGCCGTCTCGAAACCGCGTCCGCCGCGGATCTGGACCAGCTCGTCGGCCATCGTCCAGGCCATCTCGGAGGCGTACAGCTTGGCGAGGGCGCCTTCGATGCGGATGTCGTTGCGGTCCTCGTCGGCCATCTGGGAGGCCAGGTCGGTCACGGCCTCCAGGGCGAAGGTGGTAGCCGCGATGAAGGAGATCTTCGAGCCGACCGCCTCGTGGTGCGCGACGGGCTTGCCCCACTGCTCGCGGGCCGCCGACCACTCCCGGGCGATCTTCAGGCACCACTTGCCGGCCGCGACGCAGGAGGCCGGCAGCGACAGCCGCCCGGTGTTGAGGGTGGTCAGGGCGATCTTCAGGCCCTGGCCCTCCTCGCCGACGCGGTTGGCCGCGGGGACGCGGACCTGGTGGAAGCGGGTGACGCCGTTCTCGATGCCTCGCAGGCCCATGAAGGCGTTGCGGTTCTCGACGGTGACGCCCGGCGAGTTCGTCTCGACGACGAAGGCCGTGATGCCGCCGCGGTGGCCCTCGGACTTCGGGACCCGGGCCATCACGACCAGCAGGTCGGCGACGACGCCGTTGGTGGTCCACAGTTTCACCCCGTCGAGGACGTAGTCTCCCCCACTCTCGGCTCCGCTCGAGCGGGAGGTGCCCCCATCGTCCGGGATCGCGGTGGTGGCCAGGCGGGCCGGGTCGGAGCCGACGTCGGGCTCGGTGAGCAGGAAGGCGCTGATGTCCGTGCGGGCGCAGCGCGGCAGGAAGCGCTCGCGCTGCTCCTGCGTGCCGAACAGCTTCAGGGGCTGGGGCACGCCGATCGACTGGTGCGCGGAGAGCAGCACGCCGATCGCGGGGCTCGCGGAGCCGGCCAGGGCGAGCGCCTTGTTGTAGTACACCTGCCCGAGGCCGAGCCCGCCGTACTTGGTGTCGATCTTCATGCCGAAGGCGCCGAGCTCCTTCAGGCCGTCGATCACCTCGTCGGGGATCCGGGCCTCGCGCTCGATGAGGGCACCGTCGACCTTGGTCTCGACGAAGTCGCGGAGCTTGGCGAGGAACTCCTCGCCGCGCTGGGCCGCCTCGTCGGCAGGGAGGGGGTGGGGGTGGATGAGGTCGAGCCGGAAGCGGCCGAGGAACAGCTCCTTGGCGAAGCTGGGCTTGCGCCAGTGCTGTTCCCGGGCGGCCTCCGCCACCTCACGGGCCTCCCGCTCGGTGACGGCGGGACGGGAAGAGGGGGTGGTGGAAGCGGACATGAGGGGCACCTCGCCGCAACTAGGAAGATGGAGGATCGTTTCGTTACCGACCAGTGCTACTGGATCGTTGGTACCCGAATCCGGACGCTCCCACCAGTCCTCGCGCGTCCGTTCAGCCGAAGGGGGTGGAGCGTGCCCGGCACTTGTCGGGCGCCTGACGACGGTGTTGCATCGAAGGGTCGTCCCCCTGGCCGGTTCCCGCGTCGAGAGCGCTCACGAAAACCCGCATCGAAGCGCTTCGACTGACTATGGACACTCACTCTCGCTGAAGCTACTGTCGAACCACTCTCACGCACCTTTATCAGCAACGCGCACTGTCGAAGCGCTTCACAAGAACTTGGAGAGCTGGATGGTCACCCTCGCCGAGGTCGCCCAGCACGCCGGAGTCTCGGCGAGCACGGTGAGCTATGTCCTCAGCGGCAAGCGGTCCATCTCCGCGAACACCCGGCAGCGGGTCGAGCGGAGCATCCGCGAGCTCGGGTACCACCCGAACGCCGGGGCCCGCGCCCTGGCCAGCAGCAAGTCGAACATCATCGCGCTCATGGTCCCGCTGCGCACGGACATGTACGTGCCCGTGATGATGGAGATCGCCATCGCCGTGGCGACCTCCGCCCGCGCCCACGGGTACGACGTGCTGCTGCTCACCGGTGAGGAGGGCCCGGACGCGGTGCGCCGCGTGGCCGGCAGCGGGCTCGCCGACGGCATGATCCTCATGGACGTCGAACTCCACGACGAGCGGCTGCCCCTGCTGCGCGCGACGGACCAGCCGTCCGTACTGATCGGGCTGCCCGCCGACACCTCGGGGCTGACCTGCGTCGATCTGGACTTCCGGGCGACGGGCGCACTGTGCGTGGAGCACCTGGCCAAGCAGGGGCACCAGGACATCGCCGTCATCGGGGAGGCCCCGGCCGTCTACGAGCGGCACACGGGCTTCGCCGAGCGCACCCTCGAGGGGCTCCGGTCCCGGTCCCGGGAGCTGGGCGTCAGGCTGCTGCACCGGCCGTGCGAGGGCGGGTACGACGCGATGGCGGTCACCCTCGCCCGGATCCTCGACGAACGCCCGGACACCTCGGGACTGATCGTGCAGAACGAGTCGGCGGTCGAGCCGCTGCTCGCGCTGTTGCGGCAGCAGGGCCGGGCCGTTCCGGAGGACGTGTCGGTGGTCGCGATCTGCCCCGACCAGGTCGCGATGCAGGCCTCGGTGCGGCTCACGTCGGTGGCCATCCCCGCGCAGGAGATGGGCCGGCACGCCGTGGACCACCTGGTCGCCAAGCTCGACGGGCGCGGCAGCGACGAGGTCGTACTGATCGCGCCCGAGCTGACGGTACGAGGGAGCACGGGTCCGGCGCCGAGCCGGTCGTAGGCGCCCCGTCTCCCACTCGTTCTGAACACCGCCCTGCTCGCGGGGCACCGCCATGCCTGCACCCCATGTCCGCACTCCTCCAGGAGCACAGGAGCACGCGTGAATCAGCCTGTCGAAACCCAGCCCCAGGTGAGTCTGGCGCAGTCCTCCCCGACCGTCGGCACCTTCCGTGAGCGGGGCGGTGCGCTGGAGTGGAGCGGCCGCCAGGAGACCCTCCGGATCGAACCATGGGGTCCGGACGCGGTCCGGGTGCGTGCCCGGCTCGGCGGTCCGGTCCTGGAGGGACTCCCGGGCGCCCTGCTCGACGAGGTTCCCGCGACGCCGGCCACGGTGAAGATCGAGGACGGCACCGGGCTGCTGACCGTCGGTGCGCTCACCGTCGAGGTGAGCGCCGAGGGCCTGATCCGCTTCCTGCGGACGGAGGACTCCGCAGAGATCCTCGCCGAGGACCGCGCCCACTTCTGGTGGCCCGGCTCCCGCCTCTACACGGCCGTCGGCAACGGCCACCACCGCTTGGAGCAGCGCTTCGCCGCCTACGACGACGAGAAGCTCTACGGCCTCGGCCAGCACCAGCACGGCCGCTTCGACCAGAAGGGCCTGGTCCTGGACCTGGTCCAGCGCAACGCCGAGGTCGGCATCCCGGTGCTGACCTCCAGCCGCGGTTACACCCTGCTCTGGAACAACCCGGCGATCGGCCGGGTGGAGCTGGCGCACAACGGCACCCGGTGGGTCGCCGACTCGGCCCGGCAGATCGACTACTGGATCACCGCGGGCGACCCGGCGACCGGCCAGCGCCGCTACAGCGCGGTGACCGGCCGCAGCCCGATGCTGCCGGAGTGGGCGGCGGGCTTCTGGCAGTGCAAGCTGCGCTACCGCACCCAGGACGAGCTCATGGCGGTGGCCCGGGAGTACAAGCGGCGCGGGCTGCCCATCTCGGCGATCGTCTGCGACTTCTTCCACTGGACGCACCTCGGCGAGTGGAAGTTCGACCCGAAGGAGTGGCCCGACCCGGCGGCGATGGTGCGCGAGCTGGACGAGCTCGGCATCAAGCTGGTGGTGAGCGTCTGGCCCTCGGTGTCGCCGCTCAGCGAGAACCACCCGGTCATGGAGCAGCGCGGGTACTTCATCGGCACCCAGTACGGGCCGATGGCGCACGCCGACTGGCCCGACAAGGAGGTCGCCTCCACGGTCCAGGTGGCCTTCTACGACGCCACCAACCCGGACGCCCGGGAGTTCGTGTGGTCGAAGGTGAAGGAGAACTACCTCGACCCGTACGGCATCACGGCGTTCTGGCTGGACGCCTGCGAGCCCGAGCTCAAGCCGGGCTTCCAGGAGAACCTGCGCTACTGGGCGGGGCCGGGCCTGGAGGTCGGCAACGCCTACCCGGCGGAGAACGCCCGCACCTTCCACGAGGGCCTGGCCGCCACCGGCGAGGAGGAGATCGTCACCCTCAACCGCTCGGCCTGGGCGGGCAGTCAGCGCTACGGCGCCGCCCTGTGGTCCGGTGACATCGGCACCGACTTCCCGACCCTGCGCCGCCAGATCGCGGCCGGTCTCAACACGGCCCTGTCGGGCATCCCGTGGTGGAACACCGACATCGGCGGCTTCCACGGCGGCGACCCGGACGACCCGGCCTACCGGGAGGTGATGGTCCGCTGGTTCCAGTTCGGCGCGCTGTCCCCGCTGATGCGGCTGCACGGCTTCCGCGACCCGGGCATGCCGCTCGGCCCGGAGATGACCGGCGGCCCGAACGAGGTCTGGTCGTACGGCGAGGAGGCCGGGGCGATCCTGGAGCGGTACCTGCGGCTGCGCGAGCGGCTGAAGCCGTATGTGCTGGACGTCATGCGCGCCGCCCACGAGGAGGGGCTGCCGGTGATGCGGCCGCTGTTCCTGGAGTTCCCGGACGACCAGACGGCCTGGTCGGTCGACGACTCCTACCTGTTCGGCCCCGACCTGCTGGTCGCGCCGGTACTGACGGCCGGCGCCACGGTCCGTACGGCGTACCTGCCGGCGGGGGCGTCCTGGACGGACGCGTGGACGGGTGAGACGTACGGGGGCGGCCAGGCCGTGACGGTCGACGCCCCGCTGGACCGGATCCCGCTCTTCCTGCGGGACGGGGCACGGCTGCCTGTGGCGGAGTAGCCGTGCCCGAGGGGTGGCCGGATCGATGGAGGTCTTCCGGCCACCCCCGCGTGACGGTCGACCGACTTCTCTCCTGTGCGACACAGGTGAAAGGGCTAGGTTCTCGGCGTGCCCTCGTCTCCGCTCGCCCTCACCCTCGCCGACCTGGCACTGCGGCCCGCCTTCGGCTCCCGCCGGAACCCCGGCCGGATCTTCGACCGGATCGTGGTGGAGGCCGGGGAGGCGCCGGGCGACCGGGAGTTCGTCGACGACTTCCGGGCGCTGCTGGGCTGGTGGGCGCAGGCCGAGCACCTCACTCCGGTCGGCTGGCAGGCCGCGCAGGGGCACGTGCGGCGGCACCTCGCCAACCGGGCGCGGGTGCGGCGGCTGATCGCCGAGCACCCCGAGATCGAGCGGGAGACGGTCGAGCGGCCGGTGTTCGTCGTGGGGCTCCCCCGTACCGCGACCACCGTCACGCACTCCGTGCTGTCGGTCTCGCAGGAGCACCGGTCTCCTCTGCTGTGGGAACTGCTCGCGCCGGACCTGGAGTTGCCGCCCCGGCAGCGGCGCCGGGCGATCGCGGCCGGGCGCCGGATGGTGCGGGGCACGGACCTGTTCGCGCCACGCTTCCGTGACATCCACGCGATGGCCGCCGAAGGCCCCGAGGAGTGCACGTTCGCGCTGCCGCACGCCCTGATGCCGTTCTCCCAGGCCCGGCTCCCCGCGTACCTGGCGTGGCACTGCGAGCGGGACTTCACCGCCGACTACCGGTACCTCAAGCAGGTCTACCAGGTGCTCCAGTACGGCCGGCCGCGGCGGCGCTGGATGCTGAAGTCCCCCATGCACCTGGAGAACCTGGACGCGCTGCTGACGGTGTTCCCCGACGCCACGATCGTGTGGTGCCACCGCGACCCGGTCACCGCCGTGGCGTCCTTCTGCTCCCTGATCGAGCACGGCATGGCCGTCAGCACCCGGCCCGTCGACCTGGCCGGCATCGGAGCCACCTGGCTGAGCCTGCTGAGCCGGGCCATGACGCGCGGTCTCGCGGCCCGGGCGGCCGTCCCGCCGGAGCAGTTGGTGGACGCCCCGTACGCCTGGCTGGGTTCCGACCCGGCGTCCGGCGCGCCGAAGCTCTACGCGGCCGTCGGCGCCCGGTGGACCGAGACCGAGGCGGCCCGGCTTCCCGCGGCCGTCGCCCGCCCGAAGGGCACCCGCAGGCACACCTACGACCTGTCCCGCTACGGCCTCACCCGCGACGCGGTCGAGTCCGCCTTCGCCGAGTACGAAGCGCTGCGGGCCGAGGTCGACCGCGCCTGACGGCACGGCCTGCCCCGGCCCGCCCGACGGGTCAGCTGCTGCTGACCGTCAGGTTGTTGGTGGTGAAGTTCAGCCCGCCGGACGACGAGGTGACCTCGAAGCCGAACTGCACGTCACCGATCGTCTCGTTGCCCATCCACTTCTTGGTGTCCTTGATCCACTTCAGGATCGACAGGATGTTCACGGTGCCGGAGCCGGAGTTGGAGGTGCGGATGAACGAGAACACCTCGTTGGAGCCGTTGGTGCCCTTGAAGACGTTCCAGGAGTGGCCGCCGAGGCTGACCGTGCCCTGCGAGCTGCCGAGCGGGCCCACGGGCCCGGTCTTGTTGACCCAGAGCATGATCTCGTAGTCGTGGTCCGTGTCCCAGATGTCGTACGACGTGTTGTACGCGCCGGACGACGGGACGCTGACGTTGTAGCTGCTGGAGAGCGAGCCCAGCGAGGTGATCGACTTGTTGATCGCCTTCGTCTGGTTCGGGTAGGACTTGATGCCGCCCGTGTTGGGGTGGTTGGCCCAGATTCCCCAGTTGGTGCCGGAGTTGGCCCAGATGCACTGGCTGCCGGCGCCGCCGCCCCAGATGTTGTTGTAGAGCGTGTAGCCGTTCAGGTTGGTCTGGCCCCACTGGTCGCAGGTGTTCCAGACGGCGGCGGAGGCGGGGGCGGAGGCGAGACCGATCGTGGCGCCGAGCGCCAGGGCGGGGGCCAGCAGGGCCTTGGTGACCCTGCTCAGCGTGCGTGATGCCATGGTGTCCCTTCCATGGGTGGGGGGATTGCGGAGGTGGGGGTTCACCACGCCCTCAGCGCGAGGACGCGGTCTTCTCCGGCGACCGGGCGAGCGGTTCGGCGCCGGTGGAAGTCCTCGAGTCGAGCAGCGGGGGCCGGGGGCCCGGCCGCAGCACCGCCGCCCCGTGGCGGCCGAGGGTGACCCGGTCGGTGACGTCCGTACCGGTCAGCAGGTCGTGGTGGGTGCCGGGCACCTCGACGGTCACCGGTTCACGGCCGTGGTTGAGCACGAACAGCACCTCGCCCCGGCGTACGGCCTCGACCTGCTCGGGCAGGCCGTCGAGCACCGGCCGGACACCCGCGCCGGCGGCGATCGAGGCCAGCAGACCGCGGAGCGCATCCGGCTCCGGAAGGGTGGAGACGTACCAGGCGCGGCCCTTGTTCAGGACGGCGGGCATGCCGTCCAGTTCACCGCCCTTGTAGCAGGTCGTGTCATCGGGATCGGCGGGCTCGATCTCCTCGGACCACAGCGTGCCCCGGAAGCCCTCGCACGCCACGCTCTCCCCCGCGTCCAGCGGCCACCACTCGTGCAGGGTGCGGATGCCGAACAGGGCGCGCAGCCGGGCGTCCATGCCGCCGGGGCGCACGCGGTCGTCCTCGTCGGCGACACCGGTGAGGAAGCCGCAGACGAGGGTGCCGCCCTGCCCCGCGTAGGCGAGGAGGTTGCCGATCGCGGCGTCCGTGAGGGCGTACAACTGCGGTACGACGACCACCGGGTACCGCGTCAGGTCGTGCTCGGGGTGGGCGAAGTCGGTGGTGAGGTGGGCCTGCCACAGGGCCCGGTGCCAGGCGCGCAGCACGTCCGGGTACTCCACCCGGTTGGAGAGGCGGCCGTCCTGGGCACCGGCCCACCAGGAGTGCCAGTCGTGCAGGACGGCGACGCTCGCGGTGAGGTGCCGCCCGGTCACCTCGGGGGCTATCCGTTCCAGGTCGGCGCCGAGCCGCTTGACCTCCTGGTACGTCCGGCCCTCCGCCCCCGCGTGACTGACCATGCCGGAGTGGAACTTCTCCGCGCCCTGCCGGGACTGCCGCCATTGGAAGTAGCAGACGGCGTCGGCACCCCGGGCCACCGCCTGGAGGGACCACAGCCGGTTGAGACCGCGTGGCTTGGGGTGGTTCACGCCACGCCAGTTGACCGGCCCGGCCGCCTGTTCCATCAGCATCCAGGGCCCGCGGGCCTGGGAGCGGGTCATGTCCTGGACGAGGGCGCCGTGCTGTGCGCCGAGCGGATCACGCGGGTCGGGGTAGAGGTCGACCGAGACGACGTCCTCCTCCTCGGCCCAGCGCCAGGCGTCCTGCCCGGACCACAGCGGCATGAAGTTGCTGGTGACCGGCAGGTGCGGGGTGTGCCGCCGGACGATGTCCCGCTCGGCGGTGTAACACTCCAGGAGCATGTCGGAGGTGAACCGGCGGAAGTCCAGGACCTGGCCGGGGTTGCGCATGTAGTGGGGAAGGCGGGGCGGCAGGATGCCGTCCCAGGTGTCGTAGCCCTGGCTCCAGAAGGCTGTGCCCCAGGCGGTGTTGAGGGCGTCGAGCGTGCCGTACCTCTCGCGCAGCCAGCGGCGGAAGGCGGCCGCGGCCTCGTCGCCGTGGTCGTAGGTGCAGTACTCGTTGTTGATGTGCCACATCGTGAGGGCCGGGTGGCCGCCGTACCGGGCGGCCAGGTCCTCGGTGATGGCGGCGGCGTAGCGCCGGTAGGTGGCGCTGGAGTGCGAGAAGTGCTGCCGGCCGCCCCACCACTCGGTGCGGCCGTCCTCGGTGACGGGCAGGGTGTCGGGGTGCAGCCGGCCCATCCAGGGCGGGGGCGAGGAGGTGGGCGTGGCGAGGACGACGCCGATGCCGCTGTCGTGCATCAGGTCCATCAACGTGTCCAGCCAGCCGAACTCCCGTGCCCCCGGCTCCGGTTCGAGCGTCGACCAGGAGAACACCCCGAGGGTGACGGAGTTGACGCCGGCGTCCTTCATCAGCCGGACGTCCTCGTGCCAGGTCTCCTCGGGCCACTGCTCCGGGTTGTAGTCGCCGCCGAAGAGGAGCCGGCCCCGGGTGGCGTCGCCCAGCCCGGGCCGTTTCCCTTCGCTCACCGGACGGGGTCCCCGTACTGCACGCCGCGTCCGTTCGTGGCGATGTAGACGCGTCCGTACACGCGCGGGTCACCGGTGATGGCGGCTCCGGTCCAGCCCCACTGGTGCCGGTCGTCGTTGATCCGCGTCCAGGTCTTCGCCTCGTCGTCGGAGCGGTACACGGCGGTGATGCTCTCGACCGAGCCGACCATGTAGATCGCCGGGTAGGAGGCGCCCTCCGCGGCCTTGCCGAAGCCGAGGGTGTACGACGCCCAGCAGCTGCTCACCTTGGTGAAGGTCGCGCCGCCGTCGGTCGATCGGTACAGCCCGTTCCACTTGAGGCTCAGCCACAGGTCACCGGAGCGCCCCGGCGCCGCGACCAGCTGGAACTCGGTGTCGCCGGAGTCCAGGCCGGTGGCCCGCGCGGTGAAGGTGCGGCCGCTGTCCGTGCCGGCGAAGAGCGTGCCGGTCGTGGTGTCGAAGGCGTAGAAGCGGGCCGGGTCGACGGGGTCCGCGACCGGCTTGGCGCCCTTCGGGAAGGTGGCGGTCTCGGACCAGGTGACGCCGTTGTCCGCCGAGCGGTAGGAGGGGTCCGCCGTGCCGAAGGACCACAGCAGCACGCTGCCGTCGGCGTTGGCGGCGATCGGGCCGGGCGCGGACTTGGCGACAGCGGGCTGGGTCGTGAAGGGCGCCCAGGTCCGGCCGCCGTCGTTGGAGAAGGCGCCGTTGCCGTGGTCCCCCCAGCCGGACCGGACCACGTACGACGGTCTCGCCGCGGCCAGCGACAGGCCGGTCGCCGTGCTGAACACCGGGTTCGTCGCCATGCCGCGCGAGGGCGACGCCGTGAGCCGCTCGTGGTACATCACGCCGACGTCCCCGCATCCGCTGAGCAGGTGCGCCGTGCCGGTCGGGGGCGAGATCAGGTGCCGCGCGGACGCCTCCTCCACTCCGCGGATCTGCGGGGCCCAGTGCCTGAGGTCACGGGTGCCGTAGAGGGTGGCGCCGGTGCCGTACACGACATGCCGGGAGTCGTACGGGTCGAGCCCGACGGCCTGGATCCACCAGCCGAACTTGGGCTTGTCGGCGCCGAAGGTGAGGTAGGGCGTCTCGGAGACGTCGAGGACGGCCTTTTCCTTGAGGGACGTCCAGGTGCGGCCGCCGTCGGTGGTCCGGTAGACGGTGTCCACCAGCGACCAGCGGTTGTTGGTGGCGACGACGACGGTGCCCGGGCGCCGGGCGTCCACGGCGACACCGCCGTAGGCGAAGGAGTCGGTCCCGCCGTCGCCCGTGGGCCCGCCGGGCTTCACCGGCGTGACCTCGGTCCACTTCCCGGTCGTCGTCCGCAGCTTGTGCACGCTGCCGTCGGACTGGCCGTTGGGGCCGGGGGCGTCGCCGTAGCTCACGTACAGCTCGCGGGTGTGCCGGTCGTAGGCGGCCCGGACCGGGACCTTGGCGGCGGTGCCGGTGGGCTGCCCGGGGACGGCCTCCCAGGTGGTGCCGTCGGACGTGCGGTACAGGTTGGGCTTCCCGGCGGTGCCGTCGGAGTCGCCCCAGCCGGCGTAGACACTGCGGCCGGCGGCGACCAGGAGGGTGACGCCCTGGCCGGTCGCGCTCGCAGCGGCAGGGAAGCTCACGGCCTTCCAACTGGCTCCCCGGTCGGTCGACTTGAGCAGGCCGTCGTGCCGGGTGCCCAGCCACAGGGTGTCGCTGTCCCGCGGGTCGACGAGCAGCCGTTCACCGCAACCGCGCCCGTCCTCGTTGGCCCCGAGCTTCACGGTGAGGTCGGTGCGCTGCCAGGTCGCTCCCCGGTCCTCGGACCGCAGCACGGCCCCGTTGCCGGCCCAGGACTGCGTGTACGTGCCGAGGGCCAGGTAGACCCGGTCAGGGTGCGCCGGGTCGACGGCCATGGCCTCCACACCGAGCAGGTTCCAGTCGTCCCAGCCGATGTGGTCGGTCAGCGGGATCCACCGGTCGGTCCGGTCGTCCCAGCGGTAGGCCCCGCCGATGTCGGTGCGGAGGTAGGCGAGCCCCTTGACGGAGGGATGGAACAGCACGCCGGTGATGAATCCGGTGCCGCCCTGGACGGCGTTGCGCCAGCGGTAGCCGCTCGGCGCTTCGGGGGCGGCGGCTCGGGCCCGCCCCTGGGTCAGCGGCAGGGTCCCGGCCGCGGCAGCGACCGCGGTCCCGGCGATGACGGCACGTCTGGAGAGGCTGGACGCATGCATGACACACACCTCGGCGTTCGGAGAGGGAGGGGGGAAGCGCCCCGAAGGGGCGCGGGGAACCGCGCGACCGGCCACACGCGGCCCGCAGCCGCCGGAGGACGGGAGCACCCCACCGGGTGGGCGCCGGTCAGCCCTTCACGGCCCCGGTGAGCATGCCCTTCTTGAAGTGCTTCTGGACGAACGGCGAGATCACGGCGACCGGCAGCAGGGCCATCACCATCACGGCCATCTGGACGGCCAGCGCGGAGATCTGCCCGGTCTTGATCGCCTGACTCACACCGACCGGCGCTTCCTGCTTCTGCACCAGCTGGATCATGACGTTCTGCAGCGGCATCATGTCCTGGTCGCTCAGATAGATCGACGCGTTGAACCAGGCGCTCCAGTAACCGACCGCGTAGAACAGTGTGATCACCGCGATGACGGCACGGGAGAGCGGGATGACGATCTGCCAGAGGATCCGCCAGTCGCCCGCCCCGTCGATGCGCGCGCTGTCGATGAGCTCCGGCGAGATGCCCATGAAGAACGCGCGCAGCACCAGGATGTTGAAGACACTCACCGCACTCGGCAGGATCAACGCGAGATACGTGTCGGTCAGGCCCAGGGACTGCACCAGCAGATAGGTCGGGATGAGCCCGGCGCCGAAGAACATCGTCGCAAGCAGGGTCATCAGCAGCCAGCGGTGCCCCAGTGATCCGCTGCGGGACAGGCCGTAGGCGGCCAGCACCGACACCGTCATGGAGAACGCCGTGCCGGCCAGCGTGACGCACACGCTGACGATGGCGGCCCGGGTCACCTGCCCGCCGCTCAGCAGTTCCTGATAGGCGATGAAGGTGATGTCCTTCGGGATCACCACGAGCCCGCCGGCCGCGTTGATGGTCTGCTTCGTGGACAGGCTGGTGACGATGACGATCCACAGCGGGAAGAGGACGGCGAGGCAGGCGGCGGCAAGGACGATGCCCTTGCCGGCGACGCCGGCCTTGCTGGGCTCGTCCTCCCAGACGGGCCTGGGCGGGGCCTCCCACCAGCGGGGTTCGCGCGCCGCCTCGTCGAGGGCGGCCTTGTCGATGACGGCGGTCACTTCTTGTACACCCCCTGCTCGCCCATGAAGTGGGCCACCTTGTTCGCGGCGAGGACCAGCGCCACGCTCACCAGTCCCTTGATCAGGCCGGCCGCGGCCGCGTAGCTGAAGTCCTGGTTGCGGACACCGTTCCACCACACATAGGTGTCGAGGACCTCCGACGCCCCTGGTCCGACGGCGTCGCGTTGCAGCAGGATCTGCTCGAAGCCGACGGTGAGCGCGTCACCGACCCGCAGCACCAGCAACAGGGCGATCACGGGGCGCAGCGCGGGCAGTGTGACGTGCCACATGCGGCGCCAGCGCCCGGCCCCGTCCATGGCCGCCGCCTCGTACAGGTCGGGGCTCACGGAGGCCAGCGCGGCGAGGAAGACGATGATGCCCCAGCCCGCGTCCTTCCAGACGCCCTCGGCCGTCACCAGGAACTTGAAGATCCCGGGGTCGGTCATGAGGTCGAAGCCCTCATAGCCGTGCTGGCGCAGGGTCTGCGCGATGATGCCCGCTCCGCCGAAGATCTGCTGGAAGACGGTGATCACCAGCACCCAGGAGAAGAAGTGCGGCAGGTAGAGGACGGCCTGCGACACCGCCCGGATCCGGGGCCTGATCACGCTGTTGATGAGCAGCGCGAGCACGATCGGGATGGGGAAGAACAGCACCAGCTGGAGGCCGAACAGCACGAGCGTGTTCCGCACGGCGTCCCAGAACGCCGAGTCCGCGAAAATCCGCTCGAACTGCTCGACACCGACCCAGGGGCTTTCCAGCATCGCGACGAAGCCGTTGTCGCTGACGTAGGGGTCGTACTCCTGGAAGGCGACGACGTTGCCCAGGATCGGTATGTAGTTGAAGACCAGGACCAGCGCGACGGCCGGCAGGGTCATCAAGATCAGCGTGCGGTCGCGGCGGAACCGCAGTCGGAGGCTCAGTCTGCCGGAGCGCTTGCTGCCCGGCCCCTCCCCGGGGGCGTCCGCCGCCCGGGGAGCCGTCTCGGTCGTGTCGGCCTCGGCCCTGCTGCGAGGCACCGTGCTGTGGGACACGGTCATCTCCTTGCCTCAGCGCCGGATCACTGCGTGGAACCGTTGTCGTCGTGCAGCTTCTGGTACCAGTCCCGCAGCTTGTCGCCGCCCTGCTTCTTCCAGTCGGAGACGGCCTGCTGCATGTCGCTGATCTTCTTGCGGCCACGGACGATGTCGTCCTCCAACTGCTCGAAGTCGTTCGAGAGGTTGGTGTAGCGGGCCGGTTCGGTGATCTGCATGCCCCAGAAGGTGGACTTCTTGGTGAAGGCGCCCATCCGCTGCTGCCACTCCACCTGCTCCTTCGCGATCTCCGGAAGGTCCGGGTGCGCGATGGTCGGGGCGGGGCTGGCGATCATCACATAGGCGTTGATGACCTCCTGGTTGCCCTTGTCGTTCTTGGTGGGCACCCCGTCCTTGACGGTGTAGTGCGTGCCCTCCACCCCGTAGTTGGTGAGCATGTACTCCTTGGTGCCGTACGGGGCGGCGGTGACGTTGGCGGCGGCGAGGACGTCCTCGACCACGGCCTTGGAGGCCTTCTTGTTGACGAAGGCGAAGATGCCCGCGGGAGATCCGGCCCACAGCTGGGGGTCGCCGCCGTCGGCGCCGAAGATGTCCATGCCGGAGATGCGGAATTCGGAGTTCTGGCCCGCCTGCTCGGCCATCTTGCCCCACCAGTCCGAGATGTTGCCGTTGTACATCAGCACCTGCCCCGCGGTGAACCGGTCAGCCGGCGTGCCCTGGACCGCCTTGGCGTCCGGGTGGACCACACCCGCCGCGTAGAGCTTGCGCGTCCACTCCAGGGCCTCGAGGAACTCCTCGGTCTCCACCCGGTAGATCATCTTGCCGTCGGTCAGATTCCAGCCGAGCGGCTTCTCGCTGCCGGAGAGCACGCCGAAGAATTGGAAGGCGGACCACTTCATGTCGTCACAGGCCCACACCTTGGACTTGGGCCGGTTGATCTCCTTGGCGAGGGCGAGGTACTCGTCCGGGGACTTGGGGAGCTCGTAGCCCTCCTTGTCGAAGATGTCCTTGCGGTAGAAGGGCACGATGCCGGTGACGGCGGGGGCGGGCTGGGGCAGGCCGCGCAGCTTGCCGCCGAAGATGGAGTACTGCCAGGCACCGCTCGGGATCGCCGCGAGGTTCGGGTACTTCTTGATCGCGTCCCCGGACAGATACGGGCCCAGGTCGGCGAACTTGCTGATGATGGCGCTGGGTATCTTGCCGCCCATGTTCCAGCTCGGGATGACCACGACGTCCGGCAGGTCGCTGGAGGCGAGCACCGCGCCCAGCTTCTCGTCGTAGGTGTTGCCGTCCTGGTTCTGCCACGTGATGTCGACGCCGATCAGGTCGTTCATCGTCGTGTAGTAGGGGTTGGCGCCCTTCGGCGGTGTGCCCCAGAACGGCGACATGATCTTGATGTGGCTGCCCTTGCCGAGCTTCTTCGGCACCGAGGTCTTGAGGCCGGCCAGGTCGAGCTTGGCCGTGAAGCCCATGGCCGAGCCGTTCTTGGACGGGATGTCCGGCGCCACCACGTTGCTCGCGACGTAGGCCGGCAGCAGCTTCTTGGCGCTCTTGCCGGACGTCGTGCCGTCCTTCGACCCACCCTCCGACCCGCCGCACGCGGCGAGCAGCGGCATCCCGCCCGCCACGGCCGCGGTGGCCACTGCCGTGGAGGCGAGGAAACTTCTGCGGCTCGGTCCGGAGGAGGCGGAGGCGGCGTTCGGCGTCATTGCGTCAACCCTTCATGGCGCACCAGGACACCCGGCGGAAGGCCGTCGGCTGTGGTGTCTCGAGTGGAACTGGCTGAGCAGAAGCGGAACTTCGACCAGAGGGGCCTCTGCAGTCGAAGCGCTTCGATGTTGCTGTGAGGTTAAGTGAACACCCCAGGGTGCACAAGGGTCGTCCCCAAACTTCTCATAGGCATCAGAGTGGACCGTTCTTCGTGCCCGGCTTGAAGTGACAGCGCTTGTCTCTTGACACCCGTCCCTCCACCCGCCCAGCATCGAAGCGCTTCGAAAGCGCCTCGTCGTTCCAGCACAGGGGGATCCCCACGTGACCGCACCCACGCCACCCACCGCACCCTTTCGCGACCCGCGGCTGCCCTTCGCGAAGCGCGTCGACGATCTGCTGGGGCGGCTCACCCTCGACGAGAAGATCTCCTTCCTGCACCAGTTCGCGCCCGCCGTCCAGAGGCTCGGCGTCGCCGCCTTCCGTACCGGCCAGGAGGCGCTGCACGGCGTGGCGTGGATGGGCCCTGCGACGGTGTTCCCGCAGGCGGTCGGCCTGGGCGCGACCTGGAACCCGGAGCTGGTGCGGCGCGTCGGCGACGCGGTGTCCAGGGAGGTCCGCGCGATGCGCGCCAAGGACGACCGGGTCGGCCTGAACGTCTGGGCTCCGACGGTCAATCTGCTGCGCCACCCCCTGTGGGGCCGCAACGAGGAGGGCTACTCGGAGGACCCGAAGCTCACCTCGGCGATCGCCACGGCCTACACCCACGGTCTGCGCGGTGACCACCCCGTCTACTGGCGCACCGCGCCCGTGCTGAAGCACTGGCTGGCCCACAACAACGAGACGGACCGCTCCACCACGTCGAGCTCGGTGCGACCGCGCGTGCTGCACGAGTACGACCTGCGGGCCTTCCGCGAGACCGTCGAGGCGGGCGCGGTGGCCGGGGTCATGCCCGCGTACAACCTGGTCAACGGCCGCCCCAACCACGTCTCCCCGTACCTGGCAGCACACCTGCGGGCCTGGACCGACGAGGACCTGCTCGTCTGCTCCGACGCGGGGGCGCCGACCAACCTCGTCGACGCCGAGCACTACTTCGACACCCACGAGGAGGCCACGGCCGCCTCCCTCGTCGCGGGTGTCGACAGCTTCACCGACCACGGCACGGACTCCTCGCAGATGACCGGGCGGCTGCGCGGCGCCCTGGAGCGCGGCCTGCTGACCGAGACCGATGTGGACACCGCCGTCCGCCGTCAGCTCTCGGTGCGTTTCCGGCTCGGCGAGTTCGACCCGGAGGACGACCCGCACGGCGCCACCGCCGCGTTCGACACCCCGGAGCACCGGGCCCTCGCCCGGGAGGCGGCCGAGCAGGCGATCGTGCTGCTCAAGAACGACCATGTGCTGCCGCTCGCCCCGGACACCCGGATCGCGGTGGTCGGGCTGCTCGCCGACGAGTGCAAGCTCGACTGGTACAGCGGCACGCTCATCCACCGCTCCACCCCGCTGGAGGGCCTGTACGAGCGGTTCGGCGCGCAGCGGGTCGAGTTCGCCGAGGGAGCGGACCGGGTCCGGTTGAAGACCTCGGCGGGCGCGTTCCTGCACGTGCCGGTGGTGGAGGACGCCGCCGACGAGACGCGCGGCGCCGAGGGCGCGCTCGACCCGGCGCTGCTCGCGGGCCGCACCGACCTGCCCCCGCTCACCACGGACGCGTCCGGCACCGAACTGGCTCTGGTCGACTGGGGCCAGGGGGTGCTGACCCTGCGCGCCCCCGACGGCCGCTATCTCTCGGTCGCCGAGGACGGCTGCCTGCGCGCCTCCGCCGACCAGCCGGGCGGCTGGGTGGTGCAGGAGACGTTCCGTCTGGAACCGCACGGGGAGGGGCACCTCCTGAAGCACCTGGGGACGGGTCGTCACGTGTGTGTCTCCGCCGACGGCGTGAAGGTTGCCGACGCGGATCCCGAGGTCTTCGAGCTGGTCGTCACCGAGCGCGGCGAGGAGGCGGTGGCGCGTGCCGCCGCGGTCGCCGACGTGGTCGTGGTGGTCGCGGGCAACGACCCGCACATCAACGGCCGCGAGACCGAGGACCGTACGACCCTGCGTCTGCCGGAACAGCAGGAGCGGCTGCTGCGGGCGGCCCGGGCGGCGAACCCGGCCACCGTGCTGGCGCTGGTCTCCGCCTACCCGTACGCCGTCGATCCGGCCGAACTGCCCGCCGTGCTGTGGACCGCGCACGGCGGCCAGGCGGCCGGCACCGCCCTGGCCCGCGTCCTGGCCGGTGACGTCTCCCCCGCCGGCCGTCTGCCGCAGACCTGGTACGCCGACGACGCCGACCTGCCGGGCCTGCTCGACTACGACGTGATCGGCGCCCGCCAGACCTACCTGTACTTCGAGGGGACGCCGCTGTTCCCGTTCGGGCACGGCCTGTCGTACACGTCGTTCGCGTACGGCGGCCTGACGGCGCGGGCCGAGGGCGAGACCGTGCGCGTCTCCTTCTCCGTCACCAACACCGGTGACGTCACGGCCGACGAGGTGGCCCAGCTCTACGCCCGGGCCGCCGACGCGTCCGTGCCGCGTCCGCGCCGCGAGCTGCTGGACCACCGCCGCGTCACCCTCACCCCCGGGGCGACGGCCCAGCTCGGCTTCGAGGTCCCGCTGAGCGCCTTCGCGTTCTGGGACGTCGCCCAGGACCGGTGGCGCGTGGAGCCGGGCGCGTACGAGCTGCTGGCCGGGGCGTCCAGCGAGGACGTCCGGCTGCGCACGACGGTCACGCTCGACGGTGCGCCGGCCCTGCCGCGCGCGGTCCTCGCGCAGGGCCTGGCCGTGGCCGGGTTCGACGAGCAGAGCGGCATCGAGATCGTCGACCGGACGAAGGTCTCGGGCGACGCCGTGACGCCGGGGGGCAGCGGGGTGGGCGAACTGCTCTACCGCGCCTGCGACTTCGGGCCGGGCGTTCGCGAGGTGACGGTGGAGGTGGCCGGCGCGGGCACGTTCGAGCTGTCCCTCGACGGCGGACCGGCACTCGCGGTGCTGTCGCCCGCCGCACCGGCCTCGGGCCCGTACGACTACGTCCGGCTGAGCGCGCCCGTCGCCGCCTCGGGCGTCCACGACGTGCGCCTCGGACTGCGCGGCCCGCTGCGGCTCGCGCACGTCGGCTTCTCCGGTTGAGGGTCCGGAGCAGGCCGGCACAGAGAAGGGGCCCGGCACCGGAAGGCATCGGTGCCGGGCCCCTTCGCGGAGCTTATATGAAAATCGTTTCCATAAGCCAGAGGGTGGGGCAGCGGTGCGTCAGAGGTCGATGCCGGTGAGGACCAGCACCCGCTCGTACGTGTAGTCCTCCATGGCGAACCGCACGCCCTCGCGGCCCACGCCGGACTGCTTGACGCCGCCGTACGGCATCTGGTCGGCGCGGTAGGACGGCACGTCGCCGATGACCACGCCGCCGACCTCCAGGGCCCGGTGGGCGCGGAAGGCGGTCTGCAGGTCGTGGGTGAACACGCCCGCCTGCAGGCCGTACTTGGAGTCGTTGACGGCGGCGAAGGCCGCGGCCTCGCCGTCCGCCTTCTGCACGGTGAGGACCGGCCCGAAGACCTCCTCGCAGGAGATCGTCACGTCGGCCGGGACCTCGGCCAGGACGGTCGGCGCGTAGGAGGCCCCGTCGCGCTTGCCGCCGGTCAGCAGCCGGGCACCGGCGTCCACGGCCTCCTGCACCCACGTCTCGACGCGCTTCGCGGCGTTCTCGTCGACCAGCGGGCCGACGTCCGTCTTGTCGTCACCCGGGTCGCCGGTGACCTGGGCCTCGACGGCGGCGACGATACGCGGCAGCAGCCGGTCGTACACCGCGGCGTCGGCGATGACCCGCTGCACGGAGATGCAGGACTGGCCGCCCTGGTAGTTGGAGAAGGTGGCGATGCGGTTCGCCGCCCGGTCCAGGTCCTCGTCGCTCGCCCAGTCGGCGAGGACGACGGCCGCGCCGTTGCCGCCCAGCTCCAGGGTGCAGTGCTTGCGCGGCACCGAGTCCATGATCGCGTAGCCGACCTTCTCGGAGCCCGTGAAGGAGATGACGGGCAGGCGCTCGTCCTGCACGAGCGCGGGCATCTTGTCGTTGGCGACCGGCAGGATGCTCCAGGAGCCGGCCGGCAGCTCGGTCTCGGCCAGCAGCTCGCCGATGATCAGGCCGGACAGCGGGGTGGCGGGGGCCGGCTTCAGGATGATCGGGGCACCGGCGGCGATGGCCGGGGCGATCTTGTGGGCACAGAGGTTCAGCGGGAAGTTGAAGGGCGCGATGCCGAGCACGACGCCCTTGGGGAAGCGGCGGGTGAGGGCGAGCCGGCCCTGGCCGCCGAGGTCGGTGTCGAGCCGCTGGGCCTCGCCGCCGTTGAACCGCCGGGCCTCCTCGGCCGCGAAGCGGAACACGGACACGGCCCGGCCGACCTCGCCGCGCGCCCACTTCAGCGGCTTGCCGTTCTCGGCGGAGATCAGCTGCGCGATCTCCTCGATGCGCTCGGCCAGACGCTTGCTGACGTGGTCGAGGGCGGCGGCCCGGACGTGGGCGGGGGTGGCGGCGAACTCGTCCAGCGCGGCGTGCGCGGCGGCCACGGCCTCCTCGACCTGCGCGTCCGTCGGCACGCTCACCTTGCCCACGAGCCGTCCGTCCCAGGGGGAGGTGACGTCGAAGGTTTCCTCGCCGGTGGCCTGGCGGCCGGCGAGCCAGAAGGCGTGGGTGGAGGTCATGTGGGTTCCGGCCCTTCGGCGTTGGGGGTGATCCTGTGCTACCGGACCAACCGTAGGCGCGAGCCGGCCGAACGGCGTTTGTCCGAGCCGTAGCAGTGGGGGACGCCGACACTCCGGTTTGGCTATTCGGTGGAGACCGCCTTCAGGGCCAGCCACAGCTCCATCCGGACGTCCGGGTCGTCCAGGGACCGGCCGAGGATCTCCTCGACGCGGCGCATGCGGTAGCGCAGGGTGTGCCGGTGGACGCCGAGCCGGGCCGCCGCCGCGTCCCACTGGCCGTGCTTGGACAGCCAGGCGTGCAGGGAGGAGACGAGGTCGCCGCGGCCCGTGGCGTCGTGCTCGTACAGCGGCCGCAGCATGCCGTCGGCGAAGGCCCGTACCGCGTCGTCCGCCAGCAGCGGCAGCACCGATCCGGCCGCCATCCGCTCGTGCTCCACGAGGACCCGCCCGCGCCGCCTCGCCACCGACAGCGCCTGCTCGGCCTGCTTGTACGCGGCGGACGCGGCTATGGGCCCGGCCGGTGCCGACAGACCGACGACGAGTTCGTCGTCCTCGCCGCCCGGCACCTTCTCGCGTATGCCGGCCCGGGCCGCCTCCAAGGCGGCCGCGTACTCCCCGCAGGCCGCCGCGGCGGCGCCGCCGTCCGCGGCCAGCACCACCAGCCGCTCCCCCTCCGGCACGACCAGCACGGCCTCGCCGGCCCGGGCCGCCGCGGACTCCATGACGTCGGCGAGGACCGCGAGGGGGTCACCGCCGGTGTCGGCCGCGGCGAGTGCGGCGGCCGAGGACCGTTCGGCGGGCGGGGCGCCCTTGCGCGCCTCGGCACGGGCCAGCGCGGCCGACGCCGACACCGGCACCCGCTCCGCGACCAGCATCCGGAACGGGGCGTCCAGCAGCTCGCCGTACAGGTCCCCGGCGACCGCGCGCGCGTGGTCCGGCTCCCCGGCCAGCAGCATGCGCAGCACCGCCGCTCCGACGCGCTGCTCGGCCGCCTGGAGGGACCGGGAGCGTTCCGTGGTCAGGGTCAGCAGGGCGATGGCCGAGTGGACGGCGTAGCGCTCGGCGGTGCCCGGAGCGGCCGCGGTGCCCACGGCGAGGGCCGCGCGGGGGCGGCGGCCGGTGCCGATGGTGTGCAGCTCGACCCGGTCCTCGTTCTCCGGCCCGCCGGACACGGAGGAGGCGGGGGCCGGGCGGTCCCGCAGCTTCTGCACGTCACCGGTGAGCCGCGCGGCACGCCGCCCCGCCCACTCCGGTGCCGTCGCGACGACGGCGCCCGAGGCGTCGTACAGCGCCGCCCAGCCGTCGACCTGCGCGGCCAGCGCGGCCAGCAGCCCCTCCGGCCCGCCGGTCTGGGCCTGCCGGGTCAGTTCGCGCTGGGCGGCGAACCCGGCGGTGACGGCCCGGTACTGGTCGGCGGCGATCGCGGCGGAGACGGCCTTGCTGATGGCGAGGAACGGTGTGCGGCGCGGCACCTCGAGCAGCGGCAGCCCCTCCTTCTCGGCCGCGTCGACGAGCGCCTTGGGGATCTCCTCGTAGTTGACGCCGACGGCGAAACCCAGCCCGACCACTCCGGCCCCGGCCAGCCGGTGGACGTAGCGGCGCATGACCTCCGGGTCCTCGGCGTCCAGCTTGAGCGCGGTGATCAGCAGCAGTTCGCCGCCCTCCATGTAGGGGACGGGGTCGGCGAGCTCGCTGACGTGCGCCCAGCGGACCGGCACGTCGAGGCGGTCTCCGCCCGCCCGCACGGTCAGTTTCAGCGCGGAGTGGTGGACGAGCGAGGCGAGCGTCGGGGGCATGAGGCCTTCTGCGTCAGGGCGGTGTGGTCTCTGTGTTCATTTTGGCCGCCACGTATGAACGACCTGTGACGATTCTGCCTCACCGTACGGTCCCCGCGTATCCGCACCGGTGGGTAACGGTCAGTTCCGCAGGTCCACCAGCAGCGGAGGCGCGTGCTCGCCCTTGACGTCGGTCAGTGACAGCACGGCATGGCCCGCCGGCACGGCGTGCGCCAGCTCCGAGGCGGACCAGCGCTCCCGCTCGACCTGCCGCACGGTCACCGCCCGCGCGGTCGGGGCCTTGCCGGTGATCACCCGGCGCAGCATGTGCACGGCCTTGCCCGCCGGGGTCTCCGCGATGATCTGCCGGTCGGTGACGTCCCGGGCCTCGGTCCACTCCTTGCCCCACACCTCGGCGAAGTCCTGCCCGTCCCAGGGCGTGAGCCCCGACAGCGCCATCCGGCAGCCGGTCGCGCCGAGCAGCGGCCCGCGCAACGGCCGGGCCACGTCGTCGAGCGACCGCAGGGTGAGCACGACCCCGGCGTTGCCCGACCGCAGCCGCTGGATGCCGCGCACGGCCTCGGGCGTCACCACGCCCGTCGCGTCGTCCAGCAGCAGGCAGGCGAACAGCGACCGGTCCTCGCGTACGGCGACACTCGCCGTGAACTGCGCGAGCACCAGCCGCGCGAGCATCCTGGAAGCGTCGGCGTGGCCGCGCTGGGGCAGGTCGATGCGCACCCGCACCGGGTGGTCGAGGGCCTTGAGCGTGAAGGGCCGGGACTGTCCGGAGGTGTCGAAGAACCCGGCGAAGGCGGGCCGGTCGAGCAGCGCGACGCGATCGCCCAGCACCCCGCCGACGTCCCCGGGCTGCCCCATCTGCCGCTCCCGGGCGTCGAGTTCCCGCAGCAGCGACTCCTGTCCGGTCTCCTGGAGCCCCTGCCGCAGCGCGGCGAACGGCCCCGGCGCCCCGTCGAGCAGCTGCCGCAGCTCCGGTACGGAGGGGAAACGCCCGTGCACGGCCCGGAACGGCCCGAGCAGCTGGGCGAGGACGGTGGTGGACCGGCGGCTGTCGCTGCCGGGGTGCGGGTCGGCGAGATCCCCTACGAGCGCCTCGGCGAGCACGGCCGCGGCCTCGTCCGGGTCACCGGTGCCGCCGTACAGGTCGAGGTCGTACTCGGACTCCTGGTTCCCGATGCGCACGACCACGTCGTAGGCGTCGGCCGGCCCGAGCCCGGCACCGGCCGCCCCGACGACGACCACGGCGGCCCGCCCGGCGAGAGCGTGCAGGCAGAGCGACTCGGCGAGGGGCCGGACGACGGTCCCGGTCTTGCCGGATCCGGCCGGGCCGACGGCGACGAGCGAGGTGCCGAGCAGGTCGGGCCCGAGGGCGAGCCCCGTGCCGCGGTAGGTGTAGGGGTTGCGGACGTCGTCGACGGTGGTGCCCAGCCGCACCTGCCCGGTGACGAGGTCGTGCCGGGCGAGCCGGGCGGGCAGGTCACGCTCCCCCGAGGGGTGCAGGCATGCGGCGGAACCGTCCTTGAGCACGGCGCCGCTGAAGGAGGCGAGGCTGTGCCGCCCGGTGCGCACCCCCTGCCAGGCACGCAGGATCCGGGCGTGGTCGACGTCCCGCATCAGCCCGGAGCGGGCCTCGGCGGCGAGCCGCTCGGCGGCGTCGGGGGCCCCGGCGGCACGCAGCTCGTTCCACTGGGCCGGGTCGTCCTCGGGGGCCGTGGGCACCGCCTGGGCCTCCGGCCGGCGGAAGCGGGGCGTGACGAAACGGCGCCACACCTCGCCCCAGCGGCCGAGCCGGGCCGCCCCGATCATGATCGCCAGGGCGACTAGCACCTCGTAGCCCTGGTAGACGATGAACGTCCCGGTCGCACCGAGATCGCTGTCACCGCCACGCCAGGCGTCGGGGACGATCAGGTCGAACGGCACCCACCACCAGGTGCCGAGGTAACCGTTCTGCAGCAGCGACCAGATCAGCCATCCCACGAGGAAGGCGATCAGCGCCCCGCTCAGCAGCTGCCGGGTGGGGATCTCCTCGGGTTCCTCCGCGGGCCGCGGCCGGTGCCCGAAGCGCCACACGCCCGGCGCGGCGTCGGGGCGCGGCGCCCGAAGCCAGGCGAGGAACGCCGAGCCGTCCGGCGGCGGCGGCATCCCCGGCGCCCGGGGCGGGAGGGGAGGCATCGCCGGCACCTCCGCAGGCCCCGCCGGGCGCGGCACGGGACCCGCATGCGTACCCCGCGCCTCCTGCGTCCCGTCGCTGTCCATCGCCCTTGCCCCCTGACCAGCCGCTCCGTCCACCATCAGCGAGCCAATCTAACGCCCTCTCCTGGGGAGTTCACCGCTTACACGGCCGGGTGGTGGGCACCGGTCCACCAGAGTGCCATGTCCACCCCGGACAAGGCGCCCCGCCGACAACGCCCACATGGAGCATGCCCACCCTCCTTCCCCCGCCCTAGCCTGCGAGAAAAGAAGCCAAGCGTCCGCACAGACCATCCGCACCACCCCAGGAGCCCCGCATGACCGCACTTCCGCAGGAGCGCCGCGTCGTCACCGCCATTCCCGGCCCGAAGTCGCAGGAGCTGCAGGCCCGCCGTACCGCCGCGGTCGCTCAGGGCGTGGGGTCCGTGCTGCCCGTGTTCACGGCGCGCGCGGGCGGCGGGATCATCGAGGACGTCGACGGCAACCGGCTCATCGACTTCGGGTCGGGCATCGCCGTGACGTCCGTGGGCGCCTCCGCCGAGGCCGTCGTACGGCGGGCGTCGGCGCAGCTGGCCGACTTCACCCACACCTGTTTCATGGTCACGCCCTACGAGGGGTACGTCGAGGTCGCCGAGGCGCTCGCCGAGCTGACCCCCGGTGACCACGCCAAGAAGAGCGCCCTGTTCAACTCGGGCGCCGAGGCCGTCGAGAACGCCGTGAAGATCGCGCGGGCGTACACCAAGCGGCAGGCCGTCGTGGTGTTCGACCACGGCTACCACGGGCGCACCAACCTGACGATGGCGCTGACCGCGAAGAACATGCCGTACAAGCACGGCTTCGGGCCGTTCGCGCCCGAGGTGTACCGCGTGCCGGTGGCGTACGGCTACCGCTGGCCGACCGGGCCCGAGAACGCCGGCCTCGAGGCCGCCGCGCAGGCCATCGACCAGATCAGCAAGCAGGTCGGCGCGGAGAACGTCGCCGCGGTCATCATCGAGCCGGTGCTCGGCGAGGGCGGCTTCATCGAGCCGGCCAAGGGCTTCCTGCCGGCGATCCGGAAGTTCACCGAGGACAACGGCATCGTCTTCGTCGCCGACGAGATCCAGTCCGGCTTCTGCCGTACGGGCCAGTGGTTCGCCTGCGAGGACGAGGGCATCGTCCCGGACCTCATCACGACGGCCAAGGGCATCGCCGGCGGTCTGCCGCTCGCGGCCGTCACCGGGCGCGCCGAGATCATGGACGCCGCGCACGCCGGAGGCCTGGGCGGCACCTACGGCGGCAACCCGGTCGCCTGCGCGGGTGCGCTCGGCTCGATCGAGACGATGAAGGAGCTCGACCTCAACGCCAAGGCGAAGAACATCGAGGCGATCATGAAGGCGCGCCTCGGCGCCATGGCCGAGAAGTTCGACATCGTCGGCGACGTCCGGGGCCGGGGCGCCATGATCGCCATCGAGCTGGTCAAGGACCGCGCCACCAAGGAGCCGAACCCGGAGGCGACCGCCGCGCTCGCCAAGGCCTGCCACGCCGAGGGCCTGCTGGTCCTGACCTGTGGCACCTACGGCAACGTGCTCCGCTTCCTGCCCCCGCTGGTGATCGGCGAGGACCTGCTGAACGAGGGCCTCGACATCATCGAGCAGGCATTCTCCCGCGTCTGAGCCCTCGTCGCGCGCATCTGAGCCGCCGTCCGGGCAGGTGAGCCGCCCCGGTTCCACCACCGGGGCGGTGAGCGGCAGAGGGTGTGAAGAAGGTGTGCGAGGTGGATGACAGGGGGCCCTACGGCCTGTCCTGCGCCCCGCCCCTGTCGTAGGTTCTACCCAGATGAGAGATACACCCCGCCCACAGGGGACTGTGGGTGACATCAGGCCGGGGCCTCCCCAGCTTCGACCTGGTCGTGCCCTCGCGCACACAACCGGAGCCTGAGGCTCTGGATCTCCTCACCGATCGGACAGTCGCCCGCCCCAAACCCCCCGGGGCGCGCGACGTTCCGGTCCGGAACGGCCGCCCCGGAACTCCCCCCCCTGTTCCGGGGCGGCCGACCTCTTTTCCTCCCCTGTGCGCCACCGTGTTCGGCGGTCAGCCCTGTGTGAGGGGTGCGGGCTCGGCGCGGTGGATTCCCCGCGGGCGGTAGCCCAGGACGTCGGCCAGGCCGAGCACGTCAGCGAGCAGCCAGATGATCGCCAGCCACATCTCCGTGCCCTGCAGGCCCGGTTCACGGCCCGGCCCGGAGCCGTCTGGGGCGGGGCCGAAACCGAAGCCCCGGTCGTCGTGCCATCGGCGCAGGGCGGCCGTGAGCCGGTCCGCCGCCCAGGAGCGGGTCTCTTCCGAGCGGTGGCCGCTCTGCCGGGCGCAGAGCCACAGAGGGTGGATCACGTCCAGGACGTTGCAGGCGTTCTCGCGGCCGGGCGCGAAGTAGCGGGGGTCGCGGGCGTGGTCGAGAACGGTGTCGATCACGCGCTCCGGGTACGGCACGGGCAGAGCGAACTGGGCGAAGGAACCGCGGGTGAGCCGGTAGTAGCCGTTGACCATCTGCAGGCGTCCGGCCTCCCGGGTGGGTGAGCCCCACATCCCGGTCCACGGGTCCGCGTGGGTGTGCAGCCAGCCGAACAGTGCCTCCAGTGCGCCCGGTGCGGCCGCGTCGCCCCCCGTGCGGCGGTTCCAGTGCGCGGCGGTGGCCCAGGAGTCGACCCACGCCCCGGCGTGCCAGGCACGGTCGGACCAGGGCAGTGCGCCGAGCTGCGCCACCAGCCTGTCGGCCGTCGTGGACCGCACCGCGTGGACCGGGTGGGCGAAGGAACTGCCGAGCAGGTCCAGCGCGTATCCGACGCACAGCACGTGGTATGCCGCGGCGCCGTCGTCCTCCGGCAGCCCGGCCGGGCCGGGCGGCGGGGGCGCCGCGCCGTACTCGGGGACCAGGCCGGTGGCGGGGTCCTGCAACGCCCGGAGCCGCTCCACGTGTGTGGCGGCGGGCAGTTGCGGCGGTACGTCCCCGAGCAGCAGGTCGGCGATCTCGACGGCGTCGCAGTGGGCCCGTACGGTCGGCTCGGCGCCGGGCCGGTCGACGTAGCGGCCGGTGTCCGGGCGCCAGGAGCGCTCCAGCAGGGCGCTCGCCTGCGCTCGGGCGGTTTGGGCGAAGGCCGAGAGCGCTTCGGCGAGGGCGTCCTGCTCGGCGAGCCACCCCGCCCCTGCTGAAGCACCGGCTGCGGCGGATCGCCCCGCCCCTCCTGAAGCGATGGCTCCGGCAGCCCGCCCCACCCCGCCCGGAGCACCCACTCCGGCAGCCCGTCCCGCTTCCGCGTCGGCCCCGGTCGGCCGCCGCGTCCCGTCCGGGGCGGCTTCGCCGCCGGGCGGCCGCCTCGCCGCGCGCGGCTCGCGCCGGTCCCTGATCCGGCGGGCCGGGTTGCCCGCCGCGACCGTCCAGGCGGGCAGGTCCTTCGTCACGACCGCTCCGGCGCCGATGACGCAGTGGTCGCCGATCGTGACACCGTCCACGACGATCACCTGCGAGCCGATCCACACGTCGTCGCCGACCGTGATCCCCCGGCTGGTGACCGGCTGCCGATGGACCGGCAGGTCCGGCGCGGAGCCGTGGTTGAAGCCGAGCAGCGAGCTGTGGGCGCCGATGCGCACCCCGTCCCCGAGTGTCACGGTGCCGCGCACCACCGTGAAGGGATTGATCGTGCAGTCGGCGCCCGTGCGTACGGTGTGGGTGACGTAGGCGTGGGCCGCGATGTACGAGCGGTCTCCCAGGTGCAGGACGTCCGGGTGCACGGCCGCCGTCCCGGCCACGAAGCAGCCCTCGCCCAGGAGCACCTCCCCGGGGCCCGCGAGCAGCCGCTCGTGCCGCTCCTCCTGTGCCGCGCGCCGCTCGTCGGAGGCCTGCTCGGAGAAGAGCCAGGGGCAGTGGTCGAAGAGGCTGTCGTCGTGGGACGGCTGGTGCACGTGATCCTCCGAGGGGCCGCGAGCGGGCGTCTGCCCTTGTGCCAAGCTGTGCCCCATGCCGATCTCCGCGAACCGGGACCGTGCCGCTCCCCCGGGCTCCCCGGCCCTCCTGTTCGCCCTTCCGGCTGTCCTCTTCGCGCTGATCACCTGGCAGGTCGTCGCGGACGGCCCGCTCGTCCTTCTCGACGAACGCCTCAGCCGCGTCCTCGTGGACCCGGACCGCTGCTCCGAGCTCCTCGCCGACCTGGGCAACGTCCAGGTCGCGGTCCCGGTCCTCGCCGTCGCGCTCGGGTACGCCGCCGTACGTCACCGTCGCGCCGGCGCGGACCGCTGGTGGCTGCCCGTCGCCGCCGCGGTCCTGCTCATGGCCCTGGTCCCGGCGCTGGTCGTCCCGCTGAAGGAACTCACGGCCCGCCCCGGCACCCCGGCCGTCCCGCCCGGAACCGGCTACTACCCCTCGGGCCACACCGCCACCGCCGCCGTCGCCTACGGCTCGGCGACCCTGCTCCTGCTCCCCTGGCTCCGCACCACCCCGGCCCGCCGCGCCCTGGTCGCCCTCTGCCTCGCCCTGGTCCTCGGCGCGAGCTACGGCCTGGTCCGCCGCGGCTACCACTGGCCACTCGACGTGGTGGGCAGTTGGTGCCTGGGCACCGTGCTGCTGTCGGCGCTGTGGCTGTTCGTCCGGACGGTGACGACGCCCGGCCGGTCTCAACCACCGGTGCCCTGACCGTCGTTCTCCGTCGCCAGGGCCGCCGCCGCCTCGTGCATCGCCAGTTCGAGCAGTGCCGGGTCCGTCAGCATCCCCGAGCCGTCCGGCGGGACCAGCCAGCGGACGCCGCCGGGCGAGGAGCGGCCCGGGTAGGGCACGACGATCCAGGTGCCTGCGCCCGCCGTGCGGATGCCCGTGCCGAGCCAGCGGGCCGCGGTGCCCGGCGGCACGAAGAACCCCATGCGGGCGTCGCCGAAGTCGACGAGCACGGGGCCCGGCCGGTCCAGGACCCGGGTGAGCACGTCGAGCGTGGCGTACCCGAGTTCGCCGGGCAGGATGAGCACGTCCCAGGCACTGCCGGCGGGCAGCAGCGCGACGCCGAGCGGGTTGCGCTCCCACTCCCAGCGGCAGGCCTCGGGATCGGGTGCGACGGATGCGAGCCACTCGAGCGCCGTCTTCGCACCGGTCATCGGAAAGACCCCCTTCTCTCTCGCGAACCTCACGGACGCGCGGGGCGTCAGCGAGGGCATCACGAGGGAGAAGGGGGTGTCCCCCCGGCCATTACGCGGGTTCCGGTACCTCGTTGGAGTGAACCGGATCACACCCGGTCGATCAGCTGTCGAATCCCAGCCCCAACCGGTCCATCGTGCGCAGCCACAGGTTGCGGCGGCCGCCCTGGGCGTCCGCGCGGGCCAGTGACCACTTGGTGAGGGCGATGCCCGTCCAGGCGAACGGCTCGGGCGGGAAGGGCAGGGGCTTCTTGCGGACCATCTCCAGTTCCGTGCGCTCGGTGCGCTCCCCGCTCAGCAGGTCCAGCATCACCTCGGCGCCGAAGCGGGTCGCGCCGACCCCGAGGCCGGTGTACCCGGCCGCGTAGGCCACCTTGCCCTGGTGGGCGGTGCCGAAGAACGCCGAGAAGCGGGAGCAGGTGTCGATCGCGCCGCCCCACGCGTGGCTGAAGCGGACGCCCTCCAGCTGCGGGAAGCAGGTGAAGAAGTGACCGGCGAGCTTGGCGTAGGTCTCGGGGCGGTCGTCGTACTCGGCGCGCACCCGGCCGCCGTACGGGTAGATCGCGTCGTAGCCGCCCCACAGGATCCGGTGGTCGGCGGACAGCCGGAAGTAGTGGAACTGGTTGGCGCTGTCGCCCAGGCCCTGACGGTTCTTCCAGCCGATCGAGTCGAGCTGCCCTGCGGTGAGCGGCTCGGTCATCAGGGCGTAGTCGTAGACCGGCACGGTGTACGAGCGGACGCGTCTGACCAGGTTCGGGAAGATGTTGGTCCCGAGGGCGACCTGGCGGGCGCGGATCCGGCCGTAGGGGGTGCGGACGGCCATGCCCGCACCGTAGGGCTTCAGGGTCAGGGCGGGGGTGTTCTCGTAGACGCGCACGCCGAGCTCCCGGCAGGCGCGCTTCAGGCCCCAGGCCAGCCTGGCCGGGTTCAGCATGGCGACGCCCCTGCGGTCCCACAGTCCGGCCTGGAAGGTGGGTGAGTTCACCTGTTCCCGTACGGCGTCGGCGTCCAGGAACTCGACGCCCTCGGCCAGCCCCCGGCGGGACGTCTCCTCGTACCACTCGCGCAGTTCGCGCGCCTGGTACGCCTCGGTGGCGACGTCGATCTCACCGGTGCGTTCGAAGTCGCAGTCGAGGGAGTGCCGGGCGACGGCGGCCTCGATGGCGTCGAGGTTGCGGTCGCCCAGCTCCTGGAGCTTGTGGATCTCGTCGGGCCAGCGGGCGAGGCCGTTGGGCAGGCCGTGGGTGAGGGAGGCGGCGCAGAATCCGCCGTTGCGGCCGGAGGCGGCCCAGCCCGCCTCGCGGCCCTCCACCAGCACCACGTCCCGCTGCGGGTCGCGCTCCTTGGCGATCAGCGCCGTCCACAGTCCGCTGTAGCCGCCGCCGACGACCAGCAGGTCGCAGGTCTCGGAGGTGGTGAGGGCGGGTTCGGGACGGGGCCGCCCGGGGTCGTCCAGCCAGTACGGGACCGGCTGGGCGTCGGAAAGCGAACGGGTCCACTGATTCATGGCGCTCGGGGCCATGATGTCAACTCCCTACGGTTATGCCTTTGGTCTGCTGCGACGGTTTCCGGCGAGCATGGAAATCAGGACGAACAGTACGGCGACGACGAACATGGTCGTGCCGATGACATTGATCTGAACGGGCGTTCCGCGCTGCGCCGATCCCCACACGAACATGGGGAAGGTGACGGTCGAGCCCGCGTTGAAATTGGTGATGATGAAATCGTCGAAGGAGAGGGCGAAAGCGAGCAGCGCGCCCGCCGCTATTCCGGGTGCCGCGATCGGCAGCGTGACCCGGACGAAGGTCTGGAACGGGCCCGCGTACAGATCCCGTGCCGCCTCCTCGAGCTTCGGGTCCATCGACATCACCCGGGCCTTGACGGCCGTGACCACGAAACTCAGGCAGAACATGATGTGGGCGATGAGGATCGTCCAGAAGCCCAGCTGGGCGCCCATGTTGAGGAACAGGGTGAGCAGCGAGGCGGCCATGACGACCTCGGGCATCGCCATCGGCAGGAAGATCAGCGAGTTCACGGCGCCGCGGGCGCGGAACCGGTAACGCACCAGGGCGAAGGCGATCAGGGTGCCGAGGAGGGTGGCGCCGAGGGTTGCCCACAGGGCGATCTGGAGGCTGAGGGACAGCGATCCGCACAGTCCGGAGACCCCGCACGGGTCCTTCCAGGCGTCCAGGGAGAACTGCTGCCATTCGTAGTTGAAGCGCCCCTTCGGTTTGTTGAAGGAGAACACCGTCACGACGACGTTCGGCAGGAGCAGATAGCCGAGGGTCAGCAGTCCCGCCAGGACGACGAGATTTCTCTTGAGCCAGTTGACGAAGGGCATTTAGACCAGATCCTCCGTCCCCGACTTGCGGATGTAGAGGGTGACCATGAGCAGGATGGCCGCCATGAGGATGAAGGAGAGCGCCGCGGCCGTCGGATAGTCGAGGACTCTCAGGAACTGCGTCTGGATGACGTTTCCGACCATGCGGGTGTCGGTGGAGCCGAGCAGATCGGCGTTCACGTAGTCACCGGCCGCCGGGATGAAGGTCAGCAGCGTGCCGGAGACGACGCCCGGCATCGACAGCGGGAAGGTGACCTTGCGGAAGGTGGTCGAGGGACGGGCGTACAGGTCCCCCGCCGCCTCGTGGAGCCGGCCGTCGATGCGCTCCAGCGAGGTGTACAGCGGCAGGATCATGAACGGCAGGAAGTTGTACGTCAGACCGCACACCACCGCGAGCGGGGTGGCCAGGACGCGGTCGCCGGCGGTCATGCCGAGCCAGTCGGTGACGTCCAGGACGTGCAGCGTGTTCAGCGCGCCCACGACCGGGCCGCCGTCCGCGAGGATCGTCTTCCAGGCGAGGGTGCGGATCAGGAAGCTGGTGAAGAACGGCGCGATCACCAGGATCATGATCAGGTTCTTCCAGCGGCCCGCGCGGAAGGCGATCAGGTACGCCAGCGGGTAGCCGAGCAGCAGGCACAGGATCGTCGCCGTGCCCGCGTAGAGCACGGAGCGGACGAACTGCGGCCAGTACGCGGACAGCGCGTCCCAGTAGGTGGCGAAGTGCCAGGTGACCTTGTAACCCTCCTCCAGGGAGCCCGTCTGCACGGACGTGGAGGCCTGGTAGATCATCGGCAGCGCGAAGAAGACGACCAGCCAGAGGATGCCGGGCAGCAGCAGCCAGTACGGCGTCATCCGGCCCCGGCGCTTTCGCGGCTTCGGTTCGGGCGCTTGGGGGGCGAGCGGCGGTGGCGCCTCGGTGAGTGTGCTCATCAGGCCGCCTCTTCCACTCCGGCGGAGCCCTCTAGTCCATCAAGCACGGACTGGGCGGCGTCCAGGCCGAAGGTGTGGGCCGGGTTCCAGTGCAGGACGACCTCGGCGCCGGGCACCAGACGCGGATCGCGGTCGATGTTCTGGGCGTAGACCTCGAAGTCGGAGCAGACCGGGCTGTCGACGACGTACTGCGTCGAGACGCCGATGAAGCTGGAGTCGGCGATCCGGCCGGTGATGCGGTTGCGGCCCTCGGCTATCTCACCGGCGTCGTCCGCGTGAGTGAGGGAGATTTTCTCGGGGCGCACCCCTACCAGCACCTTGCCGCCCGTGCCCGCGGGCGCCGAACATCGCGCCTCGGGCAGGACGAGCTTGCCGCCGCCCGCCTTCAGCACGATCTCGTCGCCGCTCTTCGAGTCGACCTCGGCCTCGATGAAGTTCGAGGTGCCGAGGAAGTTGGCGACGAACGTGGTGCGCGGGTTCTCGTAGAGTTCCGTGGGCGCGCCCAGTTGCTCGACGCGGCCCGCGTTCATCACGGCGACCGTGTCGGCCATGGTCATGGCCTCCTCCTGGTCGTGCGTGACGTGGATGAAGGTGATGCCGACCTCGGTCTGGATGCGCTTGAGTTCCAGCTGCATCTGGCGGCGCAGCTTCAGGTCGAGGGCGCCGAGCGGCTCGTCGAGCAGGAGCACCTTGGGGTGGTTGATCAGCGCGCGGGCCACGGCGACGCGCTGCTGCTGGCCGCCGGAGAGCTGGTGCGGCTTCTTGCGGGCCTGCTCGCCGAGCTGGACGAGGTCGAGCATCTCCTCGACCTGCTTCTTCACCGACTTGAGGCCCCGCCGGCGCAGGCCGAAGGCGACGTTCTCGAAGATGTCGAGGTGCGGGAAGAGGGCGTAGGACTGGAAGACCGTGTTCACCGGCCGCTTGTACGGCGGGAGCGCGGTCACGTCCTGGTCGCCCAGGAAGACGGTGCCGGCGGAAGGTTCCTCCAGTCCGGCGATCATGCGCAGGGTGGTGGTCTTGCCGCAGCCGGAGGCGCCGAGCAGGGCGAAGAAGGAGCCCTGCGGCACGGTCAGGTCGAGCGGGTGGACGGCGGTGAAGGAGCCGTAGGTCTTGGCGATGCCCGTGAGGCGGACGTCGCCGCTGGGGTCGGTCTTGTTCGTCATGGTGGTCACGCCCCCGTCAGCTTCGCGAACTTCGCTTCGAACTCGGTCTCTTCCTTCGAGCTCAGCGAGCGGAAGGCATGGGACTTGGCGGCCATGGCCTTGTCGGGAATGATCAGCGGGTTGTTCGCCGCGTCCTCGTCGATCTTCTCCAGCTCGGCCTTCACGCCGTCGACCGGGCACACGTAGTTGATGTAGGCGGCGAGTTCGGCGGCCGGCTTCGGCTCGTAGTAGAAGTCGATGAGCCGCTCGGCGTTGGTCTTGTGCCGGGCCTTGTTGGGGATCAGCAGGTTGTCGGTCGACGTCACGTAGCCGCTGTCCGGGATGAGGAAGTCGATGTCGGGGCTGTCCGCCTTGAGCTGGACGACGTCACCGGCCCAGGCGACACAGGCCGCGAAGTCGCCGCTGGTCAGGTCCGAGGTGTAGTCGTTGCCGGTGAAGCGGCGGATCTGGCCCTTGTCGACGGCCTTCTGCAGGCGGGCGATGGCGGCGTCGTAGTCGTCGGCGGTGAAGTCCGCCGGGTCCTTGCCCATGTCGAGCAGCGTCATGCCGATGCTGTCGCGCATCTCCGACAGGAAGCCGACCCGGCCCTTGAGCTTGGGGTTGTCCAGCAGGTCGGATATCGACTTCACCTCGACACCGTCGAGGGCCTTCTTGTTGTACGCGATGACGGTCGAGATGCCCTGCCAGACGTACGAGTAGGCGCGGCCCGGGTCCCAGTCGGGGCTGCGGAACTGGGCCGACAGGTTGGCGTAGGCGTGCGGCAGGTTGCTCGGGTCGAGCTTCTGTACCCAGCCGAGGCGGATGAGGCGGGCGGCCAGCCAGTCGGTGAGGACGATCAGGTCGCGGCCGGTGTCCTGGCCCGCGGCGAGCTGCGGCTTGATCTTGCCGAAGAACTCGTTGTTGTCGTTGATGTCCTCGCTGTACTTGACCTTGATTCCGGTGCGCTTGGCGAACTGGTCCAGCGTCGGGTGGTGCTTGCCGCTGTCGTCGACGTCCATGTACTCGGTCCAGTTGGAGAAGTTCACCGTCTTCTCCTTCGCCGAGTGGTCCTCGGCGGAGACACCGCCCTTCGACTGGCCGGCGGCGGGGATGCCGCAGGCGCTCAGCGTGCCGAGTCCGCCGGCCGCGAGCGTCCCGCCCGCCGAGGCGCGCAGCAGGGACCGCCGGGTGAGGGAGGCCCTGCCGTTGGTCAAACTGCGCCTCATGGCGGCCCTTTGGGCCGCGGACAGGCGGTCGGGCTCGTACTGCTCCATGCGCGTGGTGCCCTTTCGGAGGGTGGACGGCCGTTGGTCAGGCGGCCTGCAAACGGCTATCGATCCCCGAACACGGTGCGGTGCCAGTCCTTCGCGGCCACCGCGGTGTTGTCGAACATGACGTGCTTGATCTGGGTGTACTCCTCGAACGAGTACGCGGACATGTCCTTGCCGTAGCCGGAGGACTTGTGGCCGCCGTGCGGCATCTCGCTGATGATCGGGATGTGGTCGTTGATCCAGACGCAACCGGCCTTGATCTCGCGGGTGGCGCGGTTCGCGCGGTACACGTCCCGGCTCCAGGCGGAGGCGGCCAGACCGTACGGGGTGTCGTTGGCCAGCGCCAGGCCCTCGTCGTCGGTGTCGAAGGGCAGCACGACCAGGACCGGGCCGAAGATCTCCGACTGGACGACCTCGCTGTCCTGGGCGGCGTCCGCGATCAGGGTGGGCCGGTAGTAGGCACCCTTGGCGAGTTCGCCACCGGGTGCCTCGCCGCCGGTGACCACGCGCGCGTAGGCCCGTGCCCGGTCGACGAACCCGGCCACCCGGTCCCGCTGCACGTGCGAGATCAGCGGGCCGAGGTCGGTGCCGGCGGCGAAGGGGTCACCGAGCCGGACCGTCTCCATGAGCGCCGCGGTCCGCTCCACGAAGGCCTCGTACAGCGGCCGCTGCACGTACGCGCGCGTGGCGGCCGTGCAGTCCTGCCCGGTGTTGATGAGGGAGCCCGCGACCGCGCCGTGGGCGGCGGCCTCCAGGTCGGCGTCGTCGAAGACCACGAAGGGCGCCTTGCCGCCGAGCTCCAGGTGGAGGCGCTTGACGGTGGCGGTGGCGACCTCGGCGACGCGCTTGCCGACGGCGGTGGAGCCCGTGAAGGACGTCATGGCCACGTCGGGGTGGCCGACGAGGTGCTCTCCGGCCTCCCGGCCGGTGCCGGTGACGATGTTGATCACACCGTCCGGGATCCCGGCGTCAGTGGCCGCCTGGGCGAAGAGCAGCGAGGTCAGCGGGGTGAGCTCGGCGGGCTTCAGGACGATGGTGTTGCCCGCGGCGATCGCCGGGAGGATCTTCCAGGCGGCCATCTGGAGGGGGTAGTTCCAGGGCGCGATCGACCCGACGACCCCGATGGGCTCGCGCCGGACGTACGAGGTGTGGTCGCCGGAGTACTCACCGGCGGACTGTCCCTGCAGATGCCGTGCGGCACCGGCGAAGAAGGCCGTGTTGTCGATGGTGCCCGGTACGTCGAACTCGCGGGTCAGCTTCAGCGGCTTACCGCACTGGAGCGACTCGGCGCGGGCGAAGTCCTCCGCCCGGTCGGCGAGGACCGCGGCGAACCGGTGCAGGGCGTCGGACCGCTCGCCGGGGGTGGTCCCGGCCCAACCGGGGAAGGCCGCGCGGGCGGCGGCGACGGCCCGGTCGACGTCGGCCGGGCCCGCCAGCTCGTAGGTGAGGACCTCCTCGCCCGACGCCGGGTCGACGACCGCGTGCGTGCGGCCGGAGGTGCCCCTGGTCAGACGGCCCGCGATGTACTGCGCGCCCTCTGCGAAGCGTTCCTCGGCCGGAAATCGGTCCGGGGTGGCAATGCCCGGGTTGTGCATGTCGCTCTCCTCCGTGTCCCCTGGTGGGGCCGGCGTGGCTCAGGCTCGATTTGAGTGCCGATCCTGACAGAGGTATGCCACTCCAACAAGTGATTCCGTTGTTGATTTTTGGTTACGCGACGGAATCTGTCGACCAGGTGTCGAGTTCACCGCGAAAAGGCAGGACGCTGTGTCAGTGGTGCGTGCCACACTCGCGTGCATGGAGAAGATCACGGGGGCGGTCGGTTCGCGGGAGGCCCTGATCAGGGCGGTCAGCGAAGGGGCCAGGATCAAGTACCTGCACTTCTGGGGGCACCGGCCGCGGCCGGACGGCCGGATCGGGGCGAGCTGTCTGAGCCAGTGGTGGCCGGCGCCGTTCACGGTCGACGGCGTGGCCTACGCGACGGCCGAGCACTGGATGATGGCGGGCAAGGCGCGGCTCTTCGAGGACGCGGCGGCGGAGCGTGCCGTGCTGGCCGCGGAGCATCCCGCCCAGGCGAAGAAGGCAGGGCGGCTGGTACGCGGCTTCGACGAGGCCACCTGGGCGCGGGAGCGGTTCCGGATCGTCGTGGAGGGCAGCGTCCACAAGTTCGCCGCGCATCCCGAGCTGCTGGGGTATTTGCTGGGCACGGGCGACCGGGTGCTGGTGGAGGCGAGTCCCGTGGACCGGGTGTGGGGCATCGGGCTGGCCGCGGACGACGAGGCTGCGGCCGATCCGCAGCGGTGGCGGGGGCCCAATCTGCTGGGGTTCGCGCTGATGGAAGCGCGGGAGCGGCTGCGGGCGGCCGGAGCATGAGTGAGGGGCCGGTCCCGGTGACCGGCCCCCCTCCCGACTCCGCGGTCCCCGTCAGGCCGCCGGCCCCGGGGACCGGCCCCGCCTGCGCGTTCCGTTCAGGATGCCGCGCCGAGCCCGCCCATGATGCTGGCGAACAGCAGGAAGCCCAGCAGCGGCAGGATCACGGTGGCGATGATGCCGCAGACCAGCCCCGCGGTGGCCGCGCCCTTGTTGGTGGCCTCACCGCGGGTGGCCCTGCCGCGGCCGATGGCCCCGAAGATGATCGCGAGGATGCCCAGGATCACGCCGAAGAACCACATGATGAACGTCACGCTGCACACCACGCCGATGATGCCCAGCACCAGTCCCGTGGTCCCCATGCCGTTGCTCGGCTGCGCGGGCATCCCGTAGCCGGGCGCCTGCGGGTAGCCCACGGGCGGCGCGGCCGGGTAGCCGGGGCCGCCCTGGGGGTAGCCGTAGCCCGGGGCCGCGGGGGGCTGCTGCGGATAGCCGTAGCCGGGTGTGCCGGGGGGCTGCTGCGGGGGCTGGGCCGGTGGGCCGAAACCACCCGGGGGTGGGTTGGTGTGAGACATGGACGATCTCCCCTCGTTGTCAGACCAGGGCATCGTAGTGGCCAAGTCGGCCGCGCAGAGCCCGAGTTTCAGCGGTGGGACGGGGCGGTGGCCACCGGGCCGAGGGTGCCGTAGGACGAGTTGTCGTCGTAGCTGTCACTGTTGATCGCGGCCGTGATACCGACGGCGATCAGGACGATCACGGTGATGCCCAGGATGATCCCGATGATGCCCATGATCAGACCGGCCTGAGCCTGCCCGTGGTTCGTGGCCACCCCGGCCTCGGCACGCTTGCGGCCCTTGATGCCGAAGACGACGGCGAGGACGCCGGTGATCAGGGAGACCACGCCGTAGAGGCAGAAGAGGGTGCAGGAGACGATGCCGAGCACCATCGCGGCGATACCCAGGCCGTTCTGGGGGGCCGGGGGCATTCCGGGCCAGCCGTAGCCGGACTGGGTGTACCCGGACTGGGTGTACCCGGACTGCGGGTAGCCGGGGTAGCCGTAGCCACCGGACGCTCCGGGGCCGGTGGGGGCCACGGGCGGGGGCGGGACGGCACCGGTGCCGGACGGGTCGTACTGCGGCGTGCCGGTGGGCGGGGTGAAGCCCGGCATGGAGGTGACCGTGGCCTGGTCGTGGACGGACGGCGGCTGCGGCGTCTGGTTCTTGTCGAGCGAGGGCGTGCTCTCCGGCGGCGCCCACGGGTCGTGGCTGCCTCCGTCGGGCTGCGTCGCGTCCGTCATCGTGCGGTCCCCCCTGGGTCGATCGTCCCGTCATGCTACGGGGCCGCTCGGTGCGTGCCACCCCGCGGGTGCGTCGAACCCCCTCGCGCCCTCGCGGGGAGCCGCCCCTCCACCTGCCCGGCGCCCCCGGAAGGGGCGTTGCGACCACCGCCTACGATGAATCCGAGTCATCGATCAGCCGATCACCCGCGCCCGCCCGCCTCGCGCAGGCGAGGGCGCCGTTCCGGGGAGGAACCCTTGACCGAGCATCTTGTCGACCCCCGCGCCCCACGCGGCCTGAAGGCCTTCATCGCCGAGCTGCCCAAGGCCGAACTGCACGTCCACCACGTGGGATCCGCCTCCCCCCGGATCGTCTCCGAACTGGCCGCGCGGCACCCCGACTCGAAGGTGCCGACCGATCCCGAGGCCCTGGTCGACTACTTCACGTTCACCGACTTCGCGCACTTCATCGACGTGTACCTGTCGGTCGTCGACCTGATCCGCACCCCCGAGGACGTCCGGCTGCTGACGTACGAGGTGGCCCGGGACCTGGCCCGGCAGCAGGTGCGGTACGCCGAGCTGACCATCACCCCCTTCTCGTCCACCCGGCGCGGCATCGACGAGCGGGCTTTCATGGACGCGATCGAGGACGCCCGCAAGGCCGCCGAGTCCGAGTTCGGGACCGTACTGCGCTGGTGCTTCGACATCCCCGGCGAGGCGGGCCTGGAGGCCGCCGAGGAGACGACCCGGCTCGCCACCGACGACCGGCTGCGCCCGGAGGGCCTGGTCTCCTTCGGTCTCGGCGGGCCCGAGGTGGGCGTGGAACGGCCGCAGTTCAAGCCGTACTTCGACCGGGCGATCGCCGCCGGGCTGCACTCCGTACCGCACGCCGGTGAGACGACCGGCCCGCAGACGGTGTGGGACGCGCTGACCCACCTGCGGGCCGAGCGCATCGGGCACGGCACCAGCTCCGCGCAGGACCCGAAGCTGCTCGCGCACCTCGCCGAGCACCGGATCCCGCTGGAGGTGTGCCCGACCTCCAACATCGCCACGCGCGCGGTGCGCACCCTCGACGAGCACCCGATCAAGGAGTTCGTGCGCGCCGGGGTCGTCGTCACCGTCAACTCCGACGACCCGCCGATGTTCGGCACCGACCTCGACAACGAGTACGCGGTCGCCGCCCGGCTGCTGGACCTCGACGAACGGGGCCTGGCCGAGCTGGCGAAGAACGCCGTCGAGGTGTCCTTCCTGGACGCGGCGGGCAAGGCCCGGATCGCCCGCGAGATCGACACCTACACCGCGCAGTGGCTCGGCCGGTGACGCCCGCCCCGGTCGCCGTGGCCCACCGGGGTGACCCCTACCACGTCCGCGAGAACACCGTCGCGTCGCTGCGTTCCGCGCTGCGCCGGGGCGCGGACGCGGTGGAGATCGACGTACGGCTCACCCGGGACGGTGTGCCGGTGCTGCTGCACGACGCGACGCTGAAGCGGCTCTGGGAGCACGAGCGGCCCCTGCGCGCGCTGTCCTCCGAGGAGGTGCGCGGGCTGACCGGCGGCGGGGTGCCGACCCTGGCCGAGGCGCTGGGCGCGACCGACGGGCACCGGGTGATGATCGACCTGCCCGGGTCGCCCGATGTGCGTGCGGTGCACAGGATCATGGGCGCCGTGGCGGACGCCGGGGCGGCGGAGCGCGTCTACTACTGCGCGGGCGCCGACGCCATGCTCGCCGTGCGCACGGCGGATCAGGCCGCGGAGATCGCCCTCACGTGGACGACACTGGCCCCGCCCCGGCCGGTGCTGCTGGAGGCGATCCGCCCGCGCTGGCTCAACTACCGCTTCTCGCTGGTGGACCGGCCCCTCGTTGAGCGCGTGCACCGCGAAGGCCGTCTGCTGTCCGTCTGGACCCCCGACACCCGCCGCTCCATGCGCCGGCTGCTGGAGGCCGGCGTGGACTCGATCACGACGAACCGCGTCGACGTGCTGTGCGCTACACGCGCGAGCGCTGCGCCACCGTCGCCGGATCGGCCGGGGTCGCGCGCGTGACGTACTGCGGCACCGGCGCGCTGTCCGTGCCGGTGTCGCGGACGAGCCCGTAGCGGATGGCGCCCTGGGGCGGGCCCTGGTCGATGTCCTCGACGACGGCGTCCCGGTTCGTCGGGAAGACGATGAGGCCGTAGTCGCAGCCCCGTTCGTTCTGGGTGAGGGTGACGGTGCCGTCGAGGTAGAAGTACTCGTTCTGCCACATCTGCTGGGTGCCGGGCGGGAGGACGGCGTAGCCGATGGCGGGCCCGCCCATGCCGGTGGCGTAGCCGTCCGGGGCGCCGGGCAGCGGATCGTCCATCCGCCGCGAGCCGCCGGACGCCACGTGGAACAGCCTGCCCTTCAGGCCGGTCCAGGACGGCATGACCAGCGCGCCGGGCCGGGACTTGGGCGAGATCTGCCAGCGGACCAGGACGTAGCCCCGGCCGGTGAGGGTCACGCGGTCGCCGCGGTGCTGCATGACGGCCTTCGGGCCGCCGGTGCTGGTGACACCGGACTCGGGGCGGCGCGGCAGGGCGGCGGGCCGGGTGTTCGGGTCGGGGGCGCGGTCGACGGCGTCGACGACCGTGCCGTACGGGTCGGACTTGTCTCGCACCGCCTTCTCCTTCCTCGGCGAGGGCGAGGCTTCGGGGGTGGCGGGCGGGGCCGAGGGGCGCTGAGGCAGGGAGGTCGCCGTGGCCGTGGGGGTGACCGCGGCGCGGGGCTGCGGGGCGTCCGGTGGCTGGCCGACGACGTAGGCGCCGCCCGCGACGATCGTGGCTCCCGCGGTCATCGCGACGGCCGGCTTGCTGAGCGCGCCGAGCAGCTTGGCGGACCAGCCGACGGAGGTGGCGGCCGCCGCGGTCTTGCCGCCGAGGGCGAGCGACAGGGTGAATCCTGCGGGCAGCGGGACGAGGGCGAGGCCGACCAGGAGGCGTTCGGCCGGGACGACGGCCTCGCGCGTGCCGCCGCAGTAGCCGCAGCCGCGGATGTGCCGGGCCAGCCGCTTGCGCCACACCGAGTCGGGCCGGCCGTTCCAGCGGCCGGTCACCTCGCGCAGTTCGGGGCAGGCGCCGTCGAGGGCACGGACGATGCCGCGCGAGGTCTCCAAGCGTTCCTTCATCCGCTGCACGCGCACGGCGGCGTGCTGCCGGGTGACGCCGACGGCGGCGGCCAGTTCGCGCCGGGTCAGTTCGCCCGCGACCTCCAGCCACCACAGCGACAGCAGGTGCCGGTCCTCCTCGTCGAGCCACCGGACCGCCTCGGCGACCTCGCGCCGCTGCCCCTCCAGCTGGAGTCGCAGCACGGTCAGCTCGGCGAAGTCGGAGGCCGCCGCCTCCTCCAGCCGGTCCGGGGCCTTCCGCCGGGCCCGGTCGCGGATCTGCCGCATGGCGATCGCCACCAGCCAGGACCGGAAGCTGTCCGGATCGCGCAGCGAACCGAGGTTGCCGACCGCGCGCAGCATGGTCTCCTGCACGACGTCGTCGACGTCGGCGTGCCCGTTCAGGGCCCGGCCCACGATGTTGTAGACCAGCGGCAGCCAGCCCGTGACCAGCTCGTCCAGCGCCCGCCGGTCACCGGCCTGGGCCGCCGTGACGACGGCGCGCCAATGCTGACTGTCCACGATGGCCTCTCGACGCCCGGGTTCACCGATGTTCCGCACGCACCCTCTCAGCCGGTCCCGGGGTCCCCGCCATGTCCGGGATCACAGGGTGGAGACGGTGTGCGGGGCGGGCGATAACACTTTTTGCGGCCGGCGCCCGTCGATCGCGATCGGGGCGCGGGCCGTCAGTCCCCGTTCAGCGCCTGCCCGAGCTCGGCCCGCCGCCGGATGCCCAGCTTCTTGTACGTGCTGGTCAGATGGGTCTCCACGGTGCGCCGGGCGAGGTGGAGGAGGCCTGCGATCTCCGTGTTCGTGCGGCCCTCGGCGGCCAGGCGGGCGATGCGCAGCTCGCTGCCGGTGAGGGACCCGGAGCCGGTGCGGGCGGTGGTGGCGCGGCGGGCCCCGCCTTCCCGCAGGGCCTCCTCCGCGAGCGTCCGCAGCCGGACCGCGCCCAGGCGTTCGGCGTGCCGGGCCGCTGTCCGCAGACATTCCCGGGCCCGGGCGCGTTCCCCGGCGGCGGTCAGCTGCCGGCCCCGCGCGAGCAGCGCGGCCACCAGCTCGCCCCGCGCGGCGGCCGGGGCGTCCGTGAGGAGGCCCACCGCCTCCTCGGCCAGGCGCAGCCCGCGGCGGCCGCCGGTGACCGTGCCGAGCACCCTCAGGGCGCGGCCGACCGTGCGGGGTGTGCCCCACACCCGGGCCAGGCGCAGCTCCTCCTCGGCCAGGGCGAGGGCCTCCCGGGTGCTGCCGAGGGCCAGCCGGCACTCGGCGGCGGCGGAGCGCCACGGGGTGACGACCGGGCTGACCACGTCACGTGCGGTCTGGCGGCGACCGCACTCCAGGAAGTCGTGCAGCGCCCCGGCCGTGTCACCCGCCGCGGCCCGCTGCGACCCCCGCGCGTACAGGAACCGGTTCAGCTCCCAGTTGTCGGGGGCCTCGCGCAGGTCGAAGCCGTCGGCGAGGCGCCTGGCCTCCTCCGTGCGGCCGGTCTCCACCAGGGCGATCAGGGTGGTGGCGTGCACGTTGGAGGGCCCGTGGGCGGGCCCGGGCCGTTCGGCGGGCAGCAGCGCGTACTGGCCCCGCGCGGCGGCGATGTCGGCCCGGGTGTTGAGCAGGGCCGCGTGCATCGGGTGCAGCAGATCGGGGCGCTGACCGGCCAGTCCGCGATCCACCAGACGGTCGGCCTCGTCGAGTTCGTCGGCCCACTGGGCGACCGCGGCGGCCGTCCCCAGCAGGAAGGGCTCGGTCAGCGGGTGGGCCGGCTCGGTGAGCAGGTTCCGCATCCGCCGCATCGCGTCGTCCGCCGAGGTCAGTGCGGCCGTGGCGGCGTACCGCACGAGCAGCGCCCGGGCCGCGGGGCCGACGAGTTCCGGCGCCTGCTCGGCGGTGTCGCACAGGCGGCGGTACACATCCCGGCGGACCGTCTGGTCCTGGTCGGACAGCAGGGCGGACGCGGTCTGCAGGGCGGCTCCCAGATCGGGGTGCCCGGTCAGCTGGCCGTCCACCGAGCGCAGCACCTCCACGGCGGCCCGGGTCCGGCCACGCCCGGCCAGGGCGGTGCCGAGGGCCACGGCGGCACGCACCCGGTCCTGCGGCGTGCCGTGCAGCCGCAGCGCCTCGGTGAGGCGGGTCATCCCGGTCGAGGGCTCCCGGCCGGCGCACTCCAGCGAACCCAGCTCAGTCAGGATCCGCTGCCGGTGGTCCTCCGGGAGCGGCTCCTGAAGGGCCCGGCGCAGAAACACGACGGCCTGGTCCGAGCGGCCGTCGCGCAGGGCGCGGGTGGTGGCGTCCCGCAGCACGGCCGGGGCCCAGGAGGTGCCCACGGGGCCGGACCGCAGGAGCTGCCTGGCCACCGCCGAGGCGGGGGCGCCGCGGTGCAGCATCGCCTGGGCGGCGGCCCGGTGCACCGCGCGCCGCCGGGCGTCGGGGACGCCCGTGAGGACGGCGTCCCGCAGCAGCGGATGGGCGTAACGGGGGTGGCCGTCCGGGCGTAGGCGCAGGATGCCGAGCCCGGTCATCGCCGTGAGCCAGCCCGCCACCCGGGCAGGGTCGGCACCGGCGAGCTCGGCGAGCAGCCCGGCCAGGAGCTCTCCGGGACCGCCGCCGTCGAATCCGGACCTCCCACCGGCCGGTCCGAGGCCGCGACCGGCACCCGCCGACCCGAGCCCGCCACCGGGCGATTCGAGGCCGTCACCGGGCGGCTCGAGCCCGTCACCGGGCAGTTCGAGCCCGCCACCGGACAGGCCGCGACCGGCACCCGCCAACCCGAGCCCGCCACCGGGCGGTTCGAGGCCGTCACCGGGCGGCTCGAGCCCGCCACCGGCCGGCCCAAGCCCGCCACCGGCCGGTCCAAGCCCGGCACCCGCCGACCCGAGCCCGCCACCGGCCAGTTCGCGACCGACCCCCGCCGGTCCGACCCGGCCATCGGACGGGCCGAACCAGCCACCCGGCCCAGGACTTCCACCCACCAACCCGACCTCGCCATCGGACGGCCCCAGCCAGCCACCCAGCCCAGAACCTCCACCCACCAACCCGACCTCGCCGCCAGCTGGTTCGAGACCGCCACCGGCCGGCCCCGCCGTGTCGTCGCCGTCTTCGAGTACGGCCAGCACCCGGGCGACCTCGGCCGTGGCGGTTCCCGCGCTGTCCAGCCACCACCGCACGGCGGCCGGGTAGGAGCCGGGGTAGAGGGCGGCGGACGTCTCGGGGAAGCGCGGGTAGGGGGTGGGGACGTCGTCGGCGGGCAGGTGACCGCGGGTGCCCGGCACGTCCGCCGGGGCGCTTCCTGCGAGTGCGGGAGCCGCTCCGAGATCGTCGAGGAGGGCCCGCAGCAGCAGGGGGTTGCCGGCACCGGCCCGGGCGCAGGTCTCGATCCACTCGGCGGGAGCGTCCGGGTGCTCGGCGCGCACCAGACGGGCCGCCGCGTCCGCGGTGAGCGGGGCCAGGGTGTGGGTGTCGACGAGGGCGGGCGAGAGGGTGTGGGTGAAGCCGGGGGCGGGCGGGTCGATGTCGTACTGGCTGCGTTCGGTGACGGCCAGCAGGACGGGCAGGGGTAATCGGCCGACGTGCCGGGCCGCCTCGACGAGCCAGCGGTACGAGGGTCCGTCGGCCAGGTGGACGTCGTCCACGGCGAGCAGTGTCGGGGAGTCGCCGGCGTGCGCGTGCAGGGACCGCCACAGCAGGTCGGCCTGCTCCCGTTCGTCGCCGTCCGGATCAGGTCTCTCGAACGCGGCGACCCGGTCCAGGAGTTGGTACACCGCGGCGAAGGGCCCGGCCGCGGCCCCCGGTGCGCAGCGGGCGCGCAGCACCCGCAGGCCCTGAGCGGCGGCTGCTTCGGCGGCGGCCTCCAGGACGCTGGTCCGGCCGGTGCCGGTCGCACCGCGCAGCAGTACGAGGCCGCCCGTGCCGGACCGTGCGCGGGCGATGCCGGCGGCCAGCAGGGCGGCCGCCTCCCGGTGTTCGCCGGGCCGGTCGTCGGGGCGCGGCTGACCGGACTCTGGGTGCTCGCGCTGCGGATCGGGCATTCCTGGCTCCTTGGTCGGCATGGCGTCTTCCCCGTCGAGGACGGACTGTGCCCGGGGGCGGTGCCGTGACGAGAAACACGGCGGCGGGATCCGGCCCCGGATCGACCGGACGGGCCGTCATGTCCCCTTCTGCGGGCGACCCTTCGTGGTCCCCGCCGTCCGCCGATCTCGTGGTCCCCTTCGTGGTCCTCCACGATTGCGCCGGGCCCACTCGTCCCAGAAGGCTGGAGCGTGCACATCGGTCACCGGCCCCACGCAGGTGGCCCGCACACGGACACAGGGGAATCGGTTGCTCAGCTCATCGCGGACCACAGGCCCCGGCACGGCCGGCACGACGGCCCGGATACCCGTGGCGGTGCATGCCGCGGACCCGATCTCACGCGAGGGGGCGGTCAGCCAGCTGCGCCGGTTTCCGGAGATCGACCTGCGGGAGGAGACCGGATCCGGTCCCGGCACGGTGGCCCTGCTCATCGACGACGTACTCGACGACACGGCGCTGGCCCGGCTGCGCCGGCTCGTGCGCAGCGAGGGCGCGCGGGCGGTGCTCGTGGTGGGTGCCCTGCGGGAGACCGAACTGCTCGACGTGATCGAGTGCGGGGTCGGTGCCATCGTGTGGCGGCGTGAGGCCACCGCGACCCGGCTGGTGCAGGCCGTGCTAGCGGCCGCCCGCGGCGACGGCGACCTGCCCGCCGACCTGCTCGGCCGGCTCATCAACCAGGTGGGCACCCTGCACCGCGGGGCCGCCGGACGCACCGGCGCTCCGGTCTCGGGACTGACACCGCGTGAGGTGGACGTGCTGCGCCTGGTGGCCGAGGGGTTCGACACCGGTGAGATCGCCAGCAAGCTGTCCTACTCCGAACGCACCGTCAAGAACGTGATGCACGGGCTGACCACCCGGCTGCACCTGCGCAACCGGGCGCACGCCGTGGCGCATGCCCTGCGGGAAGGCTACATCTGACCGAACGGACATCCGGATCCGCCCCCGCGGGCAGCGCTTTCTGCCCCGGAGCCGTCCCGGGCGTCCCTGCGGGCCCGGGTGTCGCCCGGGGCAGGATCGAGCCGGGGCGGCAGGTGACACGCCGGACGTGCGGGGCAGGGCGAAAGCGGGAGCGCAGCGGTGATCCACGAGGTGGACGAGGTCCTCAAGGGCCTGCTCAGCGGCGGCGCGCTCGCCGGTTCCGGCATCGACATCGCCCTCGACGCCCCGACCCGCGACTGGGCCGCCCGCCGCAACGCGCCCACGATCAACGCCTACCTCTACGACATCCGTGAGGACGTCAACCGCCGCCAGCGCGGACAGCTCCCGGTCCGGGACGAGCGGGACATCGTCGTCAAGCGCCGTCAGCCGCCGCGCTGGTTCCGGCTCTCGTACCTGGTGACGGCGTGGACGAAGCAGCCCCAGGACGAACACCGGCTGCTGTCCGCCGTACTGGCGACACTGATACCGCGCGAGTTGCTGCCGCCCTCCGAACTGCCTGGATCGCTGGCCGCGTTGGGCATGACGATCCCGGTGTCGGTGGCCGGCATCCAGACCGAGTCGCGGTCCCTCGCGGAGATCTGGTCCGCGCTCGGCGGCGAACTGAAGCCGTCCCTGGACCTGGTGGTCACGGCGCCTTTCCCGGCCTACCCCGAGTACGACGCCGGGCCGCCCGTCACCGAGGGTGCCGCTGTGCGGATGAGTGCCCTGGACGGCACGCCGCCAGGCACGGAGGAACGCGCGCACAGTCCCCGGCAGGTGGCGGCGGCCGAGGAGGCCCGCAGGAGGGCTCGGCGCATCGCGGGACGCGGACGGAAACCCGTGACGTGACCACCCGGAACGCCGAGACGGCCGCCGCCGCGCTCCTCGCCCGTCTCGCCGCGCTGCGGCACCAGGCCGCCCTGCTGGTCGAGCACCGGTCGGCCGACGACCCCACGGCCGGGGACCCGCTGCGCGGCCTGTACCTGTCGGACGAGGCCGTACGGCATCTGCTGCGCCCGGCCGAGCCGTTGCCGCTCACCTGCCCCGACCCGGACGGGCCGCCCGGGGACCGGCTGGCCGAGCTGTCCGCCCGGCTCGGTCTGACCGAGCTCGACAGCGCGCTGCTCCTGATCGCCCTCGCGCCCGACCTGGACCGCGGGTTCGAGCCGCTGTACGGCTATCTCAACGACGACGTCAGCAGGCGGCGGGCCACCGTGGCGCTCGCCCTCGACCTGTGCGGCGTCCCCGTCCACCTGGCCGGGGCGCGGGCCCGGCTGCGTCCCACGGCCCCGCTGGCCGCCCTCGGGCTGCTCACCGTCGAGGAGCCGGAACGGCCCTTCCTCAGCCGCTCGTTGCGGGTACCGGACCGGCTCGTGGCGCATCTGCTCGGGGACGACACCCCCGACACGGCACTCGCCGGGCACCTTCATCCGCTGCCGCACACGCTCCCCGGCGACGACGAGGAGTCCGCCCGCTTCACCGGCCTGCTCGCCGCCCGCCTCACCACCGGGGCACCGCCCCTGACCGCGTACGTCCGGGAGCGCCGCGAGGGGGACGCCCTCCCCTGTGTCACCAGCGCGCTGCGGGACGCGGGGCGCACGGCCGTACGGTTCTCGGGCCCCGAGGACGGGGTCCCCGATCTGCTGCGCGAGGCCCGGCTGAGCGGCCTCACGGTCGTCGTCACCGGGCTGCCGGACGAACCCGGTTCCCTGGTCCGGCAGTTGGCCGCGGCGGAGGACGTGCCCGTACTGGTCACCGGGACGCGGCCGTACGACCCCCGGTGGTGCGAGCGGGACCCGCTCGTCCTGGAGGCCCCGCCGCGGCGCGCGGGCGCGGTGCACGCCTGGTCGGCCGCCCTCGGCGGGGAAGGGGAGTTCGACCTGGCCGCAACCGTCGCCCCGTACCGCCTCGCCGGCGACCACATCACCCGTGCCGCCCGCGCGGCCCGGGACCTCGCCGCGTTCGAGGGTGTGCCGCTCTCCCCCGCCCATCTGCGCCTCGCCGCCCGCCGGCAGTCCGCCTCCGGCCTGGAGCGGCACGCCCGGCGGATCCGGCCCGCCGTCGACTGGCGGGACCTCGTCCTGCCCGAAGGGCCCCTGACCCAGCTGCGGGAACTGTCCCTGCGGGCCCGGCACCGCGACCGGGTCCTCGGCGACTGGCGGCTCAGCGCGGGCGGCGGCCGGGGCCGCGGTGTCCTCGGCCTGTTCGCGGGTGACTCGGGCACCGGCAAGACGCTCTCGGCGGAGGTGGTCGCGGCCGATCTCGGCCTCGACCTGTACGTCGTCCAGCTGTCGTCCGTGGTCGACAAGTACGTCGGCGAGACCGAGAAGAACCTCGAGCGCATCTTCACCGAGGCCGACCGCACCGACGCGGTGCTCCTCTTCGACGAGGCCGACGCCGTCTTCGGCAAGCGGTCCGAGGTGAAGGGCGCGCACGACCGGTACGCCAACCTGGAGAGCTCCTACCTGCTCCAGCGGCTGGAGTCCTTCGACGGCATCGCGCTGCTCACCACCAACCTGCGCGCCAACATCGACGAGGCGTTCACCCGGCGCCTGGACCTGGTGGTCGACTTCCCGTTCCCGGACCCGGGGCAGCGCCTGGCGCTGTGGCGGCACAGCCTGTCGCACGTGCCCGGCGCGGGCGGCGTCGAACTGGGTTCGCTGGCCGAGGACTTCGAACTGGCGGGCGGCTCCATCCGCAGCGCCGTGGTGACCGCCGCGTATCTGGCCGCGGGGCGCGGGGGGAACGTCACGGCGGGCGACCTCCTGGAGGGCGCCCGCCGTGAGTACCGCAAGGCCGGCCGCCTGGTGCCGGGGGAAGGCACCTGGTAGCCGCCCCGCGGCGTCAGCCCTCCGACGGCTTCACGATGTCCCACTCCTGGTCATCCGTGTTGGAGCAGTCGAAGAGGGTCAGGTTGGTGCCGTCGCCGCCGGTGCTGTAACCGGCCACGTCCAGGCACTTGTTGTTGCCGGCGAAGTTGCGGATCCAGTAGGAGCCGCTCGGCTGCTTGTCGAGCCACCACAGCTGGTTGTCGCGGGTCGTGCCGTCACAGGTGTACTCGGTGATCGGGGACCGCACGGGGGCAGCCCCGTAGTTGGGCAGGTCCACGCACAGCTGGTCCTTGACGTTGCGGATCTGGAACAGCGCCTGGCCGCCCGGACCCTTGTCCGGGTACCTCACCTCGAGGTTCCACCGCTGGTTGCTCTGCGGGGACTCGTTGCACGCGAACTGCTGCACCCGGCCGTCGATCTTGCCCTTGTCGTTGCCCGGCAGGCTCGCGCACTTCCTGGTGGTGGGGTTGCGCAGCAGGATGTTCTCCGCCGGCACCACGGGCTTGGGGGGCTTCTTGGTCTGCTCGGGAGCGCCTGCGCCACCGCCTCCTCCGGCGCCCTGGCCGTCGCCGTCCTCCGGCTGCTGCGGGGTCGGTGACGGTGGCGGCGGGGCCGAGGTGAGGGCCGGGGTGGGGCTCGGCGACGGCGCGAGGGTGCTGCCCGCCTCGACGGCCCGGCCCGGATTGGCCTTGGAGACGACCGCCGGCTTGTAGGTGATCCACAGCATGAGGAAGGTGAACGCGAGGGCGAACAGGATCCCGAAGCAGGTCGCCAGCCAGCGCGGAAGGAACCCGCGCTGGATGAACGTCCCCTCCACGGGCAGCGGTTCGGCGCCCGAGCGCTGCACCGTGAGGGTGTAGGGCCGCTGCTCCTTGGAGCCGAACCAGATGATGTTCTTCGGCTTGAGCGTGGCTTTGACGAAGGCGGCCCGGCCGGGCTCGATCTGCACGTTGCCCGGGTGGAGGTCGTACGACAGCTCGTCGCCGTTGTCGCTCCCGCCGAGGGACGCGGTGAGCCGGGTGTTGCCCACGTTGTCGACCGCGAGCCGGGGCCGTCCCCGCAGGCGTCCCTTGACGGTGGGCGGCACCAGCTCCGCCCGCACCTCGGTGAACGGGGTGATGGTCAGGTTCCCCTCGGGGACGGTCGTCGCCTCGGGGTGTTCGGTCGGCGTGATGCGCACCGCGTAGGGGTTGGGCCCCGCCGTGGCGTCGGGCGTCCGGGGCGGCGCGAACGTCAGCTCCACCGTCCCGGTCGTGCCGGGGTAGAGGCGCACGGCCGCCGGTTCGACCGTCGTCCAGGGGGCGACGGGCCCGACCGGCTCGAAGCGGTACTCGTCGACGACGTCGCCGGTGTTGCGCAGGCGCAGCCGGACGCGCGTCACGCTGCCCGGGTCGACGGTCGCGGACGCGGGTTCCAGGGAAGTCCACAGGCTCACTGTCGCGACGCTAGCCCGGGGCCGACGGCACGTCAGGAAGCCTGAGGGCAGGATGACGTGACCGAACGGGCCACCCCGCTGGGCCGTCAGGTCCGGGGGGTCTGCGCCCCGGTGGCCGTCAGGATGAACTGGGCGTAGGAGTCGGCGTTCATGAGGGCGCGCCGGCCCAGGGCGTACCAGTTGGCCTGCTTGGGCCGGAACGTCTGCTCGTCCTTGCCGGTGAACTCCTGAGGGTCGCGCACCTTGCGCCGGTCGAGCGTCGAGGGCTCCATCGCCGCCGCCGTCTCCGGGTCCGCCGCGGCCAGGAAGTCGTCCTCCTTCACCTCCTCGAAGTACGGGCTGTACTGGAAGTCGAGGGTTCCGGCGAACCGGTGAGTGGCCTCGTGGACGATGTACCAGGCGTTCTGGCCGCGCTCCAGGAGGTGGAGGGGACCGGAGCGCTCCATCATCGGCGGCAGTTCCTCACTGGTCTTCTGATGGCCGAGGTTGAACAGACCCGCCAGGTTCTCGGACAGGTTCCCGTCGACCCAGGCGGTGGCGTTGCCTGGCACTCCGGGCACCCCGCTGCCGACCAGGGCGATCTGTGCGCCCTGCGCGTTCAGACCGGCCTGGATGCGCTGGACGACCTCGGTGATGTGCGGCAGGAACGCCCCCAGCTGCTGGGCCGGCACCGTCCGGAACAGGGGGAAGCCCGAGTGGAGGGCGGCCAGCAGCGGACCCCCGGGGGCGCCGTCGGCCGACTTCAGCAGCTGGAGCGCCGAGGCGATGCGGTGCTTGGCCTCGGCGACCGCGCGCCTGGTCCGGGTGGTGACGCGGGCCAGGTCCCGCTCCGGGATGCGGCCCTCGGTGGAGAACGCGACGTTCTCGCTGCTGTGGAGCTGCCGGGTCTCGTCGTCGTAGCGGTCGCCGGGCCGGGGCTTACGTGCGGGGTCGAGGCCCAGGTCGCCGGAGGACTTGAGGGCGCCGTCGTCGCCGCGCCACCGGTAGTGGGGTCGTTCGCGTTCGTCCTGGACGCTGGCGCCCTGGTCGAAGGTCCACACCGTACGCTGCACGGTCCCCGTCTCCGGTACCGCGCCGGCCGGCCTGGCGGTGCTCTCGTCCGGCGTCCGCTGCACGGCCGGCACCGGCCCGTTCATCACCCGCCGGGCGTTGTCCACGGCGTGCCGTTCACCCGAGTCGTCCTCCCGGGAGACCCGCACCCCGGCGCCGTTGTCCGTGCCGGGGACGGGTCCCGTCATCTGGTCCTGGTAGTGGGTGAGTTCGTGCGCCCAGTCCTCCTTCGTCAGCGGCGCGCCCTCGACGATGTGGGCGCCGGAGGTGTACGCCTTCGCGCCCAGTTCGGCCGCCGACTCCTGGGCGAGGGGCCCCTTGTGCACGCGTACGCCGCTGAAGTCGGCACCGCCGAACCGGGCCTCCATCTCGGTCCGCAGCCCGGCGTCCATGCCCTGCCCCGGGCTGTTCAGCACGTCGTGCACCAGGGCGCGGCGCTGCACGGAGGGGGTGTGCCCGCAGTTTCCGTCGTGCTCGTGGCGCTCCTCCTCGACGGCACGGGCGACGGCCGCGTTGCCGGCCATGCGCTGCAGGGCCAGCATGCGGTGGGCCGGCGCGCCGGATGCGTCCGCACGGCGGTCGTCCCGGTCGGCGGCCCGCCCGCCCCGTGTTCCGTGTGCGTGCACGGCGTTCCCCTCGGTGATCGACGGCTGACCCGTCAGCTGTACCGGCCGTCGCCGCGTCACGGGAGGGCCGGGAGGGCAGATCCGGGGGCAGAACGGGCCGGGGGTGTCGCCGGTGCTGCCCTCGCGGGCAACGGCGTTGCCCCCGCTCCGGCACCGGAGGACGTTTCATCCGCGGTCGGGCGCGCGCGAGGGTGGGAGGTGTTCGTGTCTCGTACCCCGAGGAGAGCAGAGCATGCCGTCCTACCTGTCGCCCGGCGTCTACGTCGAGGAGGTGGCCAGCGGCTCGCGCCCGATCGAGGGGGTGGGGACGTCCGTGGCGGCCTTCGTGGGGCTCGCGCCGACCGGTCCCCTGAACGAGCCGACGCTGGTGACCAACTGGACGCAGTACGTGGCGGCCTTCGGTGAGTTCACCGACGGGTACTACCTCGCGCACTCCGTCTACGGCTTCTTCAACAACGGCGGTTCCGCCGCGTACGTCGTCCGCGTGGGCGGCTCCCCCGAGGGTGCTCCCGTCGAGGCCGGTCAGGGCCCCGCGGCCGTCGCCGGGCGCTCGAACGCCCCGGCCGCGCTGCCCGCGGGCGAGCCGACGCGGCTCGGCACGTTCACCGTCACCGCCGTGGCGCAGGGCGAATTGAGCGTCGAGGTCGCCGACCCCGAGGGCGAGGGCCCCGCCGAGCGGTTCCGGCTGATCGTCAAGGACGACGGCAAGCCGGTTGAGACGTTCGACGTGACCGCCAAGAAGGGCGGCCGCAACTACGTCGTCACACAGGTCAAGGAGCGCTCCAAGCTCATCGCCGTCACGGAGGCCGCGCCGGCCGCGCAGCTGGCCCGCCCGGACAACCAGACGGTGACCCTGGCGGCACCGGCTCCCGCGCCCGCCGCCGCCCCCGCCGAGCCGGCCGGCACCGCGCAGCCGGGCCCGGCCCAGTACCTCGGTGACTCCGCCGACCGGACGGGCTTCGGCGGTCTGGAGGCCGTCGACGAGATCTCCATGGTCGCGGTGCCCGACCTGATGGCCGCCTACCAGCGCGGCGCGATCGACCTGGAGGCCGTCAAGGCGGTCCAGCTCGGGCTGATCGCGCACTGCGAGCTGATGGGCGACCGGGTCGCCGTCATCGACCCGCCGCCGGGCCTCAACGCCCGCCAGATCCGCGTCTGGCGGCAGGAGACCGCGGGGTACGACTCCAAGTACGCGGCCCTGTACTACCCCTGGATCAAGACCTTCGACCCGGCCACCGGCCAGGCCCGCCTGGTGCCTCCGAGCGGCCACGTCGCCGGCATCTGGGCCCGCAGCGACGCCGAGCGCGGAGTGCACAAGGCGCCGGCCAACGAGGTCGTCCGCGGTGCGGTGGACCTGGAGACCCAGATCACCCGCGGCGAGCAGGACCTGCTCAACCCGATCGGCGTCAACTGCATCCGCGCCTTCCCCGGCCGCGGCATCCGCGTCTGGGGAGCCCGCACCCTCTCCTCCGACCCGGCCTGGCGCTACCTCAACATCCGCCGGTACTTCAACTATCTGGAGGAGTCGATCCTGATCGGCACCCAGTGGGTGGTGTTCGAGCCGAACGACCACAACCTGTGGGCGCGGATCCGCCGCAACATCTCGGCGTTCCTGGTCAACGAGTGGCGCAGCGGAGCGCTCTTCGGGCAGCGGCCCGAGGAGGCGTACTACGTCAAGTGCGACGAGGAGACCAACCCGCCCGAGTCGGTCGACGTCGGCCGGGTCGTCTGCGAGATCGGCATCTCCCCGGTCAAACCCGCCGAGTTCGTGATCTTCCGGCTGGCCCAGTTCTCCAGCGGCAACGGGGAGCTGGAGGAGTAGCCCGCCCCGGCCCTTGGTCCCGCCTTCCCGTACCCCCCTCACGATCTCTGTCACAAGGACATCCCACACATGAGTCTCCAGCCGGGTGACGCCCTCACCTCGCACAACTTCGGCCTCCAGATCGACGGTGTGATGGTCGAGTACCTCGCCGAGGTCAGCGGCCTCACCCTCGAACAGGACGTCATCACCTACCAGCAGAACACCGCGCAGGGCAGGTCCGAGGTGGCCCTGCTGCCGGGCGTGCAGAAGAACGGGCAGTGCACCGTCGTACGCGGCATGACCCAGTCGGCGTCGTTCACGCAGTGGATCAACGACTCCATCGCCGGCCGGATGGCGACGGCCCGCAAGAACGCCTCGATCATCATGATGGACTTCGAGGACAACCCGGTGAAGCGGTACAACCTGCGCAACGCCTGGTGCAGCAAGATCGACACGAGCACGGTGAAGGCCGGCGAGGCGGCCGCCCTCACGGAGACCGTCACCATCGTGTTCGAAGAACTGGTCATCGAGTAATGCGGCGTACGGCAGCGAGGGCGGGCGGGGCCGCGCCGCAGGCGCCGGGGAGTGCGGAGCCCGGGCCGGAGCCGGCCCAGGACCTCCACGCCCCCGAGCAGGCCCCGCTCCTCCCCCAGGACCACCTGCGCACCGAGTTCCCCTTCCAGTTGCCGCGCGGCTACGTCGACGACTCGGGCACCGTGCACCGGGACGGCGTGATGCGCCTGTCGACGGCACGGGACGAACTGGTCCCGCTGCGGGACGTCCGTGTCCAGGAGAACCCGGCGTACCTGTCGGTGGTCCTGCTGGGCCGGGTCATCACCCGGCTCGGCACGCTGGCGATGGTCCACGACGGGATCGTGGAGAACATGTTCGCCTCCGACCTGGCGTTCCTGCAGGACTTCTACCGGCAGATCAACGCGGAGGGGCACACCCGCGCGGCCGTGCGGTGCCCGCACTGCACGGAGTCCTTCGAGGTGGAACTCGGCGGGAGCCGCCTGGGGGAATCGTGACGTACGCGACCGACCGGCTGCACGAGGAGATCGCGTACGTGGCCTACCACTTCCACTGGAGCATGGACGACATCCTGGACCTGGAACACCACGACCGCCGCCGGTTCACCAACGAGATCGCGTCCCTGGTGACGCGTGCCGGGGCGGAGGGCTGAGGCGTGGGGTTCCTGGGACGACGGTGGGGGCGGGGGATCGGGGCTGATGCCTCGGGCCCTGGCTCCGTCTTCGGATTCGGTTCGGGGGCCGGTGCCGGCTCCGGTGACGGCGAGGTGGCCGACCGTGCGGTGCCGCTCGACGGTCGGGCCGGGGCGCGGTCCGATGCCGGTCCGGGCGAGTCGGGCCGATCGGGCACGGACGGGCGGGCGGAGGCCGGTACGGGCGTGCCGGGCAGCGGCACCCGGGCGGAGGACCGCCCTGTGGTCACCGCCTCCTGGCCGGGGCTGCCGCCGATCCAGCGGGCGCTGGCCCCGGGGCGGCGGTCCGGGGTCGCGGACGCGGGATTCGGCGGGCGGTTGTCGACGTGGCAGAACCCGTCGTTCATGGACACGGCGTCCCACGCCGTCCTGGACGGGCAGTCGAGCGCCGTACTCGGTGACGTTCCTCGCCCGGCGGCGGGCCGGCCGGTGTCCGGCCTCGAACACCGCGCGGGAGCACTGCCGTTGGCCGGTCCGGAGCCGGTGCCGCAGCGGCCACCGGCGGTGCCGTTGCGGGCACTTCCGCCCAGGGGGCCTGGGGTGACCGGCGGATCTGAGGTGGCCGACAGGTCTGGGGGCGCTGGTGGTCCGGGGGTGGTCGGCGGCTCTGGGGTCGCCGGTGGCCGGGGGGTGACCAGGGGTCCTGGAGTTACCAGGCGTCCTGGGGTGACGAGGGGGCCGGTGGCCGGTGGTGGTTCTGGAGTGGTCGGTGGCGCTGAGGCCGTTCGTGGCCAGGCAGTGACCAGGGGCCCTGCGGTGGACGTCGGCCCTGGGGTGCCCGGTAGGTCCCGTGTCGGCGCTTCCGGTGCGGTGGTGGACGCGGCACCGGGCGCCGGCCCGGGCCCCGGGGACGGGCCTGTCGCGCGGCGGACGCGCAGTGGCGCGCCCGCCGCGTCCGCGAGCCCGTCGCCGGTTGCGGGGAGTGCGGTGAGGCCCCCGGCCGCTCGCTCCGGCCGCGACGGTGCCCCGGCGGCCGGGGTGGCCCCCGTACCAGCCCCGACCGGCACGCCATCCGCCGCGCCGCGCACCTCCGCTCCCGGTTCCACGCGTTCGGGCCCCGGGACGAGCGGCTCGACAGCCACCGCCGGACTCACCCCCGTGACAGCACAACGCACCCCTGCGGCGCGCCCCGGCCCTGGGAAGGGGGCAGCCCCTGCCGAACCCTCGGGCAGGACCACTCCCGCCACAGCCCGCCGAGCCGCTACGGCTGTGCCGGCCTCCCCTGTCGCACACCCCGGGCACGGCGAGGGGACTGCCGCTTCGACACCCGCGGCCCGAACCACCGCCACCGCACAACGCGCCGCCGCCGCAGCGCAGGGAGCCCGCTCGGCGTCGCCCCGTGCGGGGTCTGCCGACGCGGCCGCTCCGCTGCCGCCGGCCGAAACGACTACCTCCCCGCCGCCCGCATCCGGACTCCGGGTGACCCCCGTGCCGACCAACCAGCCGTCCCGGGCCGGGTCGTTGACGAGGACGTCGGGCTCGGCGACTCCGGTGCAGCGGCGGACGCTGCCGACGGCACCCGGAGCTGTCAGGTCCTCCCGCGGCAACACGGCGGGTGGGGCTCCGACGGCAACGGACAGCGGTCGAGCGCACGTTCCCGGCCCTGCGGTGCCGACCCCACCCGAGTCACCGGCTCCAGGCGGCCGACCCGTCGATCCCGTAAGGGGGCCGGGCAACTCCGGCGCGACCGAGGGCGTGCGGGTCCAGAGGGCTGTGCGGGCGCCCGGCAGCAGTACGCCACCGGGGCCCAGCACCCCGGCGGCATCTCCCGGCGCACCACCCGTTTCCCACTCCGCCCCGGTGCGGCCCACGCCCGCCCGTCCCGAGAGCGACTCGGCGGCACGGGCCGACGGCCCCGCGGCACCGAGCTCCTCGCAGGTTCCGGTCCAGCACGTCCCCCGTCCGGCGGCACCGCCCAGCGCGCCCGGCCCCCGTAACGTCCCAGTGCAGCAGCGGCCGTTGCCCGCGCCCCTGGGCAACTCCGCAGCGCGGCCCGGCATCCCGGTGCCCCACTCCGCCGACGTTCCGGTACAGCGCACGACCGCCGTCCGGCGGGATGCGGCACACGACCACGAACGAGACACACCCGGGCATGGCGCGGAGTCATCCTCCGCTGCCGTCCCGGCCGCCCCGCGCCCCACGGCGACCGCACCGGAGATCGACACGGACCCGCACCACGCCCGGCCCGCTACGGGAGCGCCCGCGCAGCAACTCCGAGGTCCGGCCACACCCTCAGCCCCAGGCGGGCCACGACGCTCCACGGGAGAAACCCGGCCGCTCCTCGGCCCCGCCACACCCTCGATCCCGGCCGGGCCACGACGCCCCACGCCACCAACCCAGCCACCCTCCGATCCCGGCACGCCCCCGACCCCGGCCGGGCCACGACGCCTCACGCCACCAACCCAGCCACCCTCCCATCGCACCGCCACGTCCTCCGCGCCTGCCGAGCCGCGACGTCCCGCCCTCGGGAATCCGACGAGTACCCCGACGCCTCCCACAAGGGCAGCGCGCACCGGGGCCGACGGCTCCAGCCAACCGGCTCCCACCGTCCAGCGCCGCCCTGCCGACTCCGGCCCGTCGCCACGCCCCCCGGCCACCAGCAGCGGCGGGGCGCTCACCCCCGGCTCCGGCGGCACTACGACGCACAGCCCCGCACCCCGGCCCGGCACCCCTGCGGCCCCTGCGGCCCCTGCGGCCCCTGCCGGCAAGGCTTCTCACCCCGACTCCCCGACGCCCACGCCCGTACCGGCTCCAGCCGACCGGAACCGTACGACTCCGACCGGCACCACCCCGGCCTCCCACACCCAGGACACCCCCGCGGCCCCCAGTCACACCACCCCGGCCCCCGGCCCCGCACACGTCCTGCCCGCCCCCGACCCGGCACCCAGCGGGCCCACCACCCAGCGGGTGACGACCGGTCCTGCGAAACCCACCCAGCCCGCCCCAACCGCGAAGCCCACATTCCCCACCGCCACACCGCCCGTCCAGCGAACCACCACCCCGCGCCCTCCTCGCCTCGGTCTCGGCGCTCCCCTCACCGCACGGCCCACCTCCGCGACTCCGCCGCCCCCGGGCCCCGTGACGCCCCCCTCGCCCTCACCCTCGCGCACCCCCCACGCCACCTCGCCCGCCCCCCGCCGCTCCCCCTTGGGCGCACCCGTACCCACGCCCCTGCCCACTCCGAGCGGCCTCCCCGCAGGGCCCACCCGCACCACACCGGACCCGACACCTCCGCCACCACAGCCCTCCGCACCACGCACAACGGCCCCCCAGCCCACCCCTCAGGCGACCAGCCCCCAGCCGCCCCTCCCCGTCGTCCAGCACCTCTTCCGCAAGAAGCCCAAGCCGGCGCCCCACACCGCACCCCCCTCGGCCACCGGTGCCCTCGCCGCGGCCGCCGCGGCCACGGTCGCCACCACCCTCACCAACCAGGCCCCGCCACCCCCCGACGGCCCGTCCCATCCCGGCGCAGCTCCGGCCGGACCGCCTCCGCCCGCATACGCGGAAGTCCCGGCCGGCGCCTTCGACCCCCGTGAGCTGACCGACTTCCAGCTGGACGAACTCGTGCACCGCATCATCGGGCGCATCACCCGCCTGATCCGCGCGGAACTGCGCCTGGACCGCGAACGCATCGGCCGGCTCCGGGACCCCCGCCACTGACCGGCACCACCCAGCCGCGCCCAGCCGCATCCAGCCCCACCCCGGAGACGAACGACCGGGAACGACAGAAAGGCCCACCCGCGATGTCCCGCCAGGATCCGGGCTCCACCATCTGGTTCACCCTCAGCATCGACGGCGAGAGCCTCGGTTACTTCAACGGATGCGAAGGGCTGTCCTCGCAGGTGGAGATCGAGCAGCGCCAGGAGGGCGGCAACAACGGCTTCGTCTGGCAGCTGCCGACCCGCGTGTCGTTCTCGACGATCCGGCTGACCCGGCCGCTCACCCCGGACACGACCAAGGTCGCCAAGTGGATCTCGTCGCTGCAGACGGGCATCAAGCGGCCCACCGCCCAGATCGCGGCGCTGCGCGCCGACGGGTCGGAGGTCGCCCGGTGGGGGCTCATCGACGTACTGCCGGTGAGCTGGACCGGCCCCTCCCTCGATCCGGCCAACCCGGCCGTGGCGACCGAGGTGCTGGAGATCACCCACCACGGGTTCACGGACTGAGCGGTCGACGGGACGGACGGAACGGACGGGACGGGCCCAGGGGAGGACCGGGACATCATGGCCAAGGGCAGTAAGAGGGGCGCGGGCAAGAGCCTCATCCGCGCCACGCTCGCCATTCACGAACCGCCGAAGGGCAAGAGCAGGACACCCGGCGGGATCATCAGGACGTTCGACTTCGACTTCAACCCGGCGCAGTTGTCCCTGAGCCGCCGCGCCCAGTGGAAGACGACCCCCGCGCAGACCGAACGGGTCGGCCCGCTGCCGGAGTTCATGGGGGCGGAGCCGCGCGAGATGGCCGTCGAGATCTTCCTCGACTCCTCCGACGAGCCGACCAGCAACTCCGTGATGAAGAAGGTCGACTCACTGCTCGCCTGCTGCGAGGTGACGACCAAGAGCATCGCCGCCAAGCAGCCGTCACCGCCCTGGGTCGTCTTCCAGTGGGGGTCGTTCTCGACGGCCCGGTTCACGGCGTACGTGAGCTCCGTGGCGGCCGACTACACGCTGTTCTCGACGACCGGCGTGCCCATCCGCGCCACCTGCCGGGTGCAGCTGCACGAGATCCCGATGAAGACGAAGGGGCAGAACCCGACCTCCGGCGCGCTCACCGCGCAGCGTGTACACCGGGTCGTGGCGGGCGATTCCCTGCAGTCCCTGGCCTGGCGGGAGTACGGCAACGCGGCCGCCTGGCGCTCCATCGCCGAGGCCAACGGCATCGACGACCCGTCGCGGCTGCCGACCGGCATCGAACTCGTGCTGCCGGCCGCCGAGGAGGTGCGTTCCTGATGGTGCAGTCCGCTTTCGTCAGCGTCGTCGACGTGAAGATCGGCGGGGCCCCGCTGCCGCCCGAGTTCCTCCCGGACCTGGTGGAGAGCCACGTCGACCAGGGGGTCGGCGTCCCGGCCGCGTTCCGGCTGACGTTCCGCGACCCGTACCGGTTGCTGCTCGGCAAGCTGGGCATCACCTTCGGCACCGAGGTGGTGTTCACGCCGGTGTCCGACGGCGAGGGCGCCGGCGATCCGCTGCTGACCGGCGAGGTCACCGGCCTGGAGGCCGACTACGACGGCACCGGCAGCTACACCGTGGTCCGCGGTTACGACTTCGGGCACCGTCTGCTGCGCCAGCGCCGGGTCGCGGCGTACCGCAACCAGAGCGCCTCGGACATCGCCCGCAAGCTCGCCGGCAAGGACGGTGTGCCGATCGGGCGGATCGAGTCGACGAAGACGGTGTACGAGTTCATCAGCCAGTCCAACGTCACCGACTGGGACTTCCTCGCGCGGCTCGCCGACGAGAACGAGATGGTCATGTCGGTGGACGCGGACGGCAAGTTCCAGTTCGTGAAGCCCAAGTCGGCCTCCGGCGCGCCCTCCCCGAACACCGACGGCGACAAGAGCCCGTTCGTCCTCCAGGGCGGGCACGACATCCTGCGCCTGCGGGCCGCCGTCACCGCCGCCGACCAGGTGGCCAAGGTCGAATCGCGCGGGTGGGACGTGACCACCAAGAAGAAGCTGACCGCCACCGCGCCCGCGAGCGGCAACCCCGGCATCACCATCGGCACCACCCCGGGCGCGGCGGCGGGGAAGTTCAAGGCCGCGACGCTCGTGGAGACGGGCACGCCCTACGACAAGCAGAGCGAGGTGAAGTTCGCCGCCGACGCCCTCGCCGACGACGTCACCGGCTCGTTCGCCGAGCTGGAGGTCGTGGCGCGCGGAAATCCCAAGCTGCGCCCGGGAGTTCCGGTCGCGCTGGCGGACGTGGGCGTGCCCTTCGAGGGCAAGTACACCGTCACCTCGGTGCGGCACGACTTCGGCGACGGCAGGCACTACGAGGTGTGGGTGACGGTCAGCGGACGGCAGTGGCGCTCGCTGTTCGGGCTGGCCTCGGGCGGGACGCCCGCCGCGCCGCGGCTGCCCGGCGTGGCCAACGCCCTCGTCACCGACGTCAACGACCCGCTCAAGCAGGGGCGGGTGCGGCTGCAGTTCCCGTGGCTGGACGACACGTACGTCAGCGACTGGACGCGGACCGTGCAACTGGGCGGTCTGGGCGGCGGCGGGGTGTTCCCGATGGACGTCAACGACGAGGTGCTGGTCGCGTTCGACCGGGGTGCCCTGGACCATCCGTTCGTCATCGGCGGGCTCTACAACGGGCGGGACAAGCCCACTGCCGTCGGCGACGTGCCGCTGCACGACACCGTCCGCAAGAAGGCGAGCCGGCACACCGTCTCCGACCGGGACGGCAACCGGATGGACCTGCTCAGCCAGAAGACGGGCCTGCGCAAGCAGGGCGTCCGGCTGATCTCCGGTGACAAGCAGCTGACCATCAACCTGGACCGGACGAAGACCGAGATCACCGTGGACAGCAAGGGCTCGGTGACCATCAAGGGCAGCCGCTCGGTGTCGGTCGAGGCGGGCGGCGACCTCTCGCTGAGTGCCCGGCGCAGTCTCAGCATCAAGAGCGGCGGGCCGCTCACCATCCAGGGCGGCGGTCTGGTCAATGTGCGGGCCGCCGGGGCGATCAGCGTGAACGCGCTCGGCGCCCTGAACCTGGACGCCACGGGCATCGCCAGCCTCACCGGCAAGGGCACCGTGCAGATCAACTCGCTCATCAACACGACGATCAAGTCCCCGACCACGCTCATCGGATCGAACGTGTTCGGCGTCAAGACCATCCCCGTCCCGATGCCGATCCCATGACCGTGACCGTGACCGTGACCGTGATGGTGACCAGGAAAGACAGGGTGTGCTTCTGATGGCCGAGCAGTTCGTCGGCTCCGGCTGGTCCTTCCCGCTGCGCATCGGGCCGACCGGCGGGATCGCCCTGGTCAGCGGCGAGCGGGAGGTCGAGGAGGCGATCCGGCTGGTGCTGTCGACCGCGCCGGGCGAACGACCGATGCGCCCGGACTTCGGCTGCGCGATCCACGACCTGGTGTTCGCGCCGGTCAACGAGCAGACCGCGGGCCGCATCCAGCACGAGGTGTACGTCAGCCTGGACCGCTGGGAGCCGCGCATCGAGGTCGACGACGTCGAGGTCACCGCCGGCGGAGACCAGAGCGTCCTCTACATCGACGTCCGCTACTCGATCCGCGGCACCAACAACCCGCGCAGCCTGGTCTTCCCGTTCTACGTCATTCCGTCCCACGAGGAGCCCGACGCCCCCGGCGCGGGCGCCGCCCCCGAAAGCGACCGCTGATGGCCCTGCCCTCGCCCAACCTCGACGACCGCCGTTTCCAGCAGTTCGTCGACGACGCCAAGCGCTACATCCAGCAGCGCGCCCCGGAGTGGACCGACCACAACGTCTCCGACCCCGGCGTCACGCTCGTCGAGACGGTCGCCCACATGGCCGACCAGATCGTCTACCGGCTGAACCGGGTGCCGGAGAAGAACCACCTGGCGTTCCTGGACCTCGTCGGGATCACCCTGTTCCCGCCGTCCGCGGCCCGCACCGACATGACGTTCTGGCTGTCGGCGCCGCAGGAGGAGGCGGTGCGGGTGCCGGTCGGCACGGAGGTCGCCACGCTGCGCACCGAGAGCGAGGAGGCGGTCGTCTTCGCGACCGAGCGCGAACTGACGGTGGTCCCCAGCGCGTTGCGTCATCTGCTGGTGCAGCACCGGGGCGAGCCGGTGGCCGACCGGACGCACGACCTCGCCGAGGACGGCAAGGACGTCCTGTGCTTCGCCGAGTCGCCCGGCCCTGGTGACGCCATGGTGCTCGGCCTGACGGCGGCGGTGCCGCACTGCGCGGTCGCCCTCGACCTGGACAGCCGGGTGGACGGCGTCGGCGTGGACCCGCGGCAGCCGCCGCTGGTGTGGGAGGCGTGGACCGCGGACGGCTGGCAGCCCTGCGAGGTGGACCGGGACGGCACCGGCGGCCTCAACCGGCCGGGCGAGGTCGTCCTGCACGTCCCCGGTGGCCACGTGCTGTCCCGCAACGCCGGCCAGGAGGCGGGCTGGCTGCGCTGCCGGGTCACCGACCCCCTGCCGGGCCAGCCCTTCTACACCACGTCACCCACCGTGCGGGCCGCCGAGGCGTTCACGATCGGCGGCACCACCGGGGCCGTTCACGCGGAGACCGTTCGCGGCGAGGCACTCGGCGAGTCCACCGGGCTGCCGGGGCAACGGCTGCGGCTGGCGCACGCGCCGGTCGTCGGGGACGACCCGCCGGTGCTGTTGCAGACCGCCGAGCACGACGGCTGGGCGGACTGGCGGGTCGTACCGAACTTCGCGTCCTCCGGACCCGAGGACCGGCACGTCACGCTCGACGCCACGACCGGCGAGATCGCCTTCGGCCCGGCCGTGCGCGAACCCGACGGCTCGCTGCGGCAGTACGGGGCGGTCGCCCCCAAGGGCTCCCCCGTGCGGGCCCGCCGCTACCGCACGGGCGGTGGCCGCGCGGGCAACGTGGCACGCGGCGCCGTGCGGATCCTGCGCACCTCCATCCCGTACGTCTCCGAGGTCGTCAACCGCGAGGCCGCGCGCGGCGGTGTGGACGGGGAGACGGTCGAGGAGGCGAAGGTCCGGGCCCCGATCACGCTGCGCGCCCAGGAGCGGGCCGTGACCCTGCGCGACTACGAGGAACTGGCCCGCCGCGCCGCCCCGGAGACCGCGCGCATCACGTGCCTGGAGGGCGAGGAGGGTGAGCACGGCGCCTACGCGGTACGGGTGCTGGTGGTGCCGCAGGCCGTACCGGACCCGGGCGGCCGGCTGCGCTTCGAGCAACTGGTGCCCGGGGACGCCCTGCTGGACCGCATCACCCGGCACCTGGACGAACGGCGCCTGATCGGGACCCGGTTGGCGGTGGGTCCGCCGTACTACCAGGGCGTCACGGTCGTGGCGACGGTGCACGCCTTCCGGGGTGTCGACACCGACCGGGTGCGCCGGCAGGCGCACGACGCCCTGTACCGGCACCTCGATCCGCTGACCGGCGGTGCCGACGGCAGGGGCTGGCCGTTCGGGCGGCCCGTCCAGTCGGGGGAGGTGTTCGCGGTGCTCCAGCGCGTGCCGGGGGTCGAACTCGTCGACGAGGTGATCCTGCACCCCGCCGACCCGCTCAGCGGCAAACGCGGCGAGCCGACGGACCGGATCGACCTGTCGGCGCCGTCGCTGGTGTTCTCCTTCGACCACCGCGTCCGGGTGATCGGAGACGGATCCTGATGGGCCCGTCGCTGAAGGGGGGCGGCGTATGAGGGGCTCCGTCGACGGCCTCGGATCCTCCGCGCCGATCGGTGTGATGCTGCCGGCCGTGTTCGCCGACGACGACCTGGCCCAGCGGTTCGTGGGCGGGCTCGACGACGTCCTCGCCCCGATCCTGAGCGTGCTGGACTGTCTCGACACCTACTTCCGTCCGTCCCTCGCGCCGCTCGACTTCGCCCAGTGGCTGGGGAGCTGGGTCGGTGCGGAGACGGAGGGCGACGAACCCGAGCCCCTGCTGCGGGCCGCGGTGGCCGCCGCCGCTTATCTGCACCGCATCCGCGGCACCCGGCGGGGGCTGTCCGAGGCGGTCCGGCTGGCGTTCGGCGTGGAGCCCGAGATCACGGAGAGCGGCGGCGCGTCGTGGAACGCCCGCCCGCTGGGCCCGTTCCCCGGCGACCCGCGCCCCCGCCTCCACGTCCATCTGCGCCTGCCCGCCCCGACCCCCGCGGACCGGCACCGCCTGGACACCCTCGTGTCCGCCGCCCGCCCCGCCCACATGCCCTGCACCGTCCAGGTGACCGCCACCCCCGAGAGGACCCCGCACCCATGACGACCCCCCAGAACTGCGCCGACTGCGGCACCCGCGCGCAACCGGGCCAGTCGTTCTGCGACGCGTGCGGGTCCGTACTGAGCTGGACGGACGGGGCCGCGAGAAGCACGACGACCGGCAGCCCGTCCGACGCCGGCGGAAGCGCCGCCGGGGCCGGCTCGTACGGTGCCCCCGCAAACACCGCGACGGCCGACTCGTCCGGCGCCGCGAGGAACCCCGGAACAGCCGGATCTTCCGGTGCCTCCGACAGCGCCCCGCCCCGCAGCACGTCCAGTGCCTCCGGCGCCGCATCCGCCGGCGCACCCGGCGCCACCGGCAGCGCCCCGCCCGCCAGCACGACCCATGCCGCCAGAAGCACCGCAACCGGCCGCTCGTCCGCTGCCCCCGGCAGCGAGGCAGGAGGGGCATCCACCACGCCGCCCCCGTCCGGGCCGGCTGCCACAGCCGCCCCCGGCGACGCCAACCCCGGGTGGAACGCCTTCACCCGCCCGGACGGAGGTACGGGCCTTCCCCTCACAACCCGGGAGCACGTCGGCACCGGCAGCGCACCGCATGCCGCGACCGCCACGCGAACCCCCGCCGCCCCCGCCACCGACACCGCCCCGGAAGAAGCGGCCGCCGGCGCCCGGGACGCACAGCGACCCGAGCCCGGCACCACCCCCTCCCACCCCGTGGGCCACCACGACACACCCGCCGGCGATCCGAGCCGCCCGCCCGCCACCGCCCCTCCGGCCCCGGACGGCACCGCCCCCACCCGGCCCGTTCCCCCGGCTTCCCAGGACCCGGACCCCTCCACCACCCAGGGCATCCACACCCGGGCCCGACGGCTCCTCGTCCCGGTCACCGACGCCGAACCGCGCCCCGCCGCCGAGCCCTCGGTCGCCCCTGTCCTGCCCGGCCGTCCCACCCCCCAGCGCCCCGATTCCGTCCGGGCCCCCGGCGAGGAGCACGGCGTCGACGGCGGCACGCCCTGCCCCTGGTGTGCCACGCGCAACCGCCCCGAGCGGCACTTCTGCGCGCGGTGTGCGATGCCCATGGCCGGTGACGGGCCGGCCCCGGCCCGGCTCCCCTGGTGGCGGCGGCTCGGCCCGTTCGGCTCCCGGGAGACACCCTGGGCGGGCGACCGCCCCCGGCTGCGCCGCACCTTCGACCGGGTCCTGTCCTGGCTGGGCATCGCGCTCGTCCTGGCCCTGCTGATCGCCCTGGCGGTCAACATCCCGCAGGGCATCCAGGCCACCCGCGACCACTTCGCCAAGCGCGCCCCGGTCTCACCGGACCGCTACAGCGCCTCGCGCTCCTACCCCGGCCACAAGCCGGAGCTGGCCTTCGACAAGATCAACGACAGCTGGTGGGGCCCGGGCGTGTCCGAGACGGGCCGGGGCCAGTACATCGAGGCCCGCTTCGACCAGCCCACCCGGCTGCTGGACCTCGTCATCACCCCGGGCACGTCCACACGCGCCGACGAGCTTGCGAAGTCGGCGCTGCCGCACCGGTTGACGGCCACCATCACCGGCAAGGACGGCCGGACCACGACCCGAAGTCTGACCCTCGACCAGGGAGCGGGCCCGCAGCGGCGCGCCTTCCGCGTCGGGGAGGTCACCGCCGTCCGCTTCACCATCGACTCCGCCTACGGCACCTCGGCGAAGAAGCAGGTCGCCATCGCGGAGATCGAGTTCTTCGGCCCGTCCAGCGCCAACGGCACCTGAGTACGCCGCGGCCCCGGACGGAACGAGCCGTCCGGGGCCGCTCGGTCGTGTCCGACCCGCTTACGCGTCCAGCGACGTCATCACGTGCTTGATGCGCGTGTAGTCGTCGAAGCCGTAGCCCGAGAGGTCCTTGCCGTAGCCGGACTTCTTGAAGCCACCGTGCGGCATCTCGGCGACCAGCGGGATGTGCGTGTTGATCCACACACAGCCGAAGTCGAGCTTCTTGGACATCCGCATGGCGCGGCCGTGGTCCTTGGTCCACACGGAGGAGGCCAGCGCGTACTCGACGCCGTTGGCCCACTCCACGGCCTGCTCCTCGTCGGAGAAGGACTGCACGGTGATGACCGGGCCGAAGACCTCCTTCTGGATGATCTCGTCGGTCTGCTTCAGGCCCGAGACGACCGTCGGCGCGTAGAAGTAGCCCGTGTCGCCGACCCGCTTGCCGCCGGCCTCCACGCGCGCGTGCGCGGGCAGCCGCTCGATGAAGCCCTCGACCTGCTTGAGCTGGTTGGGGTTGTTGAGCGGGCCGAACAGCACGTCCTCGTCGTCCGGCTGCCCGGTCTTCGTCTCGGAGGCGGCCTTCGCCAGCGCGGAGACGAACTCGTCGTGGATGGACTCGTGCACCAGCACGCGGGTGGCGGCCGTGCAGTCCTGGCCGGCGTTGAAGTAGCCGGCGACCGAGATGTCCTCGACGGCCTTGGCGATGTCGGTGTCCTCGAAGACCACGACCGGGGCCTTGCCGCCCAGCTCCAGGTGGACCCGCTTGACGTCCTTGGCGGCGGACTCCGCGACCTGGATGCCGGCCCGCACCGAACCGGTGATGGAGGCCATCGCCGGGGTGTCGTGCTCGACCATCATGCGGCCGGTCTCGCGGTCGCCGCAGATGACGTTGAAGACGCCCTTGGGGACGATCGCGCCGATGATCTCGGCCATGAGGACCGTCGAGGCCGGGGTGGTGTCGGACGGCTTCAGCACGACGGTGTTGCCCGCCGCGATCGCCGGGGCGAACTTCCACACGGCCATCATCATCGGGTAGTTCCACGGCGCGACCTGCGCGCAGACACCGACCGGCTCGCGGCGCACGATGGAGGTCAGGCCCTCCATGTACTCACCGGCCGAGCGGCCCTCGAGCATCCGCGCCGCGCCCGCGAAGAAGCGGATCTGGTCGACCATCGGCGGGATCTCCTCGGAGCGGGTCAGCCCGATGGGCTTGCCCGTGTTCTCCACCTCGGCCGCGATCAGCTCCTCGGCGCGCTCCTCGAAGGCGTCCGCGATCTTCAGCAGGGCCTTCTGGCGCTCGGCGGGCGTGGTGTCGCGCCAGCCGGGGAAGGCCTCGGCGGCCGCCGCCATCGCGGCGTCCACGTCCGCCTGCCCGGACAGCGGAGCGGTCGCGTACGCCTCGCTCGTCGCGGGATTGACCACCTCGGTGGTCCGTCCGTCGGCGGCGTCCTTGAACTCACCGCCGATGTAGTTGCGCAGACGACGCAGCTCGGTGCTCACTGCCGGCCCTCCAGTTCGGATGTCCAGTACTTGAGACACCCACCCTAGTCGGCCGACCCACGTTTTCAACACCCCCACTCCCTTCGATCGTGCGGAATCCGCAGGAGTAGAGGACTGAAACAACGAATTTCATCGATCCAGGCTTGCGGAAGTGTCGAGACCTCGTGCACAGTGACCTCGTGGCCAGTCGAAGCGCAGATCAGAAGGGCTCGCGGGAGTCCCGCGAGCCCTCCCGCGAGTCCAGGAACGGCAGCTCGCCGCAGCTGGACGCCGTGTCCCTCGCCATCATCGAGCAGCTCCAGGAGGACGGCCGCCGGCCGTACGCCGCCATCGGCAAGGCCGTGGGCCTGTCGGAGGCGGCCGTGCGCCAGCGCGTCCAGAAACTGCTCGACCAGGGCGTGATGCAGATCGTCGCCGTCACGGACCCGCTCACCGTGGGCTTCCGCAGACAGGCGATGGTCGGCGTCAACGTCGAGGGCGACGTGGAGTCGGTCGCGGACGCGCTGTCGGCCATGTCCGAATGCGAGTACGTGGTGATGACGGCGGGCTCCTTCGACCTGATGGTGGAGATCGTCTGCGAGGACGACGACCACCTCCTCGACGTCATCAACAAACGCATCCGGGCCGTGCCCGGAGTGCGCTCCACCGAGAGCTTCGTCTACCTCAAGCTCAAGAAGCAGACCTACATGTGGGGAACCCGATAACCGTGAGGACCCGATAGCCGTGAGCAAGGACCTCTCCCAGTCCGCGTACGACCACCTGTGGATGCACTTCACGCGCATGTCGTCGTACGAGAAGGCCCCCGTCCCCACCATCGTCCGGGGCGAGGGCACGTACATCTACGACGACAAGGGCAAGCGCTACCTGGACGGCCTCGCCGGCCTCTTCGTGGTGCAGGCCGGGCACGGCAGGGTCGAGCTCGCCGAGACCGCCTTCAAGCAGGCGCAGGAGCTCGCGTTCTTCCCGGTGTGGTCCTACGCCCACCCCAAGGCCGTCGAGCTGGCCGAGCGCCTCGCCGGGCACGCGCCGGGCGACCTCAACAAGGTCTTCTTCACCACCGGCGGCGGTGAGGCGGTGGAGACCGCCTGGAAGCTCGCCAAGCAGTACTTCAAGCTGGTCGGCAAGCCCACCAAGCACAAGGTCATCTCCCGCGCGGTCGCCTACCACGGCACCCCGCAGGGCGCCCTGTCCATCACCGGCCTGCCGGCCCTGAAGGCCCCCTTCGAGCCGCTGGTGCCGGGTGCCCACAAGGTCCCGAACACCAACATCTACCGGGCCCCGATCCACGGCGACGACCCCGAGGCCTACGGCCGCTGGGCCGCCGACCAGATCGAGCAGCAGATCCTCTTCGAGGGCCCCGACACCGTCGCCGCGGTCTTCCTGGAGCCGGTGCAGAACGCGGGCGGCTGCTTCCCGCCCCCGCCCGGCTACTTCCAGCGGGTGCGCGAGATCTGCGACCAGTACGACGTGCTGCTCGTCTCGGACGAGGTCATCTGCGCCTTCGGCCGTCTGGGCACGTACTTCGCCTGCGACAAGTTCGACTACGTGCCGGACATGATCACCTGCGCCAAGGGCATGACCTCGGGCTACTCCCCGATCGGCGCGTGCATCATCTCGGACCGCCTGGCCGAGCCGTTCTACAAGGGCGACAACACCTTCCTGCACGGCTACACCTTCGGCGGCCACCCGGTCTCCGCGGCCGTGGGCCTGGCCAACCTCGACCTGTTCGAGCGCGAGAACCTCAACCAGCACGTCCTGGACAACGAGGGCGCCTTCCGCTCCACCCTGGAGAAGCTCCACGACCTGCCGATCGTCGGCGACGTCCGCGGCAACGGGTTCTTCTACGGCATCGAGCTCGTGAAGGACAAGCACACCAAGGAGTCCTTCGACGAGGAGGAGACCGAGCGCGTCCTGTACGGCTTCCTGTCCAAGGCGCTGTACGACAACGGCCTGTACTGCCGCGCCGACGACCGCGGCGACCCGGTCGTCCAGCTCGCCCCGCCGCTGATCTCCGACCAGTCGACGTTCGACGAGATCGAGCAGATCCTGCGCGCCACCCTCACGGAGGCGTGGACGAAGCTCTGACGCCCGTCGCTCCGATCGTCTGCCTGGATGATCAACACCGGCCCCGGTGCCGCCCGTTCGAGTGAGAAACGGCGGCCCGGGGCCGCGTGCTGTCCGGCGACCCGCCGCCTTCTGCCTAGCGTGCCCAGTGACCGATCGGCCCTGCCTTCGTTCCCCCGCACGGGGGATGGCACGGGAACTACGGATCTGAACCGAGGTGTACGCGCATGGAGGCCCCGCCGGACAACGACGTGCTCTGGGCACGCGCCCTGCACTTCCAGCACGACGACGGCTCGCCCGCGCTCTGCGGCGTCTCGCTCGGCGTGCGCGAGGGCGAGATCCTCGCCCTGAGCGGCCCGCGCGGCAGCGGCAAGACCACCCTGCTGCGGTGCCTGTCCGGCCTGGTGCCCGTCCGGCGCGGCGAGGTCTGGTTCAACAGCGTGCCCGTGCACACCATGGGCCCCCTCACCCGCGAACGGCTGCGCCGCGACCGCTTCGGCTGGATCGACCCGGCCCCCTCCCTGGTCCCGGAGCTCAACGCCTGGGAGAACACCGCCCTTCCGCTGATGCTGCGCGGCACCAGCCGGCGCCGCGCCAAGACCGTGGCCCTGGAGTGGCTGGAGCGCCTGGACGTCGGCGACAGCGCCCGCAAACGACCCCACCAGCTGGTGCAGGCCCAGCGGCAGCGGGTCTGCATCGCCCGCGCGCTGGCCCCCGCGCCCTCGGTGCTGTTCGCCGACGAGCCCACGGCTCCCCTGCACCGCGCGGACCGCGCTCATGTGCTGCGCACCCTCACCACCGCGGCCCGCTCCCACCGCATCACCGTCGTCCTGGCCACCCACGACGCGGAGACCGCGGCCCTCGCCGACCGCACGGTGTCCCTGCTCGACGGGCGGCGCGTGCAGACGGTGCACCTCCCGCCGGTCGCCGAGACCAACGAGCCGGAAGGCCGGGCGGCGTGCTCGCTCTCCGTCTGACCCGCGGCGCCCACCCCGCCGTCCAGCTGCGCCGTCTCCTGGTGGCGGCCGCCTCGGCGGGCACGGGCTTCCTGCTGCTCTGTGCCCTCGGCTACGCGCTGGGGCACCCCGGCGCCCCCGGTTCCGCCGCGCTGCGACTGGTCTGGTGCGCGGCCCCGACGGCCGCCACGGTGTACTTCGCGGTCGCGGTCGCCCGTACCGACCCCGCCACCAAGCCCCGCGCCGCTCTCTCGGCGATCGGCCTCGGCCCGGTGCGCATGATGGCCGTCTCGGCGACGACGACGGCCCTGTCCTGCACGCTCGGCTCGATGCTGGCCCTGCTCGTCTTCCTGCACCTGCGGGGCGACCTGACGGGCATGCCCTTCGACGGCGCCGCCGCCGAGTCCCTCGCCGCGGGCCTGCCCCTGCCGCTCCCGGCAGCTCTGACCCTGCTGTCGCTCGTGCCCGTCGGCACGTCGGTGGCGGTGGCACTGGCCCTGCGGCCGCGCGAGGCGGGGCCCACCGGGACCCGGGCGGCCCGGACGTACGGCCGGTTCGGCGCGTACCGGCGCACCAGCACCCGTGAGACGTTCGGGGCGTACGGCCGGTTCGGTCGGCAGATCGTCCGGCCCACGGGCGGCCACGCCGCCGAGCCCGCCGCGAAGAGCGGCCCGCCCGCGGCCCGGACGAGCGAGCCGGCCTCGGCGGCGGTCGCGGGTCCCGGCGCGTCGGTGAGCGCGGTCGCGGCCCCTCCGGCCCGGGTGCCGGGCCACACGCTCGCCGGACCGGCTGAGCCGGCCGGCCCGCAGACGGACGCCGGGGGCCCGGCCCGGCTCCCCGCGGCCCCCCCTTCGGCCGCAGCGGCCGCGAGCGCCCCGGCCGGCGATCCCGCCCAGTGGCTCAGCCCGCGCGCGGCGGAGCCGGACGCGGCAGGCGCCATCAGCCCCGCCGGAGCTCTGGCAAGGCACCCGGGCCCGCACCACGCGACCCTCGACGCCCCCGACGGCCTCACCGCCCCCGACGCGGCCCTGCCGGACACCACCGCCGCCCCCTCCGGTCTGCCCTGGGGCATCACGGTGCTGGCCGCGGGCCTCGCGGTGGAGAGCTACACGAGCCGCACCGCGCCCTCGCCCCCCGACCTGTCCTTCTCCGGCGCCTCCCCCGGCGTGATGGCGGGCTGGGCGCTGGCCGTCGTCGGCCTGGCCCTGGCCGGTCCGGGCCTGACGCATCTGTGCGGACGGCTGCTCCAGTCGGCCCGCCCCGGCGCCCGGCGGCTCCTGGCCGGCCGCATCCTCATGGCGGAGTCCGTCCGCATCGGGCGGCCCCTGGGCGTCGTCTGCGCGGTCCTGTCCGCCGCGTGGGCCATGGCTCTGCTGCACGCCCCGGACGGACTCGCGCTCGGTCCGCTCACCACCCTCGGGGTGGTCCTGGTGACCGGCTGCACCACGGCGACGCTCCTGACGGCCGCCGTCGAAGCCCGTCAGGCCCGAGCCGGGACCACCGCCGCGCTGCTGCGGCTCGGCGCCCCCGCCACGATGCTGCGCGGCGCCGCCGCCCTGCGCGCGGGCGCCCTGCTCGCCCTGTTCGGTCCCCTCACCCTGACGGTGGCGGAACTGGCGGCGCTGCCCCTGGCGCGCTGAGGCCGCGGCTCCCGCCGGAAAACTCGTGCGGAGAAAGTCTCCGTGCGGCGATGAGTTCCGGTCCGGCCCCCGGTCTATCCCGCGTAACGACACGGACGTGATGGGAGAGACCTCGCATGTACCAGCAGATGATCTTCGTGAACCTGTGCACCGGCGATCTCGGCGCCTCGAAGAAGTTCTTCACGGAGCTGGGCTTCACGATCAACGAGCAGTTCAGCGACGACACGACCGCCTCGGTCGTGATCAGCGACACCATCGTGGTCATGGTGCACACCAGGGAGAAGTACCTCCAGTTCACCAAGAAGGAGATCGCGGACTCGACGAAGACCAGCGAGGTGCTGATCGCGCTGAGCGCCGAGAGCCGCGAGAAGGTCGACGAGCTGGTCGAGAAGGCGGTCGCGGCGGGCGGTTCCGTCTCGGGCGAGACCCAGGACCACGGCTTCATGTACGACCGCGCCTTCGACGACGTGGACGGCCACACCTTCGAGGTCGTGTGGATGGACCCGGCGGCCGTCCAGGGCTGACGGCGGCTGTGCCAGCATGGGCGCGTGCAGACGATGCCCGCCCATGCGGCCCACCACGACGACCGTGAGATAGAGAGCCTCGAGGAGTTCGACGCGACCGTCTCGGCACGCGGCACCCTCGCCGGACACCGCGTCCAAGCCATCGATCTGACGGACCGTACGCGCGAACTGCTCACCCACGACACGGCGGGCGCGGTCTTCCTCGGCTGCGCGATGCGCGAGGACGCGGCCGCGAAGGTCCGCGGCGACGGCGCCCTCGTCTTCCCCCCGGTCCCGGGTCTGCCGTTCGACCCGTACCGCGGCCTGGTCTACTCCCCGGAGGAACTCTTCGCGTCGCTGGCCGACGGCTACGAGGCCACGCCCGACGCCCTCGCCTATGCCTGGTTCCAGCGCACGAAGGCGGACCGCGACATCCACGCGTCGATGCTGCGCTCGATCCACGACGACTCCGTCTCGGACGCGCTCGACGAACTCCTGTCCGGCGCCCGGGTCGTGGGCGTCATGGGCGGTCACGCGATGGCCCGCGGCACCGAGGAGTACGCGGGCGCCGCACGGCTCGGCCGGGAGCTGGCCCGGGCCGGCTTCACGATCGCGACCGGCGGCGGCCCGGGCGCCATGGAGGCGGCGAACCTCGGCGCCTACGCCGCCCCCTTCGACGACACGATGCTCGCCGAGTCGCTGGAACTCCTCGGCAAGGCACCGCACTTCACCCCGTCCATCACCCAGTGGGCCGCCGCCGCCTTCGAGATACGCGCTCGCTGGCCCCAGGGCGGCCGTTCGGTCGGCATCCCGACCTGGTTCTACGGCCATGAGCCGCCGAACGCCTTCGCCTCCCACATCGCCAAGTACTTCGCCAACGCCACCCGCGAGGACGGCCTGCTGGCCCGGTCGAACGCGGGCGTGGTGTTCCTGCCGGGAGCCGCCGGGACCGTCCAGGAGATCTTCGACAACGCCACGCCCAACTACTACGAGTCGCGCGGCGAACCCACGCCGATGGTGCTGGTGAACCGAGTGCACTGGACGGAGAAGCTGCCGGCGTGGCCGCTGCTGCGGTCGCTGGCCGGGGGGCGCTCGATGGAGGCGCGGATCGCGCTGGTGGAGCGGATCGAGGAGGCGCCCGAGGCGTTGAAACGTCTCGGCGGTTAATAAGAAGGCAAAGCAAGTGCTTGCAGGCTGCATATGCGTTGACACTACTTATGCGGCGCTTATAGACCTGAGAGCCTCACGGTAGTGCTGATGCCCAGTCAGCACTGCCTCAGCCCCCCGCATTCGCAATCCTGTAAAGGACAAACGTGGCAGTTCTGTCCGTATCCCGCCGCGCACGTGCCGTGCGCGTCCTCGGTGTCGTCTCCGCCTCGGCCGCGCTCGCGCTCGGCACCGCCGGCAACGCGCTCGCCTGCAACATCAGCGAGTTCTCCGCCGAGGCGAAGTGCGATGGCGACAAGGGCGTCATCACGGTCACCGACGTGGACCCCGCCGGCATCCCGGCGACGGTCACCGTCTACCTGCAGAACAACGGCGCCGACGCGAAGAAGGTCGGCGAGCAGGTCGTCAAGGGCTCGCGCGAAGGCACCACCATCACCTTCGCCGACGACTGGAAGGCGAACGCCGAGTACCGCGTCCACGTCAAGGCCGCTTCGTACGTCGACGAGGACATCAAGCCGAACCTCGTCACCCCGGCCACGGCCTGCAAGAAGAAGGAGGAGGAGCCCCCGGCTTCGACTCCCCCGGCGACTCCGACCCCGTCGGCGTCCCCGTCGACGCCCGCCGAGGAGAGCGAGAGCCCGGCTCCGGAGCCGTCGGAGAGCCAGAGCAGCTCGCCGGCGGGCAACGCGCCCGCCCCGGCCGGTGACTCCAACCTCGCCGAGACCGGTGCCAACTCCAACACCGGCCTCATCGCCGGCATCGCGGCGGCCCTGGTCGTCGTCGGTGGCGGTGCGGTGTTCTTCGGCATGCGCCGCCGCGGGGCGAACAGCGACAGCTGACGCCCGAGCACACACCATGGCGTGGCCCGCCCCCCGACCGGGGGCGGGCCACGTCCCGTCTCAGCCGAAGGTGGCCCGCTCCAGCCAGAACTCCAGCAACTCCCGTTCGCCCAGGACCTCCAGCTCCTTCGCGTCCAGGGGCAGCCGACGGTAGAACGCGAGCAGCACGAAGGTGAGCGGCCCGCGCAGGGCGACCGTGGCCTTCTCGTGGCCCCGGCGCCAGCGGACACCGTCCTCGGTCAGCTCGACGAGCCACTCGGCGTTCAGGTCCGGTCCCGTGTCGGTGGCGTGCAGATGGATGCTGCGGCCCGGGCCGACCAGCTCCCCCACCACGTCCTGCGGCTCCGTCCGCTGCACGTACTCCACGATCTGGAGCCATTCGTCGATCGCGTCGGCGGCGACCTCGGGCGCGACCTCGTAGGGCAGCCCGGCGGCGAGTGCGGCGTCGGCGCGGTGCACGGTGATCTCGTGGGTCATCCTGCGGGCCCAGAACCCGGAGGTCCGTATCCCGGCCCAGCCCCACACCTTCGCGTCCGGCCCGGCCTCCCGCAGCGTGGCGACGATCCGTTCGCCCGTCTCCGCCAGCCAGGCGTCCAGTGCGGCGGCGTCACCGGCGGCCTCCGGACCGGCCACACCCGGCACCTGCTCCTCGGGCACCTCCTCCTCGGCCCGGGTCCGCACCATCAGCTCCGCCCAGCGCAGGGCACCGCCCGTGTGCCGGACGAGTTCCTCCAGCGACCAGTCGGGGCAGGTCGGCACCGTGCCGGACAGATCGGCCCCGGAGCTCACCACCTGCCTCAACAGGACGATCTGGTGGGCGATTTCGTCGCAGCAGCGGCCGTGCGCGAGTGGCGTCATGCCTCGCACCCTAGGCGGGGGCCTTCAACCGAGCACCACGATTTCGGCCGCGTCGAACTCCACCCCGACCTCGTCCCCGACCTCCGGTGCCGCCCGCAGCGCGCACGCCGCCTCCAGACGCGGGGCGTCCGGGGCCTGGAGGTGGAGGGCGACATGGGTGCCCTTGAAGGTGCGCGCGGTGACCGTGCAGCGCAGGCCCGTGTCGGCGGGTACCAGGCGCACCCCGGCGGGCCGCACCAGCAGGGTGCGTGCGCCCTGCGGGGCGTTCTCCGGCACCGGTACCTTGCCCCAGGGCGTGTCGGCGGCCTCCGTCCCGACCGTCGCCTCGACCACGTTCTCGAAACCGAGGAAGCGGGCGACGAAGGCGTCGGCGGGCCGCTGCCACACCTCGAGGGGCGTACCGGACTGCGCGATCCGCCCGTCCCGCATCACCACGACCCGGTCGGCCAGCGCGAAGGCCTCCCCCTGGTCGTGCGTCACTGCGAGCACGGTCGTGCCCAACCGGCCGAACAGTTCCTTCAGTTCGACGACAAGGCGCTCCCGCAGCGACCGGTCGAGCTGTCCCAGCGGCTCGTCCAGCATCAGCAGCCGGGGGTTCGGCGCGAGGGCCCGGGCCAGCGCCACCCGCTGCTGCTCCCCGCCGGACAGCGCGGCAACGGCCCGCCGGCCCGCGCCCGGCAGCCCCACGAGGTCCAGCAACTCCTTGACCCGTTCGGCCTGTTGCCGCTTCGACTCGCCGTGCATCCGCAACCCGAACGCCACGTTGCCGGCCACGTCCCGCTGCGGGAACAGCTGGTGGTCCTGGAACATCAGCCCGACGCCCCGCCGGTGCGCGGGTACGCCCGCCTGGCTCCGGCCGTCGAGCACCACCCGCCCGGAGTCGAGGTGTTGCAGCCCGGCCACCGCCCGCAGCAGGGTCGACTTGCCGCTGCCGCTGGGCCCGAGCACACACACGATCTCGTGCTCGGCGACCTCCAGATCGACGGCGTCCAGCACGGCACGCCCACCGAAGCGGACCGTCGCGCCCTGCAGGGCCAGCAGCATCAGAACTCCCCCGTCCGGTCCGTGCGGAGCCTCTCCAGCACCAGCAGGGCCACCGCGCACACCACCATCAGAATCGTCGAAAGGGCCATCGCCTGGCCGTAGTTGAGGTCGCCGGGCCGCCAGAGCAGCCGGGCCACCGCCACCGGCAGCGTCGGCCGGTCGGGGCGTGCGATGAACACCGTCGCGCCGAACTCCCCGAGGGACACGGCGAAGGCGAACCCGGCCGCGATCAGCAGCGCCCGCCGCACCATCGGCAGGTCCACCTCCCGCCACACCCGCCAGGGCGAGGCCCCGAGCACCGAGGCCGCCTCCCGCAGCCGCACGTCCACCGCCCGCAGCACGGGCAGCATGGTCCGCACCACGAACGGCACCCCGACCAGCGCCTGCGCGAGCGGCACCAGGACCCAGGAGGACCTGAGGTCCAGCGGCGGCTCGTCGAGGGAGATCAGGAACCCGAAGCCGACGGTCACCGCGGACACCCCGAGCGGCAGCATCAGCAGGGCGTCGAAGCCGCGCACGAACCGCCCGGCGTCCCGGCGGGTGAGCGCGACCGCGGCGAGACCGCCGATCACCACCGCGATGAGCGTGGCGGCGACGGCGTACGACAGGGAGTTGCCGATCGCCTCGATCGGCGGGACCAGGAACACTCCCCCGTCCTCGCGGGTCAGCGCCCGGTAGTAGCCGAAGCCCGGCGCGCCCAGGGACCGCTGCACCAGCACGGCGAGCGGCAGCACGATCAGGACGGCGACGGTGACGAGTACCCCGCCGAGCAGCGCCCACTGCCCCGTTCCCCGTGGCCTGCGCCCGGTCGCGGAGGCGTCCACCAGCCGCAGCGCGGTCTCCCGCCGCCGCACGGTCCAGGCGTGCAGGGCGAGGATCGCGCCCACCGCGACGAACTGGATGAGGGTCAGTACGGCGGCCGTGGACAGGTCGAAGATCTCCGAGGTCTGCCGGTAGATCTCCACCTCCAGGGTGGAGAAGGTGGGCCCGCCGAGGATCTGCACGACACCGAAGGAGGTGAAGGTGAACAGGAAGACCATCAGCGCGGCGGCGGCCACGGCCGGGGCGAGCGCGGGCAGCGTGACCTGCCGCCAGGCCTTCAGAGGCGATACCCCGAGCATGCGCGCGGCCTCTTCCTGCCGCGGGTCGAGCTGCGCCCAGAGCCCGCCGACGGTCCGGACGACGACCGCGTAGTTGAAGAAGACGTGCGCGAGCAGGATGGCCCACACCGTGGTGTCCAGCCGTACGCCCCACAGCTCGTCGAGCAGCCCGCCCCGGCCGACGAGCGCCAGGAACGCCGTACCGACGACGACCGTCGGCAGCACGAACGGGACGGTCACGACCGCCCGCAGGACCTGCTTGCCGGGGAAGTCGAAGCGGGCGAAGACGTACGCGCCGGGGAGTGCGACGAGCAGGGTGAGCACGGTGGAGACCACCGCCTGCCAGGTCGTGAACCACAGGACGTGCCGGACGTCCGACTGCGCCAGCACCTCCCCGATCCGCCCGAGGTGCCAGGCCCCGTCGGTCTTGAGGCCGCGCGCGACGATCGCGGCGACGGGGTAGGCGAAGAAGGCCGCGAAGAACGCGACGGGCACGGCCAGCAGACCGAACCGCGCCGCCGCGCCCCGCCTCCGGGCGGCTACTTCAGTACGAGTGAGGTCCACGACTTGACCCACTGGTCACGGTGGTCGGCGATCTTCGCCGGGTCCATGGTCTCCGGGTCCTTCGCCTGCGGCCCGTACTTCACGAACTCCGGCGGCACCTGGGCGCCCTCGGTCACCGGGTAGACGAACATGTTGAGCGGCATGTCCTCCTGGAACCTCTTGCTGGTCAGGAAGTCCAGGAACGCCTTGCCGCCCTTGGCGTTCTTCGCGTTGGCGAGCAGCCCGGCGTACTCGACCTGCCGGAAGCAGGTGCCCTCGGCGACGCCGGTGGGGGCGGTGCTCGGCTTGGGGTCGGCGTAGACGACCTCGGCGGGCGGCGAGGAGGCGTACGACACGACGAGCGGCCGGTCGCCCTTGGCCTTCTTCCCGCCGGCCGACCCGGAGAACTCCTGGTTGTAGGCCTGCTCCCAGCCGTCGACGACCTTGACGCCGTTGGCCTTGAGCTTCTTCCAGTAGCCCTCCCAGCCCCCGTCGCCGTACCGGGCGGCGGTGCCGAGCAGGAAGCCGAGGCCGGGCGAGGAGGCGGAGGCGTTCTCGGTGACGAGCAGGTTCTTGTACTGCGGCTCGACGAGATCGTCGAAGCTCCGCGGCGGCTGCAGCTTGTGATCGGCGAAGTACTTCTTGTCGTAGTTGACGCAGATGTCGCCGGTGTCGATGGGCGTGACGCGATGCTGCTTCCGGTCGACCCGGTACTCGGCCTTTACCTGGTCGGACCCCTTCGCCTCGTACGGCTGGAAGAGGCCGTTGTCGAGGGCGCGGGACAGCAGGGTGTTGTCGACCCCGAAGAAGACGTCGCCCTGCGGGTTGTCCTTGGTCAGGATGGCCTTGTTCACGGCCTGTCCGGCGTCGCCGTCCTTCAGGACGTTCACCTTGTAGCCGGACTGCTTCTCGAAGGCCGCGATGACGTCCTTGGACGCGGCCCACGAGTCGTGACTGACGAGCGTCACGGTCTTGGAGTCGCCGGACCCCTGGCCGCTGTCGGACGACCCGCACGCGGCGAGCGTGCCGGCCATGCCGAGCCCGACGACGACAGCCGTCAGTCGCTTCTTGTTGTCGCTCACTGGATTCCTCCTGGGGTGACCAGGAGAAGACGCGGCCCTGCCCGGGACTTCCGTGGTCCCGGGCAGGGCGCAACAGCTCGAGTGGTGACCGATCTCCCTACCCAGAATGACCTGGGCCAGGTTCGGAGGGTCTGCGGCCGTGTGCCGCACTCTCAGCGCTGTGGCGCTCCCCTGTCGGAATATGCAGATGTTCTTACGCGGGTCAGACTACCGTTCGGTGGCGGCGAGCTGACCACACGCCCCGTCGATCTCCTGACCACGGGTGTCCCGGATCGTCACCGGCACACCATGGGCGGCGATGGCCTCCACGAACGCCTTCTCGTCCTCGGGCCGCGAGGCGGTCCACTTGGAACCGGGCGTCGGGTTCAGCGGAATGAGATTGACATGCACGGGCTTGCCCTTGAGTAGCCGCCCGAGCCGGTCACCGCGCCAGGCCTGGTCGTTGATGTCCCGGATCAGCGCGTACTCGATGGACAGCCGACGGCCGGACTTGGCGCTGTACTCGAACCCGGCGTCCAGCACCTCGCGCACCTTCCACCGGGTGTTCACCGGCACGAGGGTGTCGCGCAACTCGTCGTCGGGAGCGTGCAGCGAGATGGCCAGCCGGCACTTGAAGCCCTCGTCGGCGAACCGGTGGATGGCGGGGACGAGGCCGACGGTGGAGACGGTGATGCCGCGCTGCGAGAGCCCCAGGCCGTCGGGCTCGGGGTCGGTGAGCCGCCGGATGGACCCGACGACCCGGTTGTAGTTGGCGAGGGGCTCGCCCATGCCCATGAAGACGATGTTGCTGAGCCGGGCCGGGCCGCCGGGGACCTCCCCGTCCCTGAGCGCCCTCATGCCGTCGACGATCTGATGGACGATCTCGGCGGTGGACAGATTCCGGTCCAGCCCCGCCTGCCCGGTCGCGCAGAACGGGCAGTTCATCCCGCATCCGGCCTGCGAGCTGATGCACATGGTCACCCGGTCCGGGTAGCGCATCAGCACGGACTCGACGAGCGTCCCGTCGAACAGCCGCCACAGGGTCTTGCGGGTGGTGCCCTGGTCGGTCGACAGATGCCGCACGACGGTCATCAGCTCGGGCAGCAGGGCTTCCTGCAGCCGCCCCCGGGCACCGGCCGGAATATCGGTCCACTGCTCCGGATCATGCGCGTACCGCGCGAAGTAGTGCTGCGAGAGCTGCTTGGCACGAAACGGCTTCTCCCCGACCGCGGCAACAGCCTCCTTGCGCTCGGCAGGAGTGAGATCGGCAAGATGCCGCGGCGGCTTCTTGGCTCCGCGGGGGGCGACGAAAGTGAGTTCTCCGGGTGCAGGCATAACCCTCCCAGTGTCGCAGATCAACTCCGGGAGCCCAGGCCAGAGTGGGGTGGGGGTGGTCACCCGCGGGTGCCGTCTGTCGGCGTTGGTCGGCTTCGGACGGCCCAGGGACGGCCCAGGGGCGCGTGCTCTGGGGTTGGGATGATCTCTCCGGGGGGGGGTGCGAGGGACATGCTTGAACTGATGGAGTGGCTGGCTGAGCGCGGAGTCACGACCGTCTGCAAGGTCGACGGTGACCGCATGGTGGAGCGGGGGAAGGCATGGATGGTCATCATCAGCGGTGGACCGCTTGGCGAGGACTCGTTCTTCCGTGCCGACCTGGCTACGGCAGACGCATGCCTTGATTCGTTGCTTGCGCACCTGGAGGGCAAGGGCCTGTCGCCGTTCGCATGATCAGTGTGTCCCCTACAGTCGTCGCTACCGCTCGATGCGGACTATGGGCGGGGAGGTCGCTGAGGTCTGCTGGGCCGGTCAGAAGCGCTATACGGAGCAACGGCGGTCAATGCCAGTCAGTGCGGTTGCTGTACTCCGCGGCTGTACTGTGCCGCCACGGGAAACCCTTCGGCGTCTGCCCTGTTCTCGCAATCGCCAGTGCAGTCTGAGATGTCAAGCCGAAGGCCTTGGCTTCTTGTTGGTCAGCTTCCTCTGCATCCTCTTGATCTTCTTCCTGTCGATCAACTTCTCCAAGGCGTTGCCTTCAAGATTGTCGACTAGGCGTGGGTCCGGGCGAAGAGGTTGCGGTTTGCTTTGGTTGCTCGGGGCGCTCATTACTGTCTCCTTCGGCTTTAGTCATCGTACCCGCGACCAAGAAGCCAAGGGAAACGATGAGCAACAGCAGTGACACGAAGAGCAACCAAGCCTTGGCTCCGGTTTTCCGGTTCATCCCGAGCAAAGCAGCACGCGTGTCAAATACAACCTTCCGGATGACGCTCTCAGGCTGCCCACTATATAGGCCTCGCAGCCGTACCGGATCGATGCTGCTGCCGCTCCGGAAGAACAGGGACAGCACGATCAACAAGCCTGCCCCTGCCGCCAACCATTGTGCGACCAGTTGCATGTCACTGGCCTTGTCCGTGTCCTTAACAGCCCCTACCAAAACAGCCACGAAGATCAGAAGGATGCCCCCCTTGCTGTCCAAGCTGTCGACTCGACGTTCTTGCAAGTCGATTTCTTGGTCAAGCTCCGAGCGGAAAAATTGATCTTCATCCCAACCGCTGGTGCTCTGTTGTCGAGACATGCGCCAGCACACCAGACCAATAGGCAGCAAGCCCAGGAGCCCGAGACCCCACTTGATCCAGTACTTGCGCATGTACGCAATGTAATTGCATAGATCATGGGGCGCACTTCCGCGGGCAAGCTTTGTCACGCGGTCGGCGTAGCAACTGGCCGGAGTTGCTCGCAGGTCGGCGGCTCCAGGAAAAGTGGACACACCTTCCGCACACACTCCCCTTCCTCCACCACCCACCGAACCCAGCTCCCATCCCGTCTGCCGTCGACCCACACACCGTGGAGCGGGCGTGGTTCCTGGCGTCCAGGTGGAGCGCGCCACTGTACGAACGACCTGGACGCCAGGGGCCGCGTCTGCTCGGCTCTGCCTGGGTCGATGGCAGGCGGGATGGGAGCTCCCCGCGCACGCCACCAATCGGCCGGCACTCGCGAACGGCGCCCCCTCCATCTCGGAGCCTGAGCGCCCCCGCCGGAGGCATGTTTGAGCGTTGCCGCGCTCCCGCGGTTCTCGACTCATGGCCCCGGCCTGTTTCACATGTGGGCGCGCGTCGGCGCAGCCCGGGCGGAGCGGGCCGAAGGCAGGAGCGGCGCCCGGAGCGGAGCCGGGAAGCGCGCCCGGCGGAGCGGAGCGCAGCCGGGGCTTGATGAGGTAGAGAAACTCGTAACAGCTCAGGCGTGGCCGGTCGCGTAGGAGCATGGCTCGTGGCCTGAGCGCCTGGCCTGGCGGCGAGTTGATGTCAGGCGGAAGCCTTGCCAGTGGTGCTGAGGAGCCGACTGGTGAAGCCTTCGCGGCAGAGCCGCTCGAACGCCTGACGTACGTCCTCCGGCACCGGCTGGCTGATCATGAACCCTTGCTCCGGGTAGATCAGCAAGCGCTGAAGGGCGCCCACCAGCATGTCGATGACCAGTCGCGCATCCCGGATGGAATCGACGTACTCGTCGAACGTCATCGGGGTAGAGGCGCTAACCACCTCAACCTCTGGCCAGAGCTTGCGAGCCGTCGCGTACGAGCGCCTCTCCTCATACGGCTTGCTGATCAGAAGCACGGAGGACACGTCCACTCCGGCCTTTTCGAGCAGGGCTTTGGACAAGCGGATGTTCTCACCCGTGTTGCGAGCGTGCTGTTCCACGAGCACCGCAGAGCTGGGGACACCGAGTTCAAGAGCCCGCTCGCGGTAGTGGACAGCCTCGCCCCTCGGCATGCGTTCTCGCGTCGTGGGGCTGGTAGCTCCCGTGAACACAAGCAGTGGAGCCATGCCGCGCTTGTACAGATCCACTGCCGTATCGGCCACACCCAGGTCGTGGCTGCCCAGGCCAATCGCGACAGAGCACGGCCGCGGGGTGTGGCCCATCTGGTGGTAGTCCCACAGGCGTCGTGCGTCGGCCCGTGCCTGTGTCGAGATCATTACTGTCCCTTCTCGCCCTTCGCTGAGTCCGGAACCTTGAACTCGTATTCCCAGGCGAAGCGCGAAGCCGCGTGAACACCGATGGCGAACTCGACCACTGTGCCAGATGCCGTGTAGGTCGTTCGATGCAGCTCGACCACCGGTTCACCCGGCGGTAGTTGTAGGAGCTTCGCCTCGTCGGACGTGGGGGCCCGGGCGAAGAGCCGCTCCTTCATGTGGTCGATCTCGTACCCGGCGTCGTACAGCACCCGGAAGCCGCCGCCTTTGCCGGCCGGACCCGGTGTCGGGTCCACCAGCCTGGTGCCCTCGACATGCTCGGGTCGGTAGTAGCTGGTCAGGGTGTGCGTCGGCTGGTCGCCTTCCTTCACCAGTCGCGCTCGCGCGTACACCTCTGCCCCTTCAGGCAGGCCGTGTGCGGCTGCGACTGCTGGCGGGGCTTCGATGAGGCTGACCGTCTGAGACTGCTCATTTCGGCGGTAGCTGCGCCCGGAGGCCACGCGGTCCGCGATGAACGCGACCTCGTCGCCGTCTCGCCACTTGGCCTTGTCGTACCGGGCGATGCCGAGCCGCTTGAGCGGCACCTGTTGCCGTACGACGGTGCCGTGCCCCCGAGACGAGGTCACCAGGCCCTCGACCTCAAGAGCCTTGTAGGCCGCATGGACGGTGGACTTTGAGCCCTCGCCCTCTGCGACTAGCTCCCTGATCTGCGGAAGCTGCTGGCCTGGTGCGTACTCGCCCCTTTTGATCTGCTCAGCCAGCTTGTCCGCCAGCTCTCGCCACTTGGGCGTCATCGCGTGACTCCTCTCTTCGCGACCAGTCAAACACAGTCCCAGGACTGTTGACAGTCCCAGGACTGCGTGCCACTGTTTCCTCAGGCGCTCGCAGTCCTAGGACTGCGAACCGGAGGGCCCTTTTTGGGCTGCTCCAAACGCATCGACTCAGGGAGTGATTCATGCCGTCGTTCAAGATCGACGTTTCCACCGCCGTGGTGTTCGTGGCCACCGCCCCGACGCCGAAGCTTGTCAACCAGAAGACTGGAGAGCGCGCCATGGACCGGGAGACCGGTGCGGGCCTGTCGACCGTGGGCCTGCTGGTCTCGGACGAGGGGGAGGGCAACCTCTACCAGGTCACGATCCCGGAGACGGGTATCCCGGAGGGCCTGGCGCCGGGGCTGCCGGTGAAGGTGATCGGCTTGAAGGCCCGTGACTGGGAGAACGAGTTCAACGGCCAGAAGCGCCACGGCATCTCGTTCCGCGCGGTCGCGATCACCCCGGCGGCCTGACCATGACCGACCTGACGATGTGGCTGGAGGCCACGGGAGCCTTAGCCGGTGCCGGTGGTCTCGGCTACGCGAAGGTACGCGCCCCGCGCGTGTACTGGGCGCTGGTCGGCATGCCGGTCACATGGGGCCGCTTCCTCCTCTCGTACCGCTCGACCATGGACGTGTGCGGCCTGACGGTGCAGCCCTCGGGTCTGCGGGCGTTCATGACGCGCAACGTCGCCCGCCGCGAGGTGCAGCCGGTTCCGCCGAAGATCCGCCGGGTTCGGGGCACCTCGACCGGCCTGCGGGTCACCCTGCGGCTCCCGGCCGGTCTGGAACCCGCCGACCTGATCGCCACCTCGGAACGGCTGCGCCACGCCTGGGGCGTGCACTCGGTGGCCGTGGCGGAGACCAAGCCGGGGTACGTCGAGCTGCGCATGACCGGCTATGACGTGCTGCGCCGGGTGCGGATGCCGCGCAAGGCACGTCCCCGCGACATGGTCGTGCCGGTCGCACTGCGGGAGGACGGGACCGCCTTCGAGCGGGACTATCGCAAGGCGCCGATGGCGCTCACTCTGGGCGCGAACCACTCGGGCAAGTCGATGTACCAGCGCAACCTGATCAAGGGGCTCGCGCAACTGCCGGTGGCTCTGGTCGGCATCGACTGCAAGCGCGGGGTGGAACAGACCGCCTACGGGCCTCGTCTCTCGGCACTGGCCACCACTCCGGACGAGTCTGCCTCGCTGCTGGGTGTCTTGGTGGCGGAGATGGAAAACCGCTTCGACCTGCTGAAGACGCACGGCGTCTCCGACATGTGGGAGCTGTCCGCCGCGCTCCGGCCGGTGCCGGTCGTCGTCCTCGTGGACGAGGTGGCAGAGCTGTTCCTGATCTCCTCCAAGAAAGATGAGGAACGCCGCGAGCGGATCGTCACCACGCTGATTCGGCTGGCGCAGATGGCTCGCGCGGTCGGCATCCACCTGGAGATCTGCGGGCAGCGCTTCGGTTCCGACCTGGGCAAGGGCGCCACCATGCTCCGTGCCCAGCTCACCGGCCGGGTGGTGCACCGGGTCAACGACAAGCAGACCGCCGAGATGGGTCTGAACGACGTGGCCCCCGACGCGGTCGCGGTCGCCAGCCTCATCCCGATGGAACGCCCCGGGACGGCGGTCGCGGCGGACGCCTCCGGTGGCTGGTCGAAGATCCGCACCCCCGACACGTCTCGCGACGAGGTGGCAGCGGTCTGCCGGGCCTTCGCTCACCTGGTCCCGGACTTCCCCGCCCTCGAACCCTTCCGCCCCTACGTGCCCGCCGATATGCCGGCCGTTGGCCCCTCGCTGGTCAAGGCCCGGCCGGTCACTGACTGACCCCCGAAGGGAGGTGTCCTCCATGCCTCGCTCGATCCGTCCGGACGCGGTTTTGGTCCAGGCCGTCATCGCCGGTGCGCTGTCCTTCGCCCACCTGCACGACCTGGCCGCAGCCGCCGGACAGACCGGCTGGAAAGCCTGGGCCTACCCCGTCTCCGTGGACTTGCTGCTTGTCGCTGCCTGGCGTCGGCTGCGCACGGCCCGCCGGGACCGCTCGGCCTGGATCTGGTTCGTCATCGCACTGTTCGCCTCGCTCGGCGCGAACGTCGCCACCGCCGGGCTCCTCGACCTCGACGCCGTGCCCGCCTGGCTGTGCATCCTCGTCGCTGGCTGGCCCGCCCTGGCGTTCCTGGGCGGAACGCTCCTGGTGCACTCGCCCACCGAAACGACCGCTCCGCCCGAGCAACTGGTGAACGACGAACCCGCCGCACCGGAAGTCGAGATGCACCGCACCGACGAACCCGACCCCGTTCCCGAGACGGCTCCCGTACCGGCACCGGAGCTGACGGCCGCACCGCCGAAGCCGCCTACCAGCACGCCAGCGGTCCCGGCCGCCCTGCTCGACCACGCCCGGAAGATCGCTGACGCACACCGGGCCTCCACCGGCTCACCGATACCCGCGGCTGACCTGTCCGCCCGGCTCGGCCTGCCCACTCCGATGACCGACGCGATCACCGCCGAACTCCAACTCACCTGACCAGGAAGGAGAAACACCCGTGAGCGCTTACCGCCGCTTCCGCGACCGCCTCCGCATCGGCCCCGTCCAGGTCGCCACGTACTACGACGCCCGGGGCCGCGACATGCACACGGCTGCCTGCACCGCCCCCGGCTGTGGCTTCTCCGCCGACTACACCAGCCGCGCCGCCGCCGAACTCGCCGCCCGCACCCACCGCTGCAAGGCCTGACAGGAGACCGCCATGGACGTTCCGCTCTGGCTCGCGCTGCTCGTCGTCGGCTTCCTCGGCATCAAGCTCGTCCGCCCGCCGTGGTGGCTGGTCGCCGTGCTCCTCCTCGGCGGCTACCTCGTCGCGGACAGCATCCTCGGCCCCGCCGTCGGCGCGGTCGTCAAGTAACCCACGAAGGGACACCGCCCGTGTTCACCCCGAAGTACCCGACCCAGGACACCGCTCCGGCCGTCGCCGCCAACATGCCGGCACCCACCGCTCCCGCCCCGACTCCGGTCGTCCCGGCCTCGAACCGGCCGACCGTCCAGCTCGCCCCGGGCAGCGCGCTCGCCCTCGCCGCGGGCGGTGGTGCCGTGGTCCTGGTCGTCGGCGCCGTCCTGGTCTCGATGCTCCTGGCCGTGGCCATCACGGGCATCTCCGTCGCCGTGGTCGCCGTCGTCCTGCGCTTGCTGCTCAAGGATCTCGACAAGCAGCGCTGACGGCCCCCGGAGCGGCCTCGGTCGCCAAACTTCCGCCGCTCCGGGCGCCTGCACCACTTCCAGATCCAACGGACCCGAAAGGGAAGCCTCATCATGCACCAGCACGCCCCGACCAAGCGCGTCTGCCGCGTCTGCGACGGCTTCGCCGCTGCTGTGATCACCACCGGAGCCCGCCACCGCGACGGCACCCGCGCCACACTCCGTGTCACCTGCCCGGCCTGCAAGGGCACCGGCCACACCACCCCCGCCACGGCGCCCGCGCTCCACCGCGTCGGGAGGTGAAACGTACGTGACTGACACCGCCACCATGGCGGGCCTGGACCCGGCCACCCTCGCCGACGTGCTGAGGGTGGCCGGGTCTGATGGCTTCGACCGCATCCAAGACCAGATCCGCCGTACAGGCGGCTGCTCCGACCCGATCCACCTGCAAGGCTCCACCGTCACCCGCGACGCGTTCACCGGGCAGGTGCTGCATTCCTACTCCACCGACGCTGAGCCCGGCGGCCGTCTCCGGGTCGCCTGCGGCAACCGCCGCGCCTCGCGCTGCCCGTCCTGCGCCTGGACCTACGCGGGCGACACCTACCACCTGATCCGCGCTGGGCTGGTCGGGGACCCGGCCAAGGGAACCCCGGAAACGATCCGCGATCACCCGAGGGTCTTCGCGACCCTCACCGCGCCGTCGTTCGGCCGGGTCCACAACCGGCCCGGCAACCGGCCGTGCGCCTGCGGCATCCGCCACCAGGAGGACGCGCCTGAACTCGGCACGGCCCTTGATCCGGCCACGTACGACTACGCGGGCGCGGTGCTGTGGAACAACCACGCTTCCGAGCTGTGGCGCTACTTCACGATCTACCTGCGCCGAGAGATCGCCCGCCGCGCTGGCCTGACCCAGAAGGCTGCCCACGAACAATCCCGGGTCTCCTTCGGCAAGGTCGCGGAGTACCAGAAGCGCGGGGCCGTGCACTTCCACGCCGTGATCCGCTTCGACGGACCCGAGGGCCCCGACTCCCCGCCTCCGTCCTGGGCCACCCTCGACCTGCTCACCGACGCCATCCACGCCGCCGCTAACCGCGTCGCGGTCGACGTACCGCCCGCCGGAGAGCAGCCCGCCCGCACCCTTCGCTGGGGCACCCAGCTCGACGTACAGCCCATCGGAGCCTTCGGAAACGGCGAAGACATCACCGAACAGGCCGTCGCCTCCTACGTCGCCAAGTACGCCACCAAGGCCGCTGAGACCACCGGCACCGTGGATCGCCGCATCGGCAACAAAGAGGCCCTGGTCCTACTCGAAGTCCCCGACCACCCCGCCCGGTTGATCGCAGCCTGCCTCGACCTCCACGCGCTCTACCCGGACCGAAAGCTGCGGGACTGGGCCCACATGCTCGGCTTCCGCGGCCACTTCTCCAGCAAGTCCCGCCGCTACTCCACCACCCTCGGCGCCCTGCGACAGGTCCGCGCCGACTACCGCGCCGCCCAGCAACGCGAAGCCCTCGGCCTACCCGTCCCCGACGACACTCCAGAGACAACCACCCTTGTCCTCGCTCACTGGACCTATGCCGGTCACGGCCACACCCCCGGCGAATCCTGGCTTGCTGCCAACATCCGCCGCGACATCCAGCACAACCGAGAGACCGCCCGCGAGGAACTACCCGGCCAGCTCAGCGACGAAAGGGAGTGGTGATATGGCCTCCGCTCTGCCGACCCGCTTCCTGACGCCCGAGGACCTGGTCGAGATGTTCGAGCTGCCGAGCGTCGAGACGGTCTACCAGTGGCGCCGCAAGCGCACCGGCCCCCGCGGCTTCCGTGTCGGCCGGCACCTGCGCTTCGACCCCAATGACGTACGGGCCTGGGTCGACTCCCAGCTTGGGGAGGCCGCCTGATGGCTGGTCACATTCAGGATCGTTGGTACAAGACCGAACCGGGTCCGGACGGCAAGCCGGTAAGGGTCAAGACCGAGCGCTACGGCAACGGGCTCCGCTACCGGGCCCGGTACGTCGGACCGGACGGCACCGAGAAGAGCAAGTCCTTCCCGGACCGTCAAAAGCGCCGGGCGGAAGAGTGGTTGGCCGAGACTGCTGCCGACATGTCCCGTGGTCAGTACGTCGATCCCAGGGCTGCCCAGACCACCTTCCAGCAGTACGCGGAACGCTGGATCGCCGGGCAGACGACCGACCTGAACACACGCATCGGAGCAGAAACCCGCCTTCGGCTGCACGCCTTCCCTCGTATCGGGGCGCGTCCGCTCGGGTCCTTCCGTCCGGTCCACATCCGCGAGTTCGTTCGCGACCTGGAGAACGACTCGATAGGCGGCACCTACGCCCGCAACATCTACGCCAACGTCCGCGCGGTGCTGTCGGCCGCAGTGGATGACGGCCACCTCGCCCGGAACCCGTGCTCGGCCGCGTCCGTCCGCCCGCCCGCCGTCTCCACTGCCCGGGTCGTGCCCTGGCTCCCGTCCCAAGTGCGTGCGGTCCGCGACGCCCTGCCCGAGCGCTACCAGGCCATGGTCGACGTCGGCAGCGGCTGCGGCCTCCGACAGGGCGAGATCATCGGTCTGGCCGAAGACACCTTGCAGCTCGACAGCGACACCCTTCGGGTCACCGCTCAGGTCAAGCTGATCCGGGGCGTCGCGGTCTTCGCTCCGCCCAAGGGCAACAAGGAGCGTGACGTACCGCTGCCGTCCTCGGTGGCCTCCGCGCTGCGGCGGCACATGAAGAGTCATCCGCCCGTGGGCATCAAGCTGCCATGGGGCAGGCCTGACGGCCCGCTCACCGAACGGCGCCTGATCTTCACCAACACGGCCGACGGAATCGTCTGGCGAAGCAACTTCAACATCCAGGAGTGGAAGCCAGCCCTTGCGGCGGCCGGCCTCATCCCGACGCCGGAGCCGGGCAAGCCGTACGCCTCCGCTCGGCAGCACGGAATACACGCGCTGCGCCACTTCTACGCCTCGGTCCTCCTGGACGCGGGCGAGAGCATCAAGGCCGTGAGCGAATACCTCGGGCACTCCGACCCGGCGATGACGCTGCGCGTGTACGCCCACCTAATGCCCAGCAGCACCGAGCGCGCCCGCCGCGCCCTGGACGGTGTCTTCGGCACGGCTCAGGAGCCCTGACGGCCCAGGGACGGCCCAGCGGGCATAAGACGGCCCCCTACTGGCGACAACATCGCTGGTAGGGGGCTTCTTCGTGCCCGGATCACATCAGTTCTCCGGGCTTAGGCATGGCCGTACCAGTGTCGCAGATCAACTCCGGTTGCCCGGGCCGGAGTGGGGGTGGGGGCGGTCACTTGCGGGTTGCGTCGGTCAGCGTTGGTCGGCTTCGTATAGCCCGGGGCAGGCGCAGGCCCACCAGCCACCCCGAGGGGAAGTCGGATGACACCCTGCCGCTCCGCGAGTCCAGCTGCGCCGCGGATAGCGCCAGCGGCCTGCTGGAATGAGGCCTGCCTGCAAAGATGAGCGGACCATCACACGAAACGGGGGGGCGAGCATGCTCGTACTCATACTGTCAGTCGTCGTTCTGCTCATCATCGGTGGCTGCGTCTGCGTCTACTGGGCAGCCCGGGGCGACGCCCCCCGCTGGGCACGTGGGGTGGCCAAGGCGACGCTGCTCGGCAGCGAACTGGCCCGCAGCGCGAGCCGGGGTTCCGGCACCCAGCGCAGCGACGGGGACGACTAGGGTCCGTCTGGAGAACGGAGTCCTGCGCCGATCGTCTCCAAGGAAAGGGGCCCCGTGGTTCTCAAGTGCGCCTTCCTCGTGATGTGGGCGCTCTGCGGCCTGTGCGTTCTCTTCAAGCTGCGGCAGAACGGCTGGAAGGTCCCCCGACGGCGCTGACCCCAGGAGCCGCGGGAGGAAGGGGCGCCCCTACACGCCCGTCCGCTCCAGCCGGTCCTTGAGGAGCTGCTCGTTGCGTGGGAGTTCCTTGCGGACCTGGGGGCGTACGACCAGCGGGACCAGGACCTTGCCCATGCCGTGGCCCTCGAAGTCGATGTCGATCGTGACGTGCGAGCGGCGGCCCTGGTCGTAGGGCTCGACCTCGCCGTGCACCTGCGCCCGGACAGGGCCGTCGACGCCGCGCATGCCCCAGCTGTGCGGCGGGTCGTACTCGGTGACCTCCATGGTCATCGGCATGACGCGACGGCCTACGTGCCGGGTCACCCGGACCTTCGAGCCGATGCCGACAGGGCCCTCGTCGAGACGCTCCGCGGACACGGCGCTCAGCTGCCACTCCGGCATGTGCCCGGCGTCCATGACGTACTGGTAGACCTCCTCGGGACGGCGGTCGACGTCGATGCTCTCTCGGATGATGGCCATGATGGCCTCCTTTGGGAGATACATCTGAATCGTCCCACTTCGGTCCCTCAGGGTCTCCCCGAGACGCCGGAGAGCCCCCGCCCGGTCGGGCGGGGGCTCTCCGGCAGAGCAGGTCGGATCAGCCGGACCCGACGAACAGCACGAGCAGCAGCCACACCACCGGAGCCGTGGGCAGCAGCGAGTCGAGCCGGTCCATGATGCCGCCGTGCCCCGGCAGCAGCGTGCCCATGTCCTTGATGCCGAGGTCCCGCTTGATCATGGACTCGCCGAGGTCGCCCAGCGTGGCGGTGACCGCGACCGCGACCCCCAGCACCAGTCCCTGCCACCAGGCACCGTCGTCGATGAGGAACTGCATGCACAGGGCCCCCGCGACCATGGCGAAGGAGACCGCGCCGAGCAGGCCCTCCCGGGTCTTGCCGGGGCTGATGCGCGGGGCGAGCTTGTGCCGGCCGAACCGCCAGCCGACGGCGTACGCCCCGGTGTCGCTGACGACCGTCAGCAGCAGGAAGGTGAGCACCCGCTGCGGCCCGTCGTCCGCGGTCAGCATCATCGCGACGAAGGTCGCCAGGAACGGCACGTAGAACGCCGCGAAGACGCCCGCGGTGACGTCCCTCAGGTAGCCCTCGGGCGGTTCGGTCATGCGCCAGACCAGGACGGCCAGTGCCGTGAGCGCCATCGCCACCCACGCGCCCTCGGCGCCCCGGACGTACCCGGCGACGACCATCGCGGCACCACCGAGCGCGAGCGGCACGATCGGCGCCCGGATGCCTTTGCGCTCCTCCAGCCGCTTGGTCAGCTCCCACAGGCCCACCACCACGGCCACCGCGACGACACCGACGAACACGGCCTTGACGACGAACAGCGAGGCGACGATCACCACCCCGAGCCCGACACCGACGCCTATCGCGGCACTCAGGTCGCGACCCGCGCTCTTCTTCGGCGGCTTGGGCGCCGGCTGCGAGGCGTCGGGCATGGGCTCCGGATTCGTGTCGTTTCGGACCGGGGTGCCACTCAGGCGAGCAGCTCCCCGGTCGTCATCCTGGTTTCCGCCGAATTCGGTCACGTCGGGCACGATGGGCATGGGGCGAGTCTGAGGCGCTTCATACGCATCGTATGCGGGACCCGCCGGAGCGGCCCCTTGGACGTGCCCTTGGCCATGGCCCTGGACGTGCCCGTGACCATGCCCGTGGTCGGTGGGCCCCCAGTACCCGGCCTGTGGCGGCGCCCCCCAGGAAGAGTCGTTCATCAGACCTCGAGCAGCTCCGCTTCCTTGTGCTTCAGGAGCTCGTCCACCTGCGCGACGTACTTCGCGGTGGTGTCGTCGAGCTCCTTCTCCGCACGGCGGCCCTCGTCCTCGCCGACCTCGCCGTCCTTGATCAGCTTGTCGATGGCTTCCTTGGCCTTGCGGCGCACGGAGCGGATCGAGATCTTCGCGTCCTCGCCCTTGCCCTTGGCGACCTTGATGTACTCGCGGCGGCGCTCCTCGGTGAGCTCGGGGAACACCACACGGATGATGTTGCCGTCGTTGCTCGGGTTGACGCCCAGGTCGGAGTCGCGGATCGCCTGCTCGATGTTGCGCAGCGCGCTCTTGTCGAACGGGGTCACCACGGCCATGCGCGGCTCGGGCACGGAGAACGAGGCCAGCTGGTTGATCGGCGTCGGCGCGCCGTAGTAGTCGGCCACGATCTTGTTGAACATCGCCGGGTGCGCACGGCCGGTGCGGATCGCGGCGAAGTCCTCCTTGGCGACCACGACGGCCTTCTCCATCTTCTCCTCGGCCTCGAGGAGGGTCTCTTCGATCACCACTTGCTCCTGCGTGTCTTGAGTAGGCCCGGCTGCGGTTCCATGTGGGGCGGCGGCCGGCTGCGTCGCGTCTTCTTCTGAACGGTTCCCGACCGGCGGGACATTGTCCATCCCCCGGCCCGGCCCCGTCCCGTCCGTCCCCCGGACGGGGTTGTACCCGGGGTGTCAGTCCCGGCTGCCGGGGTCCCCCACCAGCGTGCCGATCTTCTCACCCTTGACGGCACGTCCGATGTTGCCCTCCGCCAGCAGCTCGAAGACCACGATCGGGAGCTTGTTGTCGCGGCACAGGGTCACGGCCGTGGCGTCGGCGACCTTCAGGTCGCGCGTGATGACCTCGCCGTAGCCGAGGTGATCGAACTTCACCGCGTCCGGGTTGGTCTTCGGGTCGGAGTCGTAGACCCCGTCCACGCCGTTCTTGCCCATCAGCAGCGCCTCGGCGTCGATCTCCAGGGCACGCTGGGCGGCGGTGGTGTCGGTGGAGAAGTACGGCATGCCCATCCCGGCGCCGAAGATGACCACACGGCCCTTCTCCAGGTGCCGTACGGCGCGCAGCGGGATGTACGGCTCGGCGACCTGGCCCATGGTGATGGCGGTCTGCACCCGGCAGTCCACGCCCACCTTCTCCAGGAAGTCCTGGAGGGCGAGGCAGTTCATGACCGTGCCGAGCATGCCCATGTAGTCGGAGCGGGCCCGGTCCATGCCGCGCTGCTGGAGTTCGGCACCGCGGAAGAAGTTGCCGCCGCCGATGACGATCGCGATCTCCGCGCCGTCGCGCACGACGGCCGCGATCTCGCGGGCGATCTTGTGCACCACGTCGGGGTCGACGCCAAGGCCGCCGCCACCGGAGAAGGCCTCTCCGGACAGCTTCAGCAGAAACCGGCCGCGCACTTTGCCGTCGTCGCTCTTCTGGGCCTTGGTGGTCATGGGGGATCCCGCCTCTTTCACGTGTTGCACATACCAAGAAGGCCATTGCCGGTGGGGCGTGTTTCGCATCCCATACGGCAATGGCCTCCTCGTCAGATCTGCTGTCGTCCGCCACTGGTGTGACGGCGTACGCGGACGACTGCTGTCGACCCTATCGGGGTCGGGCGTCGAGCGCGGTACGGACTCAGATGCCGACCTTGATGCGCGAAAAGCGCTTCAGGGTGACACCGGCCTCGTCCAGAACCTTCTGGACGGACTTCTTGTTGTCGAGCGCGTACGGCTGGCCGAGCAGCGTGGCGTCCTTGAAGAAGCCGTTGAGGCGACCCTCGACGATCTTCGGCAGGGCGGCCTCGGGCTTGCCCTCGGCGCGGGTGGTCTCCTCGGCGACGCGGCGCTCGGACTCGACGACCTCGGCCGGCACGTCCTCCTTGGAGAGGTACTTCGGCGCGAAGGCGGCGATGTGCTGGGCGACGCCCTTGGCGATCTCGGCGTTCGGCTTGTCCAGCTCGACGAGGACACCGATCTGCGGGGGCAGGTCGGGCATCGTGCGGTGCATGTACGCCGTCACGTAGCCGTCGGCGAACTGCGCGAAGCGGTCCAGGACGATCTTCTCGCCCAGGTTGGCGTTGGCCTCGTCGACGAACGCCTGGACGGTCTTGCCGGCCTCGATCTCGGAGCCGAGCAGGGCCTCGAGGTCGGCCGGGGAGGTCTTGGCGACGTGCTCGGCGATGGTCTTGGCCACGGCCTGGAACTTGTCACCCTTGGCGACGAAGTCCGTCTCGCACTTCAGCTCGACGAGGACACCGGAGGAGTTGTCGTCGGCAATGATCGAGACGACGGCACCGTTCTCGGCGGAACGGCCCTCGCGCTTGGCGACGCCCTTCTGGCCCTTGATGCGGAGCGCCTCGACGGCCTTCTCGACGTTGCCCTCGGCCTCGTCCAGCGCCTTCTTGCAGTCCATCATGCCGGCGCCCGTGAGCTCACGGAGCTTCTTGACGTCGGCGGCGGTGTAGTTCGCCATGAGTCTGTGAATCTCTCTCGAAGTCTGGAAGATCGAAGATCTGCGGATGCGCTCCATGGAGCAGGAGCGCGCTGTCCTTCCGCTGACCTACGGGTGAACGGCGGGAGCGGACTTCACCGCGCCGAGGGCGCTGGTGTAAGCAGTACCGCTCCCGCCGTCACCACGGGACTGACGGGGTCAGGCCTGCTCGGCCTCGGCCGGCTTGTCGCCCTCGGCCGGCTTCTCGGCCTCGGCGGCGGGGGCCTCGGCCGGCTTCTCGGCCTCAGCGGCGGGGGCCTCGGCCGGCTTCTCGGCCTCGGCGGCCGGAGCAGCCTCAGCGGCGGGGGCGGCCTCGTCGGCCTTCTTCTCGCCCTCGAGCAGGTCGCGCTCCCACGCGGCCAGCGGCTCGCCCGCGGCCTTGTCGCCCTTGCCCTCGGTGGCGACACCGCTGCGGGCGATGAGGCCCTCGGCGACGGCGTCGGCGATGACGCGGGTGAGCAGGGTGACGGAGCGGATCGCGTCGTCGTTGCCCGGGATCTTGTAGTCGACCTCGTCGGGGTCGCAGTTGGTGTCGAGGATCGCGACGACCGGGATGTTCAGCTTCCGGGCCTCACCAACGGCGATGTGCTCCTTCTTGGTGTCCACGATCCAGACGGCGCTGGGCACCTTCTGCATCTCGCGGATACCGCCGAGGGTCTTCTCCAGCTTGGCCTTCTCGCGCGAGAGCACGAGAAGCTCCTTCTTGGTCAGACCCGACGCGGCGACGTCCTCGAAGTCGATCTGCTCGAGCTCCTTGAGGCGCTGCAGACGCTTGTAGACGGTCGAGAAGTTGGTGAGCATGCCGCCCAGCCAGCGCTGGTTGACGTAGGGCATGCCGACGCGGGTGGCCTGCTCGGCGATGGCCTCCTGCGCCTGCTTCTTCGTGCCGACGAACATGACCGTGCCGCCGTGGGCGACGGTCTCCTTGACGAACTCGAAGGCGCGGTCGATGTACGACAGCGACTGGAGCAGGTCGATGATGTAGATGCCGTTGCGCTCCGTGAAGATGAAGCGCTTCATCTTCGGGTTCCAACGACGGGTCTGGTGACCGAAGTGGACGCCGCTCTCCAGCAGCTCCCGCATCGTGACGACGGCCATGGCCGTATCTCCTTGAATTTCTCGGTTGTGCCGCGGATGCCGGACGGCTTCCGCGCCTGACGCCCACTGCGCGCCGTTCCACGAGGGACCGAGGGGCGCTGATACGGCCCGTTGCCGGGGTGCGTATCGGGGCGTGCGAAGTCGACCCGATGACTCGGATCGCCACCAGAAGTGTACGGGACCCGCGGGGTGCCGGGTGACGCCGTTGTCCACAACCGGCGGGTGATCCACAGCCGGGGGCCATGAGGGGCGCTGGTCCGGGACGCTCTTCCCATGCGAATGAACCGGTGTGTCCGCGTGTGTACGCGTCTGATCCTGCTGCTGCTCCTCACAGTGTGGGCCTTGCTGGCCCCACCGCCGCGGCTGCTCGCGGCGGGCTCTCCCCTCGGTGACCCCGCCGTGCCGGCGGTCGGCCGCGCCTGGCCCGTCGGCCTGCGCCCTCCGGTGCTGCGCGGCTGGGAGCCCCCGGCGACGGTCTACGGCCGGGGCCACCGGGGCGTGGACCTGGCGGCCGCAGCGGGAACGCCGGTGCGGGCGGTGGCGGCGGGCCGGGTCTCCTTCGCGGGCAGGGTGGCCGGAAAGGGAGTGGTCTCGGTGGAGCTGACGGGCACCGGCGACCCGCCCCTGCGCACGACCTACGAGCCGGTGATGGCGTCGGTGGAGGAGGGCGACGAGGTGGAACCAGGCGAGGTGATGGGCACGGTGGACGCGAGCGGGTCGCATTGCACGGCTACGTGTGTGCACTGGGGCTTGCGGCGCGGAGAGACCTATCTGAACCCCCTGCCCCTCCTGCCACCGTGGTTGCTCAGCCGGGGCCCGTCCAGACTGCTGCCGGTGTACTGACCCCGCTGCGGGCAATCGTGCCGCCGGGGCGACGGGTGTCCCCGGCTCCGGCTCCCTGCTCGAGCGAAGCCGAGAGCCTGGGTGTGGGTGGGCGCGGCGCACCCCGCTCCGCCGGGCTGTGGGCCCACCCGCCCCGGGCGCGGACGCGGCTCAGCCCCGCACACCCCGCAGCGCCATGGACACCGCCGCATCCGCGATCGTCGCGGGCTCCTCCGCCGCCCCCAGCTCGATCCTGCGCACGGCCGCGTCCACCACTCCCTGCACCAGCATCGCCGCGAGCCGGGGCTGCTCGTGACCCAGCTCGCCCAGCGCCTCGACGATCATCGCGACCAGCCCGCCGTGCGCCGCCCGGATCTTCTCCCGCGCTCCCGCGTCGAGTTCACTCGCGGAGATCGCGACCACGGCGCGGTGCCGCCGGTCCCCGACCAGCTCCAACTGCTGCCGCACATACGCCTCGACCTTGGCCTCGGCCGTCTCCGCGCGCTCCATCGCCGCCGACACGTCCGCGGCCCAGACCGGGAAGTCGACCTCGCACAGCTCCTCGACCACGGCTGCCCGTGACCGGAAGTACTCGTAGACGGACGAGCGCGCGAGGCCCGTCCGCTCGGCGAGGGCCGGGAAGGTCAGCGCCTCCGTACCGCCCTCGGACAACAAGGAACGAGCCGCGTCCAGCAGGGCGGCTCGCTGCATCGACCGGTGCTCGGCCACGGAGGCCGCTCGAATCCTTGGCACGTCAACACTGTACGGACGCGCCCCGCCGCACGGGAGTGGTTGAGGCCGACCCGAGGCCGTCCGGCCAGGTCAGCGGCCGAAGCTCGCCAGTTTCGCTCTCAGCTGCAGCACCGACTTGGTGTGGATCTGACTGACCCGGCTCTCGGTCACACCCAGCACGTTCCCGATCTCGGCCAGGGTGAGGCCCTCGTAGTAGTACAGCGTGACCACGGTCTTCTCCCGGTCGGGCAGCGTGTTGATCGCCCGTGCCAGGAACCTCCTCAGCTCCCGGTCCTCGGCGACCTCGACGGGATTGTCGGCGGCGGTGTCCTCCAGCGTGTCCATGACGCTGAGCCCGTCGCCGCCCTCACCGCCGCCGTGCAGCAGCTCCTCCAGGGCCACCACGTTGGCCAGCGACAACTGGCTGAACACCGCGTGCAGTTCCTCGACGGCGATGCCCATCTCGCCGGCCACCTCGCCCTCGGTCGGCGTCCGCCGCAGCCGCGCCTCCAGCGTGGCGTACGCCCGCTCCACGTTGCGCGCCTTCTGCCGCACCGAACGGGGGATCCAGTCCAGCGCTCGCAGCTCGTCGATCATCGCGCCGCGGATCCGGGTGATCGCGTAGGTCTCGAACTTGATCTCCCGGTCGATGTCGAACTTCTCGATCGCGTCGATGAGCCCGAACACCCCGGACGAGACGAAGTCCGCCTGCTCCACGTTGGACGGCAGGCCCACGCTGACCCGCCCCGCCACGTACTTCACGAGCGGCGAGTAGTGCAGGATCAACTGTTCCCGCAGCCGCTCGTCCCCCGTCGCCTTGTACGACCGCCACAGCTCGTCGAGCGTCGAGGGAGCGGGCGGCCGCACGCTGCCACCGTCACGGGCGGCTGGGGGGATCGCCGCCCGGTCGGACCCGGAGGTGTGCTGGGGCATTCGTCGCCTTGTGCCGTTCTGCTGCGAAGTGGTGCTGCCGGGGTGAGCTGTCTGTCTGATGTCGAGTTGCCTGTCCGTGTCGGGATCCTCGCGAGCGTAGCGTGACTGCGGTGTCGCGGTGTGCGAAGGGCAAAGGCCGGGGCGGGCGCAGATACGTTCCTCGGGACGCCCCCGCGGGGTGACGCGGTCGCTCGGTGTGATCACCGCAAGGCCCCAACTGGGCGCATTTCCAAGGGATGTCGGGGTTCCCCCGGACGGCCGAACACAGACCGTCAGCACGGCCCGCGAGCGTCCCGGACCGACATCACCGCCTGGCGTGTCAACTTCCAGCCGTCGCCATGTCGTTCGACGTAACCGAGTGCTCGGAGTTCGTACAGTCTCGCGATCGCGTCGTCCGGTGCGGTCTGTGCGGAGCGCGCGATCTCGTCGGGCGCTGCTGTGCCGCGTCCCGGCAACGCGTCGAGCACCTGCCGGGCGGACGGCTCCAGCAGGTCCCGGGGCAGGACGGGCCCTCGCCGGTCGGGGGCCAGCTCTCCCATGCCGCCGACCAGTTCCACGACGTCCGCGACGTCGGTGACCAGGGCGGCCTCCCCGCGCAGCAGATCGTGCACCCCGGCGGAGAGGGCGCTGGTGGCCGGGCCCGGCACGCCCATCGTGTGCCGGCCGAGGCGCTGTGCCGCCCGCGCGGTGACCAGGGAGCCGCTGCGGTGGGCCGCCTCGACGACGACCGTGCCGCGGGTGAGCGCGGCGATCACTCTGTTGCGCAGGATGAAGCGGCTCGGCGTGGGGTGATCCCCGGGTGGCAACTCGCCGATCACCAGCCCCTGTTCGGCGATTCTGCCGATCAGCTGGGTGTGGCCGCGGGGGTAGGGCCGGTCGACGCCGCAGGCGAGGACGGCGACGGTGGCGCCGCCGGCTCCGAGGGCTCCGCGATGGGCGGCACCGTCGACTCCGTAGGCGCCGCCCGACACCACGACCCAGCCCCGCTCGGCGAGCCCGGCGGCGAGGGTGGCGGCCATGTGTGCCCCGTACTCGGTGCAGGCCCGGGCACCGACCACGGCGACCGACTTCAGCGCCCACATGCGCAGACCGGCCCGCCCACGCACCCACAGCCCCAAGGGCCGGGCGTCCCCGAGATCGTCGAGCTGCCCCGGCCACTCCGCGTCCCCGGGGCACACGAACCGCACGCCGGCGGCCCGGGCGGCCTCCAGATCACGGCGTGGCCGGGCGGCCTCGGCCCTGGCCACCAGCCCGGCCCACCGCTTCCCGCTCGCCCCCGGCAGAGCGGCCCCGCCGTCCGCCAGCCGCCGGACCACCTCCCGGACCCCGAACTCCCGCACCCACCGCCCGCCGACCTCGTCCCCGGGCTCGATGACCCGGGTGAGAAGGACCCGGCAGAGCAGGTCGTCGTCCGGCCAGTCGACGAGGCTCACGTCAGCGCCCCGATGGCCATGGGTACGCCGCGCGGTACACCGGTGCGCAGCTGGAGTGCGAGGGCGACGTCCATGGCGTTGGGCCGGTCGTGGCCGACGAGGTCCGCGACGGTCCAGGCCACGCGCAGGACGCGGTCGAGGCCGCGGGCGGTCAGGACGCCTCGTTCCAGGCTTCGCTCGGCCTCGTCCATCGCGCCGGGCAAGGCGTGCCACCGGCTGCGCAGCTCCCGGCCGGGCATCTCGCTGTTCGTGCGCCAGGGGGTCCCGACGAGGCGCTCCGCGGCTCGTTCCCGGGCTGCTCGGACCCGGTCGGCGACCGTCGCGGTCGATTCACCCCGGGCGGCGGAAGCAGTCAGCTGGGAGCGGGTGACGCGATCCACCTCGACGCGCAGATCGACCCGGTCGAGCAGCGGACCGGAAAGCCTCGCTTGATAGCGGCGGATGGCCGAGGGCGGGCATTCACACAGGTCATCCCGTTGGGAGAAGCGGCCGCACGGGCAGGGGTTGGCCGCGAGCACCATGAGGAATTTGGCCGGGAAGCGCACGACACCCGCACTGCGAGCGATCACCACATGCCCTGCCTCCAGTGGCTGGCGCAGGGCGTCCAGGGCCTGGCTGTTGAATTCCGGTGTCTCGTCCAGGAACAGCACTCCGCGGTGGGAAAGGGACACCGCTCCGGGCCGTGCGATGCCCGGGCCGCCGCCGACGAGCGCTTGCATCGTGGCGGAGTGGTGCGGAGCGCAGTAGGGCGCGACGTCGATCAACGGCTTGCCGGGAGGCAGCAGGCCCGCGACCGAGTGGACCGCCGTGACCTCCAGCGACTCCTGTCGGCCGAGCCGGGGCAGGATGGCCGGCAGCCGTTCGGCGAGCATCGTCTTGCCGGCGCCGGGCGGCCCTTCGAGGAAAAGGTGATGCCCACCCGCTGCGGCCACCTCCACAGCCGTGCGCGCCGAGGTCTGCCCGACGACATCCGCCAGATCGTGACCGTGGTCGTGCTGGGCCGCGCCGACGCTGTGCATGCCCGTGGCCGCGCCCGTGCCCGGCATCCGGAGGCCGGCGAGGAGCGGATCCGGGCGGCCCAGTTCGACCTGTTCCTCGTCGGGCACGGGCTCGTCGGCCAGGACGGCGATCAGCTGCCGCAGACTGCGCACGCCCAGCACCGACACCCCGGGCACGAGGGACGCCTCAGCGGCCGCACACTCCGGCACCACCACCTGCTCGTACCCCGCCTCGGCCGCCGCCAGCACCGCCGGCAGCACCCCCCGCACCGGCCGGACCCGCCCGTCCAGCCCCAGTTCGCCGATCATCACGATGTCGGCCAGGACCCTCGGGTCGACGCGCTCCGCCGCGCCGAGGACCGCCGCCGCGACGGCCAGGTCGAAGCCGCTGCCGGACTTCGGGACCGAGGCCGGGCTCAGGCCGACGGTGAGTTTCTTCTGGGGCCAGGCCGCGCCCGAGTTGACGACCGCGGCGCGCACCCGGTCCTTGCTCTCCGTGAGGCTCTTGTCGGGCAGCCCCACCAGCGTGAAGGCCGCGACGCCGGGTTCGAGGTCGGCCTGGACCTCGACGACGACGCCCTCCACGCCGACCAGCGCCACCGAACACGTACGGGCGAATGCCATTCAGGCCACCCCCCGCACATGTTCGACCACGGCGGCTCCGCGGGCCGGCAGCAGCACGCCGACCACGTCGATGCGGACCCCGCCGGGCGGTGCGCCCCCGTGTGTCTGGATCCACCGCTCGGCCAGGCCCCGCAGCCGCTCCGCCTTCTGCGGGGTCACGGCCGCCATCGGATGCTGGAAGGGACCCTCCCTGCGGGTCTTCACCTCGCAGACGACCAGGACGTCCCCGTCCCTGGCCACGATGTCGATCTCGCCGGTCCGGCCGGAGCGCCAGTTGCGCTCCAGGACCGTCAGACCGGCCTCGGCCAGCCGCCGTGCGGCCAGGCCCTCTCCGTACCTTCCCATGGCACTGCGTGCCAGATGTGCGGTCATGTCGGCACCACCTCCGGCGCCAACGATCACGCACCCGTCCCCACGAAGTGGATCTTGGTGGACGGCTCAGCGACTGTGGAAAACCCCGCCACCCACAGGGGTGACCGAGACCCCACCACTCGCGCGCCCCATCGCCCCACCGGCGATCACGCGCGCGGCCCTCACCCGCTCGGCAGCTCCAGATCGCTCTTGTTCAGCTCCTCAATGTTCACGTCCTTGAACGTGAGGACCCGCACCTGCTTCACGAACCGCGCCGGCCGATACATGTCCCAGACCCAGGCATCCGCCATGGAGACCTCGAAGAAGACCTCACCCTGGACCGAGTGCACCTGCATCTCGTAGTCGTTGGTCAGGTAGAAACGTCGCTCGGTCTCGATCACGTATTTGAACAGACCGACGACATCGCGGTACTCCCGGTAGAGCTTCAGCTCCATCTCGGTCTCGTACTTCTCGAGGTCCTCGGCGCTCATGGCATGTTCCCCTTCAGCCGTGCGATCCCCCCATTGTGCGCCAGTCCTGCGAGCCCCTAGACGATTTCCGGGTCAAGGATCACTGGCCTGGCCGGGGGACCTTCGTCGAGCAGCGTGCGCAGCAGCCCGGCGAGTCTGGTCGGATACACCGTCTCATGTGCCCGGCTCAGTTCCGGACACGTCCACCAGCGCGCTCCGGCGACACTGCGCCGCTCCAGCTCGGTCAGCCCGGTGGCGGCCACGGTCGTGCGGTCCGTACGCGCCAGGTAGTACCACTCGTCCTGGTCCCAGCGGCGGCCCGCGAACGGGAAGGAGCACCTACGCCGCCACAGCACCGGGCCGAGCTCGACCTCGGTGATGCCCGTCTCCTCGGCGAGTTCCCGCAGAGCGGCCTGTTCACGGGTCTCCTCGCCCTCCACACCGCCGCCGGGGGTGAACCACCAGTCGTCGGAGGGGTCGTCCGGCTCGTGCCCGTGCAGCAGCAGGATGCGGTCCCGCGGGTCGAGCAGCACGACCCGGGCGACCCTGCGCAGCCCGCCCTCGTAGGTGTCCTGGCCCGCTCCCACGGCCTCAGCGGACACCTGCGGGCTCCGTGACGCTCTCCCGGCGGGCCCGGGCGGCCCCGGCGCGCTTGGCGATGGGTCCGTAGGCACCTCCGCCCAGGACGAGCACGGCGCCCGCGATCACGAGGGCGGTGATCGTGCGCAACGGTCCGGGCGAGGACAGGGTGCCGAGCGGCTCGAAGCCGGTGGGGCGCTGCAGCATGCCCTTCATGGGCCACACGACGGTGTCGACGCGAGCGTCCACCGCGGAGCGTGCCACGGTGCCACTGGCGGCGTCGGTCAGGTGGGCCGTGGAGTCCACGGAATTGCCCCGCTCGTCGCCGAGCAGGAAGAGGCGCCCCTTGGGCACGGTCACGGTCGGGAAGTTGCTCATCTCGGCCGGTGTGCCCTTGGGCAGGTACGTTTCGTCGATCTCTTTGCCGTTGACCTTCAGCTTGCCGTCCTGGCAACAGGAGACCGTGTCGCCGCCGACGGCGACCACGCGCTTGACCATGGGCGCGTTGGCCCAGGTCGCGTCCTTGAAGACGACGACGTCACCGCGGCGCACCTCGCCCCCGTCGACACGCTGCGCCAGGATCCGGTCGCCCGCGTCGATCGTCGGTGTCATCGAGCTGGTGGGCACGGTGTACGGCCGGTAGACCACCGCTCCCCAGGCGAACCCGCCGAGAAACAGCACGAGGCCCAGTGCGACGGCCAGCCCGGACAACCGCTGTCCGGTCCGGCTGCCCACCGGGCCCGTGCCCGAGCCGCCGCCGCGCGGGGCCGTGTGCGTCATGCTCTCGCCACCCATGGGTCCGCACCCTACCCGGGGGTACCGGCCGGGGTCAGCCCATGGTCGGGATCACTGCTTCCGGCGACGCCAGAGCACCACCGGCACCACGCCGAGGAGCGCGATCCCCTGCGGCGCGACCGTCAGGCCCGCGGCGGCCGGCTGGGCGCTCAGCCCGGGCTGGTCGAAGGTGTCCGGGACCGGCAGGGTGGCCCAGCGGTTGACCGGCCAGGCGACGACGACGGCGCGTCCGACGACGTCCTTCACCGGGACCATGCCGTGGTTCTTGTCGGCTTGGTTGTAGCGGGAGTCCCGCGAGTTCTGCCGGTGGTCGCCCATGACCCAGATGTAGCCCTTGGGGACCTTGACCTTGAACTGGCCGCCCTGGTCGTCGACGCTGCACGGCGTGTTGCCGGCGTAGACGTAGTCCTGCTCGTTGAGCGCCTTGCCGTTGACCGTGAGCGGGCCGGTGTTCTTGCACTCGATCGTGTCGCCGCCGACGCCGATGACGCGCTTGATGAGGTCCTTCTCCTCCGCGGACGGCATGAGGCCGATCCAGCTGAGGAAGGTCTGCAGGGCGTTCGGGTCCGTGGTCGGCTCGCCCGCCAGCCAGTTGTCCGGGTCGTGGAAGACGACGACCTCACCGCGCTCGGGCTCGGAGCCGAACCAGGGCGTGAGCTTGTCGACCAGCACGCGGTCACCCTGCTGGAGGGTGTTCTGCATCGAGTCGGAGGGGATGGAGAACGCCTGCACCAGGAAGGTCTTGATCAGCAGCGCCAGCACCAGCGCGATACCGATCAGGATGGGCAGCTCCTTCCAGAAGGAGCGCGGCTTCTTCGGTGTCCTGGCCGTACCGCCCGGTCCCTGGCCCTCGCCTGTCGTGTGCTCGCCCGTCACCCTGCCGTCCTCGGCTGTCCCGGAGTCACTCCCGGAGGTCACGGCGCTGTCCGCGGCCGGGACGGCGGATTCCGCGGGGCGTCCGCGGTGCTCCTCGCCGTCGTGTCCGGACCGTGCGCCAACCGCCACATCCCCCACGCCAACTCCTCACTCTGTGCCGCCGCCTGCCCCATACGCGGCGCAGGCCCACCACTCCCATAACGAGCGGGAGTTCCGCAGGGGTCGGGAGCTGGATCGTTCCGTTCGGATCGTAGGAGGCAACCCTATGCGACAGTTCGGGAGCGGCGGTCGACCCGGTGGCCGAGTCCGACACGGTGGCGTACGTATTCGGCTCCTCGAGCATGTTCCAGTGCCCGAAGGGCCAGGCGATGACCATGGCGCGGCCCACCACCTCGTCCTGGGAGACCGTGCCCCCGTAGTCGGTGTCCTGGTGGGCGCGGGAGTCCGCGGAGTTGTTCCGGTGGTCGCCCATCACCCACAGCCGTCCCTGGGGGACCGTGATGTCGAACGGCGTGTCGGAGGGGGCGGCGCCGGGGTACAGGTAGTCCTCGTTCAGCGGGACGCCGTTGACGGTCACCCGCCCTTGCGTGTCGCAGCACTTGACGCGGTCGCCGCCGACGCCGACGACCCGCTTGATGAGGTCCTTCTCGTTCTCGGACGGCAGCAGGCCGATGAAGGTGAGCCCTTCCTTCACCTGCTTGATGACGACCGGGTCGGACTTCTGCGTGGTGGGCTGCTCGTCCCGGAGCCAGCCGCCGGGGTCCTTGAAGACGACGACGTCCCCGCGCTGCGGCTCCGAGCCGAACCACGGGGTGAGCTTGTCGACCAGGACGCGGTCGCCGATCTGGATCGTCTGCTCCATGGAGCCGGACGGGATGACGAAGGCCTGGACGAGGAACGTCTTCAGCACGAGCGCTATCAGGACCGCCACGCCCACGAGGAGCGGTATCTCCTTCACGGCGCCGCGCCTGCGGCGCCGCTTGACCTTGCGCTGGAGCTTGCGGCGCTCGGCCCGCGTGCGGCCGCTGCCGGACGGACCGGCGGCGCGGCGGGCGCCGGTGGGCAGCAGGTTCTCCGCGGGGCCAGCAGGGACGCCGCGTGGTTTGCCGCGGTTACCCATGGGCGCCCGCCCTGCCGGCGTCGGGCACGCGCATGTAGGCGTCGGGCCGGTGCAGCCGGGTGGCGTGACCGAACGGCCAGACGATCCAGTCGGCCCGGCCGATCACCTCGTCGACGGGGATCATGCCGCCGCCCGGCGAGCCCAGGTGATCGCGGGAGTCGCTGGAATCGCTGCGGTGGTCGCCGAGGACGAACAGGGTGCCGCCGGGGACGACGACGTCGAAGGGCACCGCGGACGGGCTGTCGCCGGGATGCAGGAAGCCCGACTCGTCGACCGGCCGGCCGTTCACCTGGATCCTCCCCTCCCTGTCGCAGCAGACCACGCGGTCTCCCCCCACACCGACAACGCGTTTGACGTAGTCCGCGTGCCCGAAGTACCCGGTCCCGTCGAACACGACGATGTCTCCCCGCTGCGGCACGGCACCGAAACGGTACGCCAACTTATTTACGAGAACCCGGTCCCCGATCCTCAATCCCGGCTCCATGGATCCGCTGGGGATCTGGAACGGCCGCAGCACGAACGTGCTGAGCAACAGCAGGAACACCAGGCAGACCAGCAGGGTGAGGGTGATCCGGCCGCCCGGGACCCAGGAGCTGACGCGCGCCACCAACGCGAAACGCGACCGGTCCTCCGGCCCTGCGGGTTCCGAGGTGGTCGTCTCGGAGCCGGAAGGGCGGGAGGAGCGGTCGCGCTCCGTGTGCTGTGCTTCGGTGTCCATCGGAGCCAGATGTTATCCGGCCCCGACGCGAACCCCGGAGAGCGCTCAGTTCTCGCGCTTCTCCTTGATCTTCGCGGCCTTGCCGCGCAGCTCGCGCAGGTAGTACAGCTTGGCGCGGCGGACGTCACCCTTGGTGACGAGCTCGATCTTCTCCACGATCGGGGTGTGCACCGGGAAGGTGCGCTCGACGCCGACGGAGAAGGAGACCTTGCGGACCGTGAAGGTCTCGCGCACGCCGGCGCCCTGGCGGCGGATCACAACGCCCTTGAACTGCTGCACACGGGAGCGGTTGCCCTCGATGACGCGCACGTGGACGTTGACGGTGTCGCCCGGGCGGAAGGCGGGGACGTCGCTGCGCAGCGACGCGGAGTCGACGGTGTCGAGCAGGTGAGACATTTCGTCTGCTTTCCTCGCTGATGCCACAGGTCATCAACGGAAACTAGGTTTCGGGATCAGGTGTGTGCGGGTCGGGGCGGACGTCGTCTCCCCCTGTGGCAGGGGCGCACGCCGGACGGACGCACAACAGCTGGCTATTCTTCCACGCCGTCGGTCCTGCGCCAAAATCGGCCGTACGGCTCCCCCGCCGGGTCGGGTGCCCAGCCCAGGATGGAGAGCATCTCGCGGTCCTTCTTGTCGAAGGCCTTGGGGTCGCAGCGCTCGATGAGGTCGGGCCGGTGGGCGGTGGTGCGCTTGAGGGCCTCGTCGCGGCGCCAGCGGGCAATCTTCCCGTGGTGGCCGCTGAGCAGCACGTCGGGGATGTCCCGGCCGCGCCACTCGGGGGGCTTGGTGTAGACGGGTCCTTCGAGCAGGTTCGCCATGGCGCCGGGAGCGAAGGAGTCGTCCCGGTGGGACTCGGCGTTGCCCAGGACGCCGGGCAGCAGCCGCGCCACGGCTTCTGTGACGACGAGGACGGCCGCCTCTCCGCCGGCCAGGACGTAGTCGCCGATGGACACCTCGTACACCGGCATGCGTGTCGTGTACTCGTCGACGACGCGGCGGTCGATGCCCTCGTAGCGGGCCGGGGTGAAGATCAGCCAGGGGCGCTCGGAGAGGTGGACGGCGAGTTCCTGGGTGAAGGGCCGGCCGCTGGGCGTGGGCACGATGAGGGCGGGTGCCCGGGAGCCCGTCTCGTAGCCGTCGGCGAGGACGGAGTCCAGTGCGTCTCCCCACGGCTCGGTCTTCATGACCATGCCGGGGCCGCCGCCGTAGGGGGTGTCGTCGACCGTGTTGTGCCGGTCGTAGGTCCAGGAACGCAGGTCGTGGACGTGTACGTCGAGCTGCCCGCGCGCACGGGCCTTGCCGACGAGGGAGACGTTCAGCGGTTCCAGGTACTCGGGGAAGATCGTGACGACGTCGAGGCGCATTACGACTCGTCCCGGCTGGAGGCGATCTCGGCGCGGTCGTCGATCAGGCCGGGCGGCGGGGTGATGACGGCCTTCTGCTCCTCGAGGTCGATCTCGGCGACGATCTCCTCGACGAAGGGGATCATCACCTCGCTGCCGTCGGGACGCTCCACGATGAACAGGTCCTGGGTGGGCAGGTGCGAGATCTCCGTGATCCGGCCGACCTCGGTGCCGTCCACGGTGACCACGTCCAGGTCGATGAGCTGGTGGTCGTAGTACTCGTCCTCGCCCTCGGGCAGTTCCTCCGGGTCGATCTCGGCGATCAGGAGGGTGTTGCGCAGCGCTTCGGCGCCGGTGCGGTCGCTGACGCCCTCGAAGCGCAGCAGGAGACGGCCGCTGTGGACGCGGCCCGTCTCGATGGTGAGCGGTCCCGCGGATGCGGGATCGGTGGTGAGTACGGCACCGGGGCCGAGCCTCAGCTCCGGCTCGTCGGTCCGCACCTCGACGGTGACCTCACCCTTGATGCCATGGGCACGGCCGATCCGTGCGACTACCAGCTGCACGTGTCCATTCTCCTGTCATACGACTGCGGGCCGGGGACGGCCCAGTGGCCCTCCCCGGCCCGAGCCGGTGCTGCTGCGAAAGCGTCAGCGGACGTGGTCCACGTCGACGAGGTCGACGCGGATGCCGCGGCCGCCGATGGCGCCCACGACGGTACGCAGGGCGCGTGCGGTGCGGCCGTTGCGGCCGATCACCTTGCCGAGGTCGTCCGGGTGGACCCGGACCTCGAGCACTTGCCCGCGGCGCAGGTTGCGCGAGGCGACCTGCACATCGTCAGGGTTGTCGACGATGCCCTTCACGAGGTGCTCGAGAGCCTCCTCGAGCATGCTCAGGCCTCGGTCGAAGCGGACTCGGCGGCCTCGTCCTTCTTCTCGGCCTTCTTCTTCTGGGTGATCGCCTCACCCTTGCCCTCGTCGTCGCCGCCGATGGCCTCGAACGACGGGCGCGCGGCCTTCTCCGGCTGCGTCAGCAGCGGAGCCGGGGCGGGCTCGCCCTTGAACTTCTGCCAGTCGCCGGTCTTCTTGAGGATGGCCATCACGGGCTCGGTCGGCTGGGCGCCGACACCGAGCCAGTACGCCACGCGCTCGGCGTCGACCTCGATCACCGACGGGTTGTACGTCGGGTGGTACTTGCCGATCTCCTCGATGGCCCGGCCGTCACGGCGGGTACGGGAGTCGGCGACGACGATGCGGTAGTGAGGCGAACGGATCTTGCCCAGACGCTTCAGCTTGATCTTGACTGCCACGGGAGTGGGTTCTCCTGGATTTGACGTGGTTGGGCACGGCGAGAAATGCCGCGTGGGGTTGCGGTACCCGAGTGCCCGATGGACGCGTCAGCCGGAGGCGAGAGGGTTCCTGTGCGGCTGTCGAGTACAGCTAGCCATTGTGCCACACCCCGCGAGTCACTCCGGGCCGGGGGCCCGATCCGCTGCGCGGGCACGCCGACGGCGCACCCGACGTGAGAGGTGAGGCACGTCGGGTGCGCCGGCGACCCGAGCCCTGCGCCGTGGACCGGCAGCCACGAGATGCCGGTGCCGGACGGCGTCAGCTCGCTACCGCTCCCACGATGTCCGGGATCCGGAACGGCTTGCCGCAGCCGCCGCAGACGATCGGGGCCTGGGCGAGTACGGACGGGACGACTCGGACGTTGCGGCCGCAGTCGCAGACCGCCTTGACGCGTACACCGCCGCCCGAGGAGCCGTGCCGGGCGGCCGGTCCCCGGAAGGTGCGGGACGTGTCGGAGGAGGTCGCGGCGGTGTGGGCCTTCAGGGCGCGCTGGAGACGCTCCATCGTCGAGCGGTAACGCCGCTTCGCCTCGGGCGTGAGCGTGACCAGGGAGAAGCCGCTGCTGGGATGCGGTTCCTCGGGGTGGTCCAGGCCCAGCTCCTCGGCGATCGCGAGGAATCTGCGGTTGTGGTAGCGGCCGGCACGGGAGGTGTCGCGGACGCCGCGCGAGGCGGCGATGCCATGGACTGCCTCATGGAGCAGTCGCTCGAAGGAGAGCTCGTGACCGCACGCGGACGACGACTCCCCGATCAGGGACTCTGGCGCGGCAAGGTCGGGCAGCTCGGGGTGGTACCGCTGAATATCGGCCCACGCCTGTGCCAGCTCTGCGGCGAGAACAGGTGGTGTCTGTGTCGTGCTCACGTAATGACAACGAGCCGGGGTGCCCCAGTGTTCCGATTCCGGGCCATCCCAAATAATTTGCACGTACCCGTCAGTTGCCTCTGATGCGTCCTGACGAGGGCGGGTGCGTAGATCTGTGGAGAAGCCTCACAGCTCACCACAAGGTGGTGCGTAGTCCCGCGTACGCCCCAGCACGTAAGACGCGTTCGCGCGCCGGGGCGACAGAGGTCTGTGGTTCCGCAAGGGGCGTTTCGGCCGCCTTGCCCTCACTCAGTAAGCGCGTGCGACGACCGCGACGTTACCGGGTGCGTCGTCGGCGTCCGGCACCGACCCGTCCTCGGCGACCAGACACCGTACGGTCACCGCGTGATCGGCCAGCCGGGCCTCGCCCTCGGGGCCGAGCGCGGCCCACGGAATGCGCGCCCAGCCTCCCGCCGTGGCGGCCTCGACGGCCTCCGCCGGGGTCGAGACCTCGGCCGTCCGGGACTCACGGCGCTCGCGGGACTGCCGGAGCAGCAGCGCCTGGTCTTCCTCGAGGATCTTCGGGAGCAGTTCGGCGAGGTCGTCCAGCGCCACCGGCTCCTTGCCTCCCGGGATGCGGCGGGCCAGCATCGCGGTGCCGTTCTCCAGGTCGCGCGGGCCGATCTCGATCCGCACCGGCACGCCCTTGAGCTCCCAGTCGACCGCGCGACGGCCGAAGGGGGTGTCGGTGCGGTCGTCGACGTGGACGCGGACACCGGCCGCCTTCAGCCGGTCGCCGACCTCGCGGACCTTGGCCAGAACCGCCTCGTCGCCCTTGATCGCGAGCACGACGGCCTGGATCCGCGCCAGCCGCGGCGGGACGCGCAAACCGTTGTCGTCGCCGTGCATCATCACCAGGGCGCCGATCATACGGGTGGTGGAACCCCAGGAGGTCTGCCAGACCAGCTCCTGCCGGCCGTCCTTGGAGAGGTACTGCGTGTGGAAGGCCTTCGCGAAGTTCTGGCCCAGTTCGTGGCTCGTGGCCATCTGCAGGGCCTTGCCGTCGCCCATCATGCCTTCGAGGGTGAGGGTGTTGATCGCGCCCGCGAACCGCTCCCGGACGGTCTTGCGGCCCGGGACCACGTCCATCGCGAGGACGTTCAGCATGAAGTCCTCGTAGACCCGCCGGTGGATGTGCGCGGCGAAATCACGCGCCTCCTCCTGGGTGGCGTGCGCGGTGTGACCCTCCTGCCAGAGGAACTCGGACGTCCGCAGGAACAGCCGGGGCCGCAGTTCCCAGCGCACGACGTTCGCCCACTGGTTGATGAGCAGCGGCAGATCGCGGTAGCTCTGCACCCACTTCGAGAAGTACTCGTTGATGATCATCTCGGAGGTGGGACGGCACGGCCGGCTCTTCGAGCTCCTTGCCGCCGCCGTGGGTGACGACGGCCAGCTCGGGCGCGAAGCCCTCGACGTGGTCGGCCTCCCGGGCGAGGTACGACTCGGGGATGAGCAGGGGGAAGTACGCGTTCTGGGTGCCCGTCTCCTTAATGCGGGCGTCCATCTCCGCCTGCATCCGCTCCCACAGCCCGTACCCGTACGGCCGGATGACCATGGTGCCGCGCACCGGACCGTTGTCGGCGAGCTCCGCCTTGGTGATCAAGTCCTGGTACCAGCGCGGGAAATCGTCCGCCCGGGGGGTGAGAACAGGTGCCTTCGCCATGGCGGGATGCTACGCGCCCAGATTGCCGGAATGTGAAATCTCGCCATAGGCACATGACAACTCACAGACCCTGCCGCATTCCACTGGACGACGGGTCGAGGGGGGAGTTTCCTGGCATACGGGGGTAGTGCGAGCGCACTGTCACGGGGGCCATGGAATCGGGCAAGAGGCAACTCTCGGCGGATTGGGGCGCTTACTTATGACACCTACGCTCGTGCGGCAGCACCTGCCTCACGCGGGGGCCGCACCCCGCGTGGACCTGCGTGCACGCGCGCGTGACTGGTCCGAGATCCAGGAGCGGATGCTCGTACCGCTCTACGAGGCCGTCTACGAGCGACTGGACGTCGGTCCCGCGACGCGGCTGCTCGGTCTCGGCTGCGGTTCCGGGCTCTCCCTGCTGATGGCCGCCGCCCGGGGAGCGGCGGTCACCGGTGTCGACGCTTCCTCCGAAAGAATGGCCCTGGCGCGGGAGCGGCTGCTGCCCGAGGCGTCGGGCACACGGGCGCGTCCGAGCACCCGGCTGGTCGACGGCTCGCCCCGGGACACGGCGGAGCCGGGCGCTCCGGGCTACACCCTGGTGACCGCGTTCGAGCCGATCGGGTGCCTGGCGGGCGACTCGGAGGGGCTGGCCGGACTGCTCGCGGAGGCGACGCCGCTCGCCCGGCGCGGCGCGACGGTGGTGCTGGCCGGCTGGGGTCCGCCGGAGCGCTGCGCCACGGCGTCGGTGATGCGGGTGGCCACGAAGCTGGCGGAGCCGCTGCGCACCTCGGGCAGCTGGCGCCCAGCCTGTCGCGACGACCTGGAGGACGTCGCTCACCGGGCCGGACTCAGGCCGGACGGGTCGGGGCGGGTGGCGTGCCCCTTCGGTTACGCCGACGTGGACAGCGCGGTACGCGGCCTGAAATCGACGGGTCTGTTCGACGCGGCGATGACGGCGACGGACCAGGTGCAGGTCGACAAGGAGCTGACCGAGGCCCTGCATCCGCACCGGCGGCAGGACGGGACGGTGTGGATGCCGAACGTCTTCCGGTACCTGATCGCCCGGACACCCTGAGGACAGCACACGATGCAGGTGTGAATGGTGTGAAGGAAACACCAAGAGCAGCTTTCGGTTCCACCAAGTGGATCATGAACGCTTAAAGTGATCCACCGCTCGGGGGACCTACACATCTGCATACAGGAGCTGCTGTGCCGCACCACCAGACCGCGCTGCGCCTCGTCGCGCCCGTCGCCGTCCTCGCCCTGACGCTCACCGCCTGCGGGGGCGGCGACGACACCGCCGACGCGAAGAGCACGGGCACCGCCCAGGCCAAGGCCTCGCCGTCGCCGGAGCCCACATCCGGCGGCGAGATGGGCGCCGGCGAGAGCGCCACGGGCAAGGTCGCGGAGGACCCCGGCGAGGTCACCTACGAGGTCCTGGCGCAGAAGGTCGAGGTCGGCACCGAAGCGGAGGCGGCGAAGGCCGTCTCCGAGCCGGACAAGGTCAAGGGCAAGGCGCTGGCCGTCGCATACGTGAAGTACACGCACAAGAGCGGACCCGCCCTCACCGAGGGCTCCGACGTGCACGACGGCACCACGGTGTTCGCCGACGGGCAGCGCGGCTCGGTCCTCATCGGTGCCTCCGAGGACGCCGCGGGCTGCGAGGACCCGTACGACGTCGAGAGCTGGAAGCAGGGCGAGAGCCATGTCTTCTGCGAGACGTACGTGGTCCCGGCGAACGCCAAGAGCGTGGAGGTCCACTGGTCCGAGGAGGACGGCGAGCCGTACGTCTGGAAGTTCCCGAACGGCTGACCGGCGAAGCACCGGCACATGACTGAGGGCGCCCCCCTCCAAAAGAGGGGGCGCCCTCAGTGCCGTTCGGACGGGCCGTCAGCCCATGAACTTCTTGAACTCGTCGGGCAGTTCGAAGTCCTTGCCGCCCTGCTGCGGCAGCCCGAAGGCGCTGCCGCCCTCGGCCGCGGCGGCCCGGCGGGCGGCCTCCTCCTGCTCCTGCTGCTTGCGCTTCATCGGGTTGCCGGAGCGCTGCTTGCCCTTGGCCTGCTTCTGCTTCTTCTTCGTCCGGCCGGGGCCACCGCCCATGCCGGGCATCCCCGGCATCCCGGGCATGCCGCCGCCCTGGGCCATGCGGGACATCATCTTGCGGGCCTCGAAGAACCTCTCGACCAGGTTCTTCACCGCGCTGACCTCGACGCCGGAGCCCCTGGCGATACGGGCGCGGCGCGAGCCGTTGATGATCGTCGGCTCCTGGCGCTCGGCCGGGGTCATCGACTTGATGATGGCGGCCGTGCGGTCGACGTCCCGCTCGTCGAGGTTGGCGATCTGGTCCTTCATCTGGCCCATGCCGGGCAGCATGCCGAGCAGCTTGGAGATGGAGCCCATCTTGCGGACCTGCTCCATCTGGGCCAGGAAGTCGTCCAGGGTGAAGTCCTGGCCCTTCTTGGACGCCAGCTTGGAGGCCATCTTCTCGGCCTCTTCCTGGCTGAACGTCTTCTCCGCCTGCTCGATCAGGGTGAGCAGGTCACCCATGTCGAGGATGCGGGAGGCCATCCGGTCAGGGTGGAAGGCGTCGAAGTCGTCGAGCTTCTCGCCGTTGGAGGCGAACATGATCGGCTTGCCGGTGATCTGCCGGATCGACAGGGCGGCACCACCGCGGGCGTCACCGTCGAGCTTGGAGAGCACCACGCCGTCGAAGCCGACGCCGTCGCGGAAGGCCTCGGCGGTGTTGACGGCGTCCTGGCCGATCATCGCGTCGACGACGAACAGGATCTCGTCCGGGGAGACGGCGTCGCGGATGTCCGCGGCCTGCCGCATCATCTCCTGGTCGATGCCGAGACGGCCGGCGGTGTCCACGATCACGATGTCGTGGACCTTGGACCTGGCGTGCTCGATGGAGTCCTTGGCGACCTTGACCGGGTCACCGACGCCGTTGCCCGGCTCGGGGGCGTAGACGCTGACGCCCGCGCGGTCGGCGACGACGCTGAGCTGGTTCACGGCGTTGGGGCGCTGGAGGTCACAGGCGACCAGCAGCGGCGAGTGGCCCTGCTCCTTCAGCCAGCGGCCGAGCTTGCCCGCGAGGGTGGTCTTACCGGCACCCTGCAGACCCGCCAGCATGATCACGGTGGGCGGCTGCTTGGCGAAGCGCAGGCGCCGGGTCTCGCCGCCGAGGATCGTGACCAGTTCCTCGTTGACGATCTTGAGGACCTGCTGGGCGGGGTTCAGCGCCTTGCTGACGTCGGCACCGAGGGCGCGCTCCTTGACGTTCTTGATGAACGTCCGGACGACGGGCAGCGCCACGTCCGCCTCGAGCAGCGCGATCCGGATCTCGCGCGCCGTGGCGTCGATGTCCGCCTCGGAGAGCCGTCCCTTGCCGCGCAGGTTCTTGAAGGTCGCTGAGAGGCGATCGGAAAGAGTATCGAACACGGCGCTCGCGGTCCTCGGGGTCGGTGGCTACAGGGAATCGCCCTCCAGGGTATCCCGGCGTGACAAGTCGCCGGGTCGGCCTCACCCCCGCAGTGTCTCCTCCAGCTTCCGGGCCACCGCCGCCGCCTCGTCCCCGGGCAGCGGCGCGCCTTCCGGGCCGGTCACGTAGAAGGCGTCGACGGCGTTGGCGCCGAGCGTGGAGACGTGGGCGCTGCGCACCTGCACGTTCGCGTCGTCCAGGGCGCGGCCGATACGGAACAGCAGGCCCGGGGCGTCCTGGGAGCGGACCTCGATGACCGTGGCCAGCCGGGAGGCGGCCGGGTGGACCGAGACCCGGGCCGCGGGGGCGATCACGCCCCGGCGGCGCGGATAGGCCGCGTCCCGTTCGGCGAGGCGGCCGGCGATGTCCAGGGAGCCGTCCAGGGCCCGGACGAGGTCCGAGCGCAGCCGGGCGGCCTGCGGCAGCGAGCCGTACTCGGCGGCGACGCGCCAGTCCAGCAGCAGGACGGAGCCGTCCACGCCGTCCGGGAGGTGCAGGGAGCGGAGCTCGGCGGTGCGTACGGTCAGCCGGTGCATGGCGAGGACGCCGGCCACCGCGGGCAGCACCCCGGGCTGGTCGGGCACGGCGATGAGCAGCTCCACGCCGAGCGGCTCGGGGTCACCGGACGGTTCCTGCCCGGCGGGCGGCTCGGTCTGGGCCCGCAGCGAGAGCACCGGGCTGCCCGTCGCCGCCGCCTCCAGTGCGAGCCGCTCCTGCTCGGCGGTCGGCGCGGCCTCCTCGGGGTCGTCCGGGGCGTCGCCGGCGAGCACCGCCGAGACCCGTTTGACCAGGTCGGCGACGAGTGAGCCGCGCCAGGACGACCAGGCTGCCGGGCCGGTGGCGAGGGCGTCGGCCTCAGTGAGCGCGTGCAGCAGTTCCAGGGTGCCCTCGGAGCCGACGGCCTCGGCGACGGAGCGCACGGTGGCCGGGTCCTCCAGGTCGCGCCGGGTCGCGGTGTCGATGAGCGTGAGGTGGTGCCGTACGAGGGTGGCGATCACGTTGACGTCGTGGCGGTCGAAGCCGATCCGGGTGGCCACGTCCTTGGCGATGATCTCGCCCGCCACGGAGTGGTCGCCGGGCCAGCCCTTGCCGATGTCGTGCAGCAGCGCGGCGACCAGCAGCAGGTCGGGGCGGCTGACCCGGCGGGTGAACTCGGAGGCGCGCACCGCGGTCTCGATGAGGTGCCGGTCGACGGTCCACAGGTGCACGGCGTTGCGCTGCGGGCGGCAGCGGACCCGCTCCCAGTCGGGCAGCAGCCGGGTGATCAGCCCCTCCGCCTCCAGGGCCTCCCAGACGTCGATGGTGGGGCGGCCGGAGCCGAGCAGGGTGACGAGCTGTTCGCGGGCCTCGGCGGGCCAGGGCGTGGGCAGCGGGCGCACGGTGGCCGCCAGGCGCCGTACGGCGTGCAGCGAGAGCGGGAGGCCGGCCTGCGCGGCGGCGGCCGCGGCGCGCAGCGGCAGCACGGGGTCGCGTTCGGGGCGCGCGGCGCGGGCGAGCACCACCTCGCCGTCCTGCTCCACCACTCCCTCGGCCAGCGGAGACCGCTCGGCGGTCGGTTTCGCACCGCCCAGCATGGCGCGCAGCCGGGGCCGCACGGCGCGCGAGCGCAGGACGCGCCCCACCTCGCGCCAGGTGACGTCACTGGCGTACGAGACGAGCCGGGCCGCCTCGTACACCTGCCGCAACAAGGTGTCCGCGTCGAGCAGGCCCAGCTCGGCGGCCACCTGGTCCTGCTCCTGGAGGGCGAGCCGGTCGGTGGCGCGCCCGGTGGCCAGGTGCAGGGCGTCCCGGACGTCCAGGAGCCGGCGCCGGGCGTCGGCCAGGCCCTCGCGCGGGGCGTCGGCGAGCCAGGAGGCGGCGACGGCCCGCAGCGCGGTGGCGTCCCGCAGCCCGCCGCGGGCCTCCTTCAGGTCGGGTTCCAGCAGGTACTGCAGCTCGCCCTGGCGCTCGGCGCGTTCGGCGCACAGTTCCTGCAGTTCCGGGAGGCGTTTGGGGGCCTGGTTGCGCCAGTCGGCCAGGACGGCCGTGCGCAGCGAGCTGGTGAGGCCGAGGTCCCCGGCGATGTGCCGGGCGTCCAGCAGTCCGAGCTGCACCTTGAGGTCCTCACCGGCGGTCTTGCGGGCCTCGGCGGGTGTGCGGACGGAGTGGTCGAGGTCCAGGCCCAGGTCCCAGACGGGGTACCAGAGCCGGTCGGCCAGGGCGGCGACGGCCTTGGTGTCGCCGCCGTCGTGCAGCAGGAGCAGATCGAGATCGCTGCGCGGGGACAGCTCGCCCCGCCCGTAGCCGCCGACGGCGACGAGAGAGGCTCCGCGCAGCTCCTCGGCGCCCGCCGCGAACAGGCCGGTGAGCCAGTCGTCCGTGAGTTCGGCCAGGGCCGCACGGCGCGGCGGCCCGGACCGCGCCTCCTCGGTGAGGAGACGCAGCCGGGCCGCCGCGTAGCCGCTGGGTCCCGAGTCCTCTGCTTCCTTCTGCACGTCCGTACCCGTCACCCAGCGACTCCTGTTCCGTTGCCTGCCTCGAGGGTCTTCAGAGCGCGTCGGGGCCGCGCTCGCCGGTCCGGACCCGTACGGCCGTGTCGACCGGGATCGACCAGACCTTGCCGTCACCGATCTTGCCGGTGCGGGCCGCCTTGACCACGACGTCGATCAGCTGCTCGGCGTCGTCGTCCTCGACCAGGACCTCGATGCGGATCTTGGGGACCAGGTCGACGGTGTACTCGGCGCCCCGGTAGACCTCGGTGTGGCCCCGCTGACGACCGTAGCCGCTGGCCTCGGTGACCGTCAGACCGTGTACGCCGAAGGCCTGCAGGGCCTCCTTGATCTCGTCGAGCCGGTGCGGCTTGACGACGGCGGTGATGAGCTTCATGCGTCCACCTTCTTGCTCGCGGCTGCGGCGACGGGGGCCGTGACGGCCGTCTTGGCGGCACCGCCACCGGCGCCGCTGAAGTCGTATGCGGTCTCGGCGTGCTCGGCCTGGTCGATGCCGGCCACCTCGTCGTCCTCGGTGACCCGCATGCCCATGGTCTTGTCGAGGATGAAGGCGAGGACCGCGGAGACGATCAGGGAGTAGGCGAGGACCGCGAAGACACCGGCGCACTGCTTCCAGAACTGGGTCAGGCCGCCGCCGTAGAAGAGGCCCTCGGCGGTGGACTGGCCCTTGCCGCTGGCGAAGAAGCCGATCAGCAGGGAGCCGAGGACACCGCCGACCAGGTGGACACCGACGACGTCGAGGGAGTCGTCGTAGCCGAACCTGTACTTCAGGCCGACCGCCATGGCGCACAGCACACCGGCGATGGCACCGACGGCGATCGCGCCGAGCGGGGTGACCGCGCCACCGGACGGGGTGATGGCGACCAGGCCCGCGACCGCGCCGGAGGCGGCGCCCAGCGTGGTGAACGCGCCGTGGCGGATCTTCTCGTAGATGAGCCAGGCCAGCATGGCGGCGGCGGTGGCGATCTGCGTGTTGACGAACATCAGCGCGCCGACGCCGTCGTCGTTGCCGAGCCAGGAGCCGGCGTTGAAGCCGAACCAGCCGAACCACAGCAGACCGGCGCCGAGCATGACCAGCGGCAGGCTGTGCGGGCGCATCGGGTCCCTCTTGAAACCGACGCGCTTGCCGATGACGAGGATCACGCCGAGCGCCGCGGCACCCGCGTTGATGTGGACCGCCGTACCACCGGCGAAGTCGATCACGCCCAGCTCGAAGGCCCAGCCGCCGGCGCCCCAGACCCAGTGCGCGACCGGGAAGTAGACGATCGTGGCCCACAGGGCGATGAACAGCGCCCAGGCGCTGAACTTCACGCGGTCCGCGAGGGCGCCGCTGATCAGGGCGGGGGTGATGATCGCGAACATCAGCTGGAAGACCATGAACACGAACACCGGGATGGTGTAGCCGGGCCACAGCTCCGTCAGGCCGATCTTGTCGAGGCCGAGCCAGTCGGAGTTCCAGCCGATGAGGCTTCCGGAGTCGGTGCCGAACGCCATGGAGAAGCCGTACAGCACCCACAGGATGGTGACGATCCCGAGGCTGATGAAGCTCATCATCAGCATGTTCAGGGTGCTCTTGACGCGGACCATGCCTCCGTAGAAGAAGGCCAGGCCCGGCGTCATGAGCATCACCAGGGCGGAACAGATGAGCATGAACCCTGTGTTCGCGGCAGACAGCTTGGGCGCTTCTGCGGCAAGGGTGATGGCTGGTGCCATCGGCGTCTCCTCGTCATTGGTACGGCCCCGTGCGGGCGAAGCCTCGAGCGGAATGAGGGGTGGGCCGGTTATGCGCCACGAGATTGACGCAGCGCGGTTTCGGTCGAAGCCCCTCGTTGTTTCGCGGCCGTGACGAAGGCGGGTTCTGTGTTACGCGTCGATGAACTGCCGGATTGCGGGCGAGCCGATCGTTATCGTGGCGCAACCTTCGGCTTTCAGGCAGCCGTGGGCGCACAGACCGGCCGCGGTCGGCCTTCCGATGACCTGGCATGGGGGAGCCGAGTCGGGCGGTTCGGGAGGGCCGGCCGCGGCCGGGGTTCAGGAGGTCGGACGGCTTTTCAGACCGCCTCGGCGGTCTCGGGCAGTTCCGCCGCGAGCCGCTCGGTGAGGTCGACGACCTCGCCGAGGTCGCCGAATTCGCGGGCGGCGGTGTCGACCGTCTTCCGGATCCGGGTGTTGACGCGCTCGGAGCGGACCTTCTTGGCGACCTGCATGGCCTCGGTGGCGAAGACCGCGCTCCGCTCGGGCTCACGCTGGAGGAGGTGCACCGTGGCCATGCCGATCAGGTTCAGTGCGTACGACCGCTGGTGCTCGCCGTCCTCGGCGAAGAGCTTCACGGCCTGGTTCATCAGGGGCTCGGCCAGCGAGGCGTATGCGGGGCTGCGGCCGGCGACGTAGGCCAGGTCGCGGTAGGAGTGGGAGTTCTCGCCGTGCAGCTCGGCCTCGGAGAAGAAGCGGATCCAGTCGGGGTCGGGCTCGTCCCACTCGTCGGCGTCGGAGAAGGTGTCCTCGGCCATGCGCACCGCACGCTTGCACTTGCCGGGCTGCCCCATGTTGGCGTAAGCGCGGGCCTCCATCGCATACAGCATCGACTGGGTGCGCGGACCGGCGCAGTCGCGGCTGCCGTACTGCGCGAGGTGGATCAGCTCCAGCGCGTCCTCGGGCCGGCCGAGGTGGATCATCTGGCGGCTCATGCTGGACAGCACGTACGAGCCGAGCGGCCGGTCACCGGCCTCCTTTGCGGCGTGCAGCGCGAGGACGAAGTACTTCTGCGCGGTCGGCTGGAGCCCGATGTCGTACGACATCCAGCCGGCCAGCTCGGCCAGTTCGGCGGCGACCTTGAACAGGCGCCGGGTGGTCGACTCCGGCTGGGGCTCCTGGAGGAGGTCCGTCACCTCGTGCAGCTGTCCGACGACCGCCTTGCGGCGCAGGCCCCCGCCGCACTGGGCGTCCCACTGCCGGAACATCACCGTCGTGGACTCCAGGAGGTCCAGCTCCGGCTTGGAGAGCCGGCCGCGGGCGCGCCCGGAGCCGCCCGTGGGCCCGGGCTCGGAGCGCGGGGCCGGGGGCGAGGGGACGAGCCAGCGCTGCATGGGCTCGATGAGGGCCGGGCCCGCAGAGAGGGCCAGCGAGCTCCCGAGGAAGCCGCGCCGCGCCAGCATGAGGTCGCTGCGCGAGAACTCGCTGAGCAGGGCCACGGTCTGCGGGCCCGTCCAGGGCAGGTCGACGCCGGTCGCGGAGGGTGACTGGCGCGCGGTGCGCAGGCCCAGGTCCTCGACGGAGACGACGACGCCGAAGCGTTCGGAGAACAGCTCGGACAGGATTCTGGGGATCGGCTCGCGGGGGTTCTCGCCGTCGAGCCAGCGGCGCACCCGCGAGGTGTCCGTGGAGATGTGATTGGCGCCCAACTGCCGTGCCCTGCGGTTGACCTGGCGGGCGAGTTCACCCTTGGACCAGCCGCTGCGTACGAACCAGGAGGTGAGCAGCTCGTTGGGGCGCTTGTCAGCGTGCGTCGCGCTCGCAGCGTTCGTTCCGCTTCCGCCGTTGCCGCTCACTGGAACGCCCCCATCCCTGAGACCACTTGCCGCCGAGTGCGCCAAGCCCTATCAGCATGCCGGTTCATACGGCCGTCCGTCCGTCCCTTGTCACCCTTCGAACGGAATGACGACTTGCCTCCGGCATACCCACGAGCGCATGTGCCCCCAGGGCTCGTGCACACAAAGTAATCCTACGATCACCCGTCCAGCCACGGCTCACACGGAAACGCCACCATTCGCCACCCCATCGTATGAACTCACGTACGCCTGGGCGCGATTCACTTGACACAGCACAACCAGGAGTGGGTGCAGCGATGCACTCGGGGGCGCGCGCCGCGGGGCACGCCACCCCGGACACATCCGGGCGCCGAGTGAGCGGGCCACCGCCGGGAAGGCGGAAACAGAGCGTCACACACCGCGTCCGCTGCGTAACCGCCGGGCGCCGGACCCGTTGGAGGGGGCATGGGCTTCACGATCGGCATCAACCGTGGCATGCGCGACATCCGGTCCGGCTCACGCCGCCGCCGCACGTCGGACTGCACGGCCGTGGCCGAGTACACCGGGCTGTGGGGCTGGGACGTGGTGCCGGGCGCCCGGGCCTCGGCGGGTGCCTGCTCCTGCGGTCGCGGCGACTGCCCCGCACCGGGCGCGCACCCGCTCGATTTCGCGCCGCCGCTACCGGCCGGCGCGACACTGGACGCCGTGACCGAGACGTGGGGCGAGTTCCCCGGCGCCTCGGTGATGCTGCCGGTCGGCCGGGCGTTCGACGTCATCGAGGTGGCCGAGCCCGCCGGCTGCCGCGCGCTGGCCCGGCTGGAGCGCATGGGCCTGCCCGTCGGCCCGGTCGCGGCGACCCCGGACGGCCGCGCCCACTTCTTCGTCGCCCCCGGCGCCGCCGCAGATCTGCCCGGACTGCTCTACCGCATGGGCTGGGACGACCCGGGCTCCCTCGACCTGTGCGGCCTGGGCCCGGGCGCGTTCATCACGGCACCGCCCTCCGACCGCGGCGGCCTGGGCCCGGTCCGCTGGCTGCGCTCCCCCGCCCTGGACTCGGCGTCCAGGCCGCCGGAGGCCCGCCTGATGCTGGGCACCCTGGCCTACGTGGCGCACCGCTCACGGGCGTAGGCGCGGGCAAGGACACAGAGCGAAGCGCCCGGCCCCGACTGCACCTCGGGGGCGGGCGCTTCTCGCGCAGGTACGGTTCTTCGCAGGTCGTGCCGCGGCTGGTGCCGAGCTCACTCCCCGATAAGGGCGTCAACGAACGCCTCCGGCTCGAACGGCGCCAGGTCGTCCGCGCCCTCGCCGAGCCCGATGAGCTTGACCGGGACGCCCAGCTCGCGCTGGACCGCGACCACGATGCCGCCCTTGGCCGTGCCGTCGAGCTTGGTGAGCACGATGCCGGTGATGTCGACGACCTCGGAGAAGACCCGGGCCTGGACCAGGCCGTTCTGGCCGGTGGTGGCGTCCAGGACGAGCAGCACCTCGTCGACCGGGGCCTGCTTCTCCACGACTCGCTTGACCTTGCCGAGCTCGTCCATGAGTCCGGTCTTGGTGTGCAGGCGGCCGGCGGTGTCGATGAGCACGACGTTCGCACCCATCTCCTTGCCCTCCTTGACCGCGTCGAAGGCCACGGAGGCGGGGTCGCCGGCCTCCGGTCCGCGCACGGTGTGGGCGCCGACGCGCTCGCCCCAGGTCTGGAGCTGATCGGCGGCGGCGGCACGGAAGGTGTCGGCGGCGCCGAGCACGACGCTCTGGCCGTCGGCCACCAGGACGCGGGCGAGCTTGCCGGTGGTGGTGGTCTTGCCGGTGCCGTTGACGCCGACGACCATGACGATGCCCGGCTTGCGGTCCTCCGGCTCGGTCTTGACCGCGCGGTCCATGTCACGGCCGACCAGCGTGAGCAGTTCCTCGCGGAGCAGGGTGCGCAGTTCCTCGGGGGTGCGGGTGCCGAGCACCTTCACCCGCTCGCGCAGCCGCTCGACCAGTTCCTGGGTGGGCTGCACACCGACGTCCGCGGTGAGCAGCGTGTCCTCGATCTCCTCCCAGGTGTCCTCGTCGAGGTGCTCGCGCGACAGCAGGGTGAGCAGCCCCTTGCCGAGGGCGTTCTGCGAGCGGGAGAGCCGGGTCCGCAGCCGGACCAGGCGGCCGGCGGTGGGTTCCGGGATCTCGATCTCGGGAGCTTCGGCGGGCGGCTCCTCGACTACGACCGGAGCCGAGCCGTCCGGGAGATCCACCTCCTCGATGGTGCGCCGCGGTTCCTCCCGCGGCGTCTCGGCCTCGTCGCCGACATGCGGCTCGGCCGGTGGGGCGGTGATGTCGGGCGCTGCGGGCGGGGGCGGGGGCAGCTGCTTCTTGCGCCGGCTGCCGACGATGAGCCCGCCGAGCGCGCCGATCACGACCACGGCGATGACTACAGCAAGGATGACGATGTCCATAACGGGTCCAGTATCAGTCATGGGCCCCCGGGTCACCCCGCTCGCACCGCCCCGCCGGGCCGGGCGCCGCCGGATCTCCACACCCCTGGATGTCTGACGCTTCGTCAGCTAACGTCCCCCGGACACCCGCCCGGCGGAGGGAGACGCCCCCATGCCCGTCACGGTCGCACGCTTCAACCTCGTCGCTCCCGGGGCGACGCCCGCCGAGCTCGGTGCCCGCTACCGGGCGGCCCTGGAGATGGCTGGGTACGCCGACGACCGGGGTGTGAGCACCGTGCAGACGGAGGAGCACCACGGGGCGGACAACAACTGGCTGCCGTCGCCGTTCGCCTTCGCGGGGGCCGTCTTCGGGGCGACCCGGCGTGTCGCGGTGACCGTCTCGGCGATCATCGGCCCCCTGCACGATCCGCTGCGGCTGGCCGAGGAGATCGCCGTGCTGGATCTGCTGAGCGGTGGCCGGCTGGTGACGGTCGCCGGGATCGGGTACCGGCCTCAGGAGTACGAGCAGTTCGGGGTGGACTTCGCCCGGCGCGGGAAACTGCAGGACGAGCTGCTGGAGACACTGCTGGCGGCCTGGACGGGCGAGCCCTTCTCCTACCGGGGGCGCACGGTCCGTGTCACCCCGCGCCCCTGCACCGAACCGCACCCGCTGCTCCTGGTCGGCGGCTCGTCCCGGGCGGCAGCCCGCCGCGCCGCCCGGTTCGGTCTGCCGTTCTTCCCCAGCGCGCATCTGCCGGAGCTGGAGACGTACTACAAGGAGCTGCTGGTCGAGTACGGCACCGAGGGCTGGGTGATGATGCCCGCCGCCGAGACGCCCCTGCTGCACGTGGCGGAGGATCCGGACCGGGCCTGGGCGCGGTACGGGCGGCACTTCCTGCACGAGGCCCGGACGTACGCCTCCTGGCAGCCGGGCGGGATGCGCTCGGCGGTGAAGTCGGCCGCGGAGACGGTCGAGGAACTGCGCGCGGAGGGCGTGTACCGGATCCTCACCCCGGAGGCGTGTGTGGCGCTGGGGCTGGAGTCGTATGTCCTGCATCCGCTGGCGGGCGGGATGCCGGTGGAGGAGGGGTGGCGGAGCCTGCAGCTGTTCTGCGAGCGGGTGCTGCCCCGGCTGGCCGGGTGACGACAGACCGCCGCCCCGGCTCGGGCAGTGGCCGAACCGGGGCGGCGGCGGGTTACGGGGAGAGGGGCAGCGGGGACTTGGCCCTTCTCCCCGAGTCGCGGGACGGGTCTAGCCCATCTCCTCCAGGGCCTTGCCCTTCGTCTCCTTGACGAACTTCAGGACGAACGGGATCGAGAGCGCGGCGAACGCGGTGTAGATCACGTAGGTCACGGAGAGGTTCCAGTCGGCCAGCGAGGGGAAGCTCGCGGTGATGGCCCAGTTGGCGATCCACTGCGCGGCGGCGGCCACACCCAGGGCGGCGGCGCGGATCCGGTTGGGGAACATCTCGCCGAGCATGACCCAGACGACCACACCCCAGGACAGGGCGAAGAAGAGGACGAAGACGTGCGCGGCGATCAGGGCGATCCAGCCCTGCGTGGCCGGCAGCTTGCCGTCGACGAGGTGGTGGGAGAACGCCCAGGCCTCCAGCGCCAGGCCGACGACCATGCCGACCGAGCCGATGATCGCGAGGGGTCGGCGGCCGATGCGGTCGACGAAGATCATCGCGATGACGGTGCCGAGGATGTTGATGATCGACGTGGTGAAGGAGTAGAAGAACGAGTCGGCGGGGTCGACGCCGACCGACTGCCACAGCGTCGCGGAGTAGTAGAACGCCACGTTGATGCCGACGAACTGCTGGAAGACCGACAGGCCGATGCCGATCCAGACGATCGGCTTGAAGAAGAAGCCGCCGCCGAGCAGGTCCTTGAAGCTCGACTTGTGCTCGCTCTTCATGGCGCCCTCGATCTCGGCGACACGGGCGTTCAGGTCGACGTCCTTGCCCTCGACCTCGGTGAGGATCTCCCGGGCGCGCTCGTGCTTGCCCACGGAGATGAGGAAGCGCGGGGACTCGGGGATGGCGAAGGAGAGCAGGCCGTAGAGGACGGCCGGGACGACCATGACGCCGAGCATGACCTGCCAGGCCTCCAGGCCCATCAGCTTGCCGCGCTGGTCACCGCCGGCGGCGTTCAGCAGACCCCAGTTGACCAGCTGTGACACGGCGATGCCGATGACGATCGCGGCCTGCTGGAAGGAGCCGAGCCGGCCGCGGTAGGCGGGCGGGGCGACCTCGGCGATGTAGGCCGGGCCGATCACGGAGGCCATGCCGATGGCGAAGCCGCCGACGACACGCCAGAAGGCGAGGTCCCACAGCGCGAAGGGCAGCGCGGAGCCGACGGCGCTGACGGTGAAGAGGGCCGCCGCGATCTGCATGCACCGGATGCGGCCGATGCGGTCGGCTATGCGGCCGGCGGTCGCGGCGCCGACGGCGCAGCCGATGAGGGCGATGGCGATGACCTGGGCGAGGGCCGCTGAGCCGACGTCGTAGCGGTCACGGATGGCCTCGACGGCGCCGTTGATCACGGAGCTGTCGTAGCCGAAGAGGAAACCGCCCATCGCGGCCGCCGCCGCGATGAAGATGACGTGCCCGAGATGATCGGGGTGAGCCGTCCTGGCTCCTGACTTGGGTGCCTGCGCTGTGCTGGTCACGTGTACTCCTCGGGCCACCGGCAACGCTGCCGGAGGGGATCAGCCCTTCGAGGTGCCACCTGAGGTACCTGAAGGTAAAAGGAACGTTGCCGAGACTATGCCTTCAAGTTTCGAAGTCAATAGGTCGTGACCTGTGAATCTGAGGCAGGGATGTGTCGGCTATGTGTTCAAGTGTTGAAGCCGCAGGACTCACGCAGGTGAGACTGGTGCAGAGGGCACCTATTTAACGGAGGCGCTGGCTGATGACCTTCGACACACCGTCGCCCTGCATGGAGACGCCGTAGAGCGCGTCGGCGACCTCCATGGTGCGCTTCTGGTGGGTGATCACGATCAGCTGGGACGCTTCCTGGAGCTCCTGCATGATCCGGATGAGCCGCTGGAGGTTGGTGTCGTCGAGAGCGGCCTCGACCTCGTCCATGACGTAGAACGGGCTGGGCCGCGCCTTGAAGATCGACACGAGCATCGCCACCGCGGTCAGCGACCGCTCCCCGCCGGAGAGCAGCGACAGCCTCTTGACCTTCTTGCCCGGCGGACGCGCCTCGACGTCCACGCCCGTGGTGAGCATGTTGTCGGGGTCGGTCAGGATCAGCCGCCCCTCACCACCGGGGAACAGCCGGCTGAAGACGCCCTCGAACTCCCGGGCCGTGTCGCGATAGGCCTCCGTGAAGACCTGCTCGACGCGCTCGTCGACCTCCTTCACCACCTGCAGGAGATCCGCCCGCGTCTTCTTCAGGTCCTCGAGCTGCTCGCTGAGGAACTGGTGGCGTTCCTCCAGTGCCGCGAACTCCTCCAAGGCGAGCGGGTTCACCTTGCCGAGCTGCTGGTAGGCCCGCTCGGCGGCCTTGAGGCGCTTCTCCTGCTCGGCCCGGACAAACGTCCTGGGCCGGTTGCGCGGGTGCTCCGGGTCCTCCGGCAGCTCCTCCCCCTCGGCGGGGGGCGAGGGCGGCACGAGCTGGTGCGGTCCGTACTCCGCCACCAGTCCGGCCGGTTCGACACCCAGCTCCTCCAGCGCCTTGGTCTCCAGCTGCTCGATGCGCAGCCGCTTCTCGGCGCCGAGTACCTCGCCGCGGTGGACCGAATCCGTCAACTTGTCGAGCTCGCCCTTGAGATCACGCCCCTCGGTGCGGGCGCGGGCGAGTTCCTGCTCACGGCGGGCCTTGGCGGCCTCGGCGGCGATGCGCTCCTCGTCGGCGCGGGCCAGGGAGACCTCGACGTGCATGAGCAGCTGCCGGGCACCCGCGCCGACTGCCTCGGCGACGGCCGCCTCGTGCCGCAGCCGGGCCCGCCGCTGCTCGGCACGCGCGCGCGCCTCGCGTTCCGCGCGGGCGGCCCGGTCGAGGGATTCGGCCCGTCCGGCCAGTCCCTTGACCCGTTCCTCGTGCGTACGGGCCTGGAGACGGGCCTCCATCTCGGTCTGGCGTGCGTTGGCACCGTCGGCGGCGAGCCGGTCCCGAGCGGAGGTGTCGGGCTCCTCCTCGATCGGCATCTCCTCGGCGACGGCCAGCCGTTCGGCGAGTTCCTCGACCTCCTGGAGCGCCTTGTCCAGGGCGTCCTGCGCACGGGCCGCCGCGGCGGCGGACCGCTCGGCCTCACCCGCCGCGCCTCGCGCCTGCCCGGCGAGGCGGCCGAGCTGCTGGGCGACGGCCGACTTCTCCCGGTCGCCGGCCCGGCGCCGCTCCCCCAGCTCCTCGACCAGGGCGGCCGCTTCCTTGCGCCGCTCGACCGCCGCGTGCTGCGTCTCGGTGAGCGCCTCGCAGCGGACGGCCAGCTCCTCCAGCTCCGCCGCGGCCTCGTCGACGGACGCCTGCACCTCCAGGAGGCTGGGGGCGCCGGCGGAGCCGCCGTGGGCGAAGTGGGCGCCCAGGAGGTCACCATCGGCGGTGACCGCGGTGAGGTGGGGGTGGCTGTAGACGAGGTCTTCGGCGTCTTCGAGGGTGTTGACGACGACGATGCCGTGGAGCAGCCGGCGGACGGCCGGCATGAGGTCGGAGGGCCCGCGGACCAGGTCTGCCGCGTAGGTGTGTCGTGCGTCTGCCGGTCCGTCGTGGCCGGTCGCGCAGTTCCCCGCGCCCCCAGGGCGATGATCCCCGGCCAGGAGATGATCTCCGGCCAGGAGCAGGGTGGCCCGGCCTCCGTCCTGCTTGCGCAGCATGCGGATGGCCTCGGCAGCCGCGGACGGGGACGTCACGGCCAGGGCGTCGGCGGCGGCCCCGAACGCCGCGGCCAGAGCGACCTCGTGGCCCGGGGTCACCGTCAGGAGTTCCGCCGCCGGGCCGAGCAGGCCGGAGAGGCGGTCCTTCGCCGCGAGCAGTGTCCCGGTGCCGTCCTTGCGCCGCAGGCCGAGGGCCAGGGCCTCGTGGCGGGCCTGGGTGGCGGCGCGTTTGCGCTCCGCCGCCGTGGCCTCCTCGCGGGCCGCCGTGAGGGCGGTCTCCGCCTCGGTCAGCTGCCGCTTCGCCGCCTCGTGCTGCTCGGAGAGTTCCGCGTCGCCGGCGTCGAGACCGTCGACCTCGGCCTTGAGGGCCTCGTACTCCTCCTGGGCTGCGACAGCACGTTCCTGCGCCTCGTCGCGGGCGGCGGCCAGGCGTTCGATCTCGGCCTGGGCGGAGGCCGCGCGGGAGCGGGCGGCGTTGACCTGGCCGCTGAGGCGGGCCAGGCCCTCACGCCGGTCGGCGATGGCGCGGGCGGCGTCCTTCAGGCGCCGCTCCTCCTCGGTGAGCGCGCGCTCCAGCTCGGCGCGGTGGGCGACCGTGTCCTCCAGCGCGCGTTCGGCCGCCTCCAGGGCCGCCTCCAGCTCGGCCTCCTGCTCACGGATCCGGGCGGCCTCGCGCTCCATGTCCTCCGGGTCGCGGCCACGCCGCTCCTCGGGGGGCGCCGAGGTGGCGCTCTTCACCCGCGCGTCGGCCAGTGAGATCGTGCCGCGCACACGCTCGGCGAGCTGGGAGAGCTCGTACCAGGTCTGCTGGGCGCGCTGGAGGCGCGGGGCGAGCCGGCGGACCTCGTCCTCCAGAAGGGCCTCACGCTGGAGCGCCTTGCGCAGCTCCTGCTCGGCGGACTCCTTGCGCTCCTTCAGCGCGGCCTCGTCGGCGACCTCGGCCTTGAGGGCCTCCCGGAGCCGCACGAGGTCGTCGGCCAGGAGACGCAGACGGGCGTCGCGCAGATCTGCCTGGATGACGGCGGCCCTGCGGGCGACGGCGGCCTGGCGGCCGAGCGGCTTGAGCTGGCGCCGCAGCTCGTCGGTGAGGTCCTGCACGCGTGCGAGGTTGGCCTGCATCGCGTCCAGCTTGCGCAGCGCCTTCTCCTTGCGCTTGCGGTGCTTGAGGACGCCCGCGGCCTCCTCGATGAAGGCGCGTCGGCCCATGGGGTCGGCGTGCAGCACGGAGTCGAGCTGGCCCTGCCCGACGATCACGTGCATCTCGCGGCCGATGCCGGAGTCGGAGAGGAGGTCCTGGATGTCGAGGAGGCGGCAGGTGTCGCCGTTGATCTGGTACTCGCTGCCGCCGTTGCGGAACATGATCCGCGTGATGGTGACCTCGGCGTACTCGATGGGCAGGGCCCCGTCGGAGTTGTCGATGGTCAGGGACACCTCGGCGCGGCCCAGCGGCGGGCGGCCGGTGGTGCCGGCGAAGATGACGTCCTCCATCTTGCCGCCGCGCAGCGACTTGGCGCCCTGCTCGCCCATGACCCAGCTGAGCGCGTCGACGACGTTGGACTTGCCCGAGCCGTTCGGTCCGACGACGCACGTGATCCCCGGCTCGAACCGAAGGGTGGTCGCCGAGGCGAACGACTTGAACCCGCGGAGGGTCAGGGCCTTGAGGTGCACGCCGCCGGACTCTACCGCCCGGGTGTGTCTCACTCCATGAACCCGCTGTTTCGCCGCTGAACGCGCAGGGCACATCAGACGTTAAAGACGGTGAAAGGATGCGGGGGCAAGAAAGAAGGGACGCCGACAGGGCGTCCCTTGCACTTCAGACAACTAGGCGGTTGTGACGGGCGGCCCAACCACTGCTGTGCTGTTGTGGAGCGGTGCAGTGATCAGGTGAGCGCAGGCTCCGCCTGGTGTGCGTCAACGCTCTCCATGATCCTGTCGTGAGAAGCGGCAGCCGTGAGCGCCTCGTTCTCAGCCTGGATTCGTCCGAGCTCGGATTCCAGGTCCTGGACGCGCTGCTGGAGCCGTCGCATCTCGGCGAGGAGTCGCGGGTCGGAGCCGCCGACGTAACCGAGAAGCGCCTTTGCCATGATGGATGGTCCTCCACAATGCGTGACCGACCGCTGCGGTGTGGGTCGTGAGGGAATCGCACCCGCGGTTCTGGCACGGCCTGGAGTTGTACTGCCGTTCAGCCATGCCAAACAGCTAAGGTGCGCGGGGCTTTCAGCGTCTCACCAAAAAGTTTGACGGTCAACACGATCACGCCCCGTATTGGGGGGCGGCCCGGGCGCGCGCGGCCTGGAACGGCCGTACTGCGGCTTCTGCGGGGCCCTCGGGGCGTGGCGATCATCCTTGCGTGTGGAGCGGGGCAAGGCAAGCGGTTCCGGCAATCACCAGCAAGTTTCCTCTCCGGGCGGCTGCCCGCACCCCGCCCGGAGGCCGCCTCATGAGCCGCCCGGCGGGCGTGATCAGCGGATGGCGAAGCCCTCGTAGCCGCCGCGCGGTGTGTCCCAGATCTCGGTGACCCCGTCCACGCGGCCGGGCGTGTCGTCACCCTGGAGCCACTCCAGCAGGCCCTCGCAGCCCTCCCGCCCGCCCTCGGCGACCACTTGGACACGGCCGTCGCCCAAATTGAGAGCAAAGCCACTCAGGCCGCCGATCTCCAACACCTTGGCCCGCGTGAACCAGCGGAAACCCACACCTTGGACGCGTCCACGCACCCAGGCGACCAGTCGCACATCCTCGCTCATGACTGCAACCTAACCGCCCGAACTCGCTCCGGGCACTTCCTCCACTTGCGCCATGCGGTACCGTCCCCCCTCAACGAATCTCATATGAAACTCACACGATCGAGTGAGTTTGGTGTTGATCTCGAGGACGAGTCGACCGCCAGGACGAGGAAGGCCAGGACATGGGACGCCACCGACGCTCCGACGCCGGCCGCGCCGCCACGGGCCGCGCCACGGGAATCACCCACGCCGAAGGCTTCGCGGAGGGTCACGATTCGCTGTACCCCACCGCGGACGACGCTCCGACGATGGGCATCGCGCCCTATCTGAACCCGGAGGCGTACGCCGACAGCTACGCGAAGAGCGAGGCGTACCTGTTCGCCGCCGAGGAATCCGAGGGGTCCTCCGCAGGTGACCGCTACGGCGCCACGGCCCTCTTCGCGAGCGACGGCTTCACGCCCGACGGCGGCGCCCGGCGCGCAGGTTCGCACCGCCGGCGCAAGAAGGCCGCCCGGCCGATGCGCACCGGGCTGCTCGGCGTCTCCGCCGCCGTAGCCCTCGGCACGGTCGCGGTCGCCACGGGCGCGGTGCCCGGCCTCGACAACTACAAGCTCGGCGGGGGCGGCGGGGCCGACAAGGTCCAGGCCGGGGACACCCCGACGAACACCCCGATCGAGCAGGGCGGCACCGCCGGCACCGCCGACAGCCGGGACGACACGTCCACCAGCCGGGACGCCGAGCGCTCGGCCACACCGTCGCCGTCCGCCTCGAAGACCTCGGCCGCGCCGACGAAGACGCCGGACAAGCCCGAGAAGACGCAGGAGAAGACTCCGGAGAAGAAGGAGCCGGCGGCCACCCCGAGCAAGAAGCCGGACACCACGCCTTCCCGCACTGCCACGAAGGCGCCGAGGACCCCCAGCGCCTCCGCCGCCCTGTCCGGGGAGTCCGCCGCCGCGGCCCAGGTGCTCAGCCTCGTGAACGAGGAGCGGGCCAAGGTGGGCTGCAGCCCGGTCGCCGCCAACAGCGCTCTCACCGGCCTGGCCCAGAGCTACAGCGAGGACATGGCGGCGCGCGGCTTCTTCGACCACACCGACCCGGACGGCCGCACTCCCTGGGACCGGGCCGAGAAGGCCGGGATATCCAACCTCGGCGGGGAGAACATAGCCCGCGGTCAGGCGACCGCGGCGGCCGTGATGGACGCCTGGATGAACAGCCCCGGCCACCGCGCCAACATACTGAACTGCGACTTCAAGACGCTGGGCGTCGGAGTCGAGTTCGGTTCCGGCGGCCCCTGGTGGACGCAGAACTTCGGCTACTAGACCCTGCTGACGGCACCCGGGTGACGGGCGGGCCCGGAAAGGTCTGTAACCGCACAGGGCGCTAACCCGTGGTTAGCGCAACCTTTCAGTTAGCGCTGTGCTGGCGTACGCTGGGCGTATGACCACCACCCAGGGACTCCCGGAAGGCCTCGACGAGCTCCCGTTCAACGTGTTCGCCAAAGCCTGCCCGTCGCGCGGCACGCTGGAGCACGTCACGGGCCGCTGGGGCGGCCTCGCGCTCGGCGCCCTGTACGAGGGTTCGCTGCGCTTCAACGAGCTGCGCCGCCGCGTCGACGGGGTCAGCGAGAAGATGCTGTCCCAGACGCTGCACGCCCTGGAGCGCGACGGTCTGGTCCACCGTGAGGCCCAGCCGACCAATCCGCCCCGGGTGGACTACGAACTGACGCCGCTCGGGCGGGACGTGGCCGAGCGGCTGCTCGCCCTGATCCACTTCGTGGAGGGCAGCATGGAGCAGGTGCTGGCCGCGCGCGAGCGGTACGACTCCGCTAGGGCGTGATCCTGGGCGGCCGCTGGCACTTCGGGCAGTAGTAGCTCGACCGGTTCATCCAGGGCCGGCGCCGCATGGGCGTCCCACAGCGCCGGCAGGGCAGGCCCTCGCGCCCGTACGCGTCGAGCGACCGGTCGAAGTAGCCCGACTCGCCGTTGACGTTGACGTACAGGCTGTCGAAGCTGGTGCCGCCCACCGCGAGGGCGGCGTTCATCACGTCCCGTACGTGCCCCAGCAGCATCAGGGCGCGGGGGCGGGTGAACGTCGCGGTCGGGCGCTCGTAGTGGATGCGGGCGCGCCACAGGGCCTCGTCCGCGTAGATGTTGCCGACCCCGCTGATCAGCGACTGGTCGAGCAGGGCCCGTTTGATCGTGGACCGCTTGCGGCGCAGCGCCCGGTGGAAGGCCTCGTCGTCGAAGAGTTCGTCGAGCGGGTCCCGGGCGATGTGCGCGATGACGTCCGGCAGGCCGTCGGGGGTGTTGTCGTGCAGCGAGAGGCCGCCGAAGGTGCGCTGGTCGACGAAGCGGAGTTCGGTGTCCAGGGCGTCGGTGAAGCGGACGCGGATGCGCAGGTGCTTCTCGTCCGGCGCGGTGTCCGGCTGGACCAGGAGCTGGCCGCTCATGCCGAGGTGGGCCAGGACCGACTGGTCGGTGTCCTCCAGGGGCAGCCACAGGTACTTGCCGCGCCGGCTGGGGACGCCGATGCGGTGGCCCTTCAGACGGTGTGCGAAGTCGTCGGCGCCCGCGAGATGGCGGCGTACCGCGCGCGGGTGCAGCACCTCGGCCTCGGCGACGGTCCGGTGGGCGACCCACCGCTCGAGACCGCGCCGCACGACCTCGACTTCGGGCAACTCGGGCATGGGCTCCCCCGTCACGGACCTGTGGATGACGCGAGCGCCCGCCCCGGGCAGGGGCGGGCGCTCGGGTGCGCTGTGCTTGCCGCCCGGTGAGGGCGGCGGCGGTCAGCCGCCGACGCTGCCGTCGGAGACCGTGTGGGCGGCCTGAACGGCTGCCGTCTGCGTCGCCTCGGCGTCCTTCGCCGCCTTGGCGCGCTCGTCCGCCGCGGCCCGGATGGACCGCCACGCGGACTCGGCGGCCTGCTGCTCCGCCTCCTTCTTGCTGCGGCCGGTGCCGGTGCCGTACGAGACGCCTCCGACGCGGGCAGCAGCAGTGAAGGTCTTCTCGTGATCGGGGCCCGTCTCCGTGACCAGGTACTCGGGGACACCGAGCCCCTCGGTCGCGGTGAGCTCCTGGAGACTGGTCTTCCAGTCCAGGCCGGCTCCGAGGTTCGAAGACTTCTCGATCAGGGGGTCGAACAGGCGGTGCACGAGCTCCGCCGCCGAGTCCAGTCCCTGGTCCAGGTAGACCGCGCCGATCACCGCTTCGAGGGTGTCGGCGAGGATGGACGCCTTGTCCCGGCCGCCCGTGCCCTCTTCACCCCGGCCGAGCCGGATGAAGGAGCCCAGGTCGAGCCCGCGGCCCACCTCGGCGAGCGCACGCGAGTTCACCACCGCGGCCCGCAGCTTGGCCAGCTGGCCTTCTGGCAGGTCGGGGTGGATGCGGTACAGCGTGTCCGTGACCACGAGGCCGAGGACGGAGTCCCCGAGGAACTCCAGGCGCTCGTTGGTCGGCAGACCGCCGTTCTCGTATGCGTACGACCGGTGGGTCAGTGCGCGCACCAGAAGGGCGGACTCGAGCTTGTACCCGAGCCGCCCTTCCAGAAGCGTGTGGGACGAGGCCTGGTTGTCCGCCGGAGCACTCCCGCTCGCACGGGAAGACTTGTTCTTAGGCGTGGACACAGTGCCTCTCACCAGCCGCTCAGACCTCGAGGACCTGGCGCTTGTTGTAGGTGCCGCACGACGGGCACGCGATGTGCTGCTGCTTGGGCTCGTGGCAGCGCTCGCACGCAACCAGGGTGGGGACCGCAGCCTTCCACTGCGACCGGCGGTGGCGCGTGTTGCTGCGCGACATCTTCCGCTTCGGAACAGCCACGGCTACTTCTCCTGCTTCTCGTCGACGCCCGCTTCCGCTTCGGCGCCGCTCATCTCGTCCTTCTCGCCGTCCTTCATGGTGCCGGCGAGTCCCTGCAATGCCGCCCAACGGATGTCGACGGCGTCATGGTGGTGGTCCGGGTCGTCCGCCAGCCGCGCGCCGCACTCGGCACACAGCCCGGGGCAGTCTTCCCGGCACACCGGCTGCATCGGCAGTGCGAGCACCACCGCATCACGCAGCACGGGCTCGAGGTCGAACAAGCCGTCCTCGAGGAAGAGCCTGTCCTCGTCGTCCTCGGCGTCGTCGCCCGGTTCCGCGATCACGCGGCCCCGGTCGTCGGCGTCAGGGTACGAGAACATCTCCTGGAACTCCGCTTCGAGCTGCTGCTCGAGCGGCTCCAGACACCTTACGCACTCCCCCTCGGCCGCGGCACGGGCGGTGCCTGTGACGAGCACCCCTTCCATGACCGACTCCAGGCGGAGTTCGAGCTCCACCGGGGCGCCTTCCGGCACTCCGATGACTCCCTTGATACCGAGGTCCTTGGGAGCGTCGACCGTGCGGGTCAGGCGCTGCAGCGCACCAGGCCGCCGGCCCAGCTCGTGCGTATCGAACACGAGGGGGTTGCGGTGGTCGAGGCGGGCGTTCAGGGCCATTCCAACTTTCGGTCTGCTGAGCTCGGGGGTACGCCGCCCTTCGTCGTTCCCGGGCAGCGTTGATCGCGGACGTACGCGCGACCGAAGAGCCAGGATACTGGACCATTCGCTCTCGGCCCAATCCGGGGCTCAGCCCTGGCCGCGGCCCTGTTCGTAAGCCCGCAGCTGCTCGGCGCTGATCATGCCGGTGTCGAAGAGACTGGTCTCGTCGAGGGCGTAACCCTGCTGGGTGTGGTGACCCTGCTGCGGCTGCTGCTGGACCTGGTTCGGGTCGTAGGCGGCCTGCTGGGGGTCGTAGCCCTGGAAGGGGGCACCTCCCGCCGGAGCGTAGCCGGGGGTGGCGGAATAGGGATCGGCGTGCTGGTAGCCGTAGGGGTCCTGCTGGGCGGCGTAGGCCTGCTGCGGGTAGCCGCCGTACGGATCGGGCTGCTGGGCGGGGTCGCCTCCCGCCGGGGTGTAGCCGGCGGCCGGGGCGTACGCCGGCTGCGGCTGTCCGTAGTCCTGCTGCTGGGCGGACTGTGCGGCCGAGGTCTCCCGCTCGGCGAGGGCGGCCAGGTCGGCGAGGTAGTCGGCGTCGCTGGAGTGCTGGACGGTGCTCGCGTCGTCGGCGAGGGAGCCGAGGTCGTCGGTGGCGATCCGGCCGTGCAGCTTCTGCCGACCGCGGCCGACGGCCTCCAGAGTCTTGGCGAGGACCGCCTCGAAGGCGCCGAGCTTGACGTCGACGTACTCGTCGGCGCTGCGGCGCTGGGTCTCCGGGTCGTGGCTGCGCTCGGGGGCGTCCTCGTCCTCGTACCCCTGCTCGTCGGTGCCGGGGCCGGTGCCCAGGAGCTTCTCGCGGCCGCGGCCGACGGAGCCGAGGGTCTTGGTGAGGACGACCTCGAAGTTGGCGAGCTTGGAGTCGACGTACTCGTCGGCCTCGGCGCGGATCTCCTCGGCCTCCTGGCGGGCCTCGGCGAGGATCCGGTCGGCCTCGGCCTGGGAGCGGCGGGCGACCTCGGTACCCGAGATCAGCGACCCGCGCTCGGCGTGCGCGCTCTCGATGATCTGCTGGGCCTCATGGCGGGCCTGCTCGACCATCTGCTCGCGGCCGCCGATCAGCTCCTGGGCCTGGGCGAGGGAGTCGGGCAGCGCCGCGCGTACCTCGTCCAGCATCGCGAGCAGGTCGGCGCGGTTGACCACGCACGAGGCCGACATGGGCATGGACCGGGCGCCGGAGACCGCGGAGACGATCTCGTCGAGCTTCTTCTGCACGTCCACCGTGTGCTCGCCACTCTCTACAGATGCGTTGGAGACGGACGGGACGACTGTACGGCCATGAGGTCGCCCCGGGACACCGGGTGACGGGCAGTCAGGCCCCGTGGAGCCGCCGGGGACCGGCTCAGTCCTTCCTCAGGCGCTCGGTGAGCTCCTGGAGGACCTCGGCCGGCACCAGGTGGGAGACGTCGCCGCCCCAGGTCGCGACCTCCTTGACCAGGGAGGACGACAGGAAGCTGTAGGTGGGGTTGGTGGGGATGAAGAGGGTCTCCACGCCCGAGAGGCCGTTGTTCATCTGGGCCATCTGCAGCTCGTAGTCGAAGTCGCTGACCGCGCGCAGGCCCTTGACGATGGCGGGGATGTCGCGCTGCTTGCAGAAGTCGACGAGCAGGCCGTGGAAGGCTTCCACGCGGACGTTGCCGTACTCGGCGGTGACCCGGCGGATCAGGTCGATCCGCTCCTCGATCTCGAAGAGGCCCTTCTTGGCCTGGTTGATCATCACCGCGACGTAGACCTCGTCGTACAGCCTGGAGGCGCGGGAGATGATGTCGAGGTGTCCGTTGGTGATCGGGTCGAACGACCCGGGACATACGGCGCGGCGCACTTGTGATCCCTCGCTCTCCGGTCCGGTCATCGTGCGTCTTCGCACGTAGAGGCGGCGCGACCGTACCAAAACGTTCCCTCGCCGTAGCGACGGGCCCGGAGGGGTTCGAAACCCTCGGGCCACCGGAATTCACCGCCTCTGGTGCTGCGCTCCACGGTGACGAGGGCTTCTCCGGCGAGCCAGCCCTCCGAGCGGAGTGTGAGGAGGATCTCCCGAAGATCGTCGTCCGTGACGGCGTACGGGGGGTCGAGGAAGACGAGGTCGTACGGGGCGCCGGGGGGTGACGTCCGGATGATCTGTTCGGCTTTGCCGGATCTGACCTCGGCGCCGGGGAGGCCGAGGTTCTTCACGTTCTCGCGGACCGTGCGGACGGCTTTGGCGTCGGCCTCGACGAGGAGGGTGTGGCTCGCGCCCCGGGACAGGGCCTCCAGGCCCACTGCGCCCGAGCCGGCGTAGAGGTCGAGGACGCGTTCGCCGTCCAGGGGGCCGCCGAGGAGGGACTGCCAGGTGGAGAAGAGGCCCTCGCGTGCGCGGTCGGAGGTGGGGCGGGTGCCGTTGCCGGGGGGTACGGCCAGTCGACGTCCGCCGGCTGTGCCGGCGATCACGCGGGTCATCTGTGGTCCTTGGTCGTGGGCGGCTTTCGGTATCAGTGTGGCTGGTCGCGCAGTTCCCCGCGCCCCTGAAAGACGGCCAGTCCCCCTCACCCCTTCTCCAGGTACTGCTCCCGCTCCTCGTCCAAGAGGGCGTCCAGTGCCGTGCGCAGGGCCGGGAGGTGGGTCAGCTCCGGGTCGTTCGCGACCACCGCCGCCGCCTCCTCCCTCGCCTCGGCGATGATCTCCTCGTCCTCGATGACGGCGAGGACCTTCAAGGATGTGCGGGCACCCGACTGGGCCTGGCCCAGGACATCGCCCTCGCGGCGTTGTTCCAGGTCGATGCGGGACAGTTCGAAGCCGTCGAGGGTGGCGGCCACCGCGCCCAGGCGCTGTCGGGCCGGGCTCGCCTCGGGCATCTCGGTGACCAGGAGGCAGAGGCCGGGGGCCGAGCCGCGGCCCACTCGGCCGCGCAGCTGGTGGAGCTGGGAGACGCCGAAGCGGTCGGCGTCCATGATCACCATGGCGGTGGCGTTGGGGACGTTGACACCGACCTCGATGACCGTCGTGGCGACGAGGACATGGGTCTCCCCGGCGGCGAAGCGGCGCATGACGGCGTCCTTGTCGTCGGGGTGCATCCTGCCGTGCAGAACCTCGACCTTGAGCCCCTGCAGGGGGCCCTTGGTGAGCTGGTCGGCCACCTCGAGGACGGCGAGGGGCGGGCGCTTCTCCGCCTCGTCCTCCGGGGACTTCTTCTTCGCGGACTTCTTGGGGTCGTCCTCCTCGTCACCGATGCGGGGGCAGACCACGTACGCCTGGTGGCCGTTCTCCACCTCCTCACGAACCCTTTCCCACGCGCGCGACAGGAAGTGGGGCTTGTCGGCGGCCGGGACCACATGGCTGGCGATCGGCGAACGGCCGGCCGGCAACTGGTCGAGGACGGAGGTCTCCAGGTCGCCGAAGACGGTCATTGCGACGGTGCGCGGGATGGGCGTGGCGGTCATGACCAGCAGATGCGGCGGTTGCTTGCCCTTGCCGCGCAGGGCGTCGCGCTGCTCGACGCCGAAGCGGTGCTGTTCGTCGACCACGACCAGGCCCAGGTCGTGGAACTGCACCTTGTCCTCGATCAGCGCGTGCGTGCCGATGACGACGCCGGCCTCGCCGGTGGTGAGGTCGAGCAGGGCGTGCCGCCGGGCGGCCGCCCCCATGGAACCGGTGAGCAGCACGACCTTGGTGGCCTGCTCGGCCCCGCCCAGCATGCCGCCCTCGGCCAGCTCTCCCATCATCTCGACGATGGACCGGTGGTGCTGCTGAGCGAGCACTTCGGTGGGCGCGAGCAGGGCGGCCTGACCACCGGCGTCGACCACGGCGAGCATGGCGCGCAACGCGACCATGGTTTTCCCGGAACCCACCTCCCCCTGCAACAGCCGGTGCATCGGATGGCTCGTGGCCAGGTCGTCGAAGATCTCCCGGGAGACGCGCTGCTGGCCGTCGGTGAGGGTGAAGGGGAGGCGGGCGTCGAAGGCGGTGAGGAGGCCGTCGGGGGCCGGCTTGCGCGGGACGGCGGGGAGTTGGGCGTCGGCGTGCCGGCGACGGGCCAGGGCGACCTGGAGGACGAAGGCCTCGTCCCACTTGAGGCGGGAGCGGGCGTCCTCGATGTCGGCCTTGGTGTGCGGGCGGTGGATCTTGAGGAGGGCTTCGGGGAGCGGGACCAGGCCGCGGCCCTCGCGCAGGGAGTCCGGGAGCGGATCGACGGCCTCCTGGGCGGTGGGCAGGACCGTCTGGATCGCTTTGCCGATCTTCCAGGACTCGAGCTTGGCGGTGGCGGGGTAGATCGGGATCAGGGCACCCGCCCAGGTCTCGACGGACTCCTCCGGGTCGCCGCGCAGCAACTCGTAGGCCGGGTGCGCTAGTTGGAGACGGCGGTTGAAGACGGAGACCTTGCCGGCGAACATCGCGCGGGTGCCCGGCAGGAGTTCCTTGTGGGGCTTGTGGACGCCCGCGCCGAAGAAGACCAGTTGGAGCCGGCCGCTGCCGTCCGTGATCGTGACCTCCAGACGCTGGCCCTTGCCGCGCGGGGCCTTGGCTGAGGCGAACGTGTGCAGGCGAGCGTCGGCGACCTGCGCGACCACCGTGACGTGCTCGTCCATGGGGAGGTCGGCGAGGTGCGTGAGCTGACCGCGCTCCTCGTATCTGCGCGGGTAGTGGTGCAGGAGGTCGCCGACGGTGAGCAGGCCGAGGTGCTCGGCCATCACCTTCGCGGTGGCGGGTCCGAGCACCGACTTCAGCGGCTGGCGCAGGGGTTCTTCCAGTGCGGGCACGAGATCCATTGCACACCACGCCACTGACATTGGCTTCCAGGCCCACGGCCGGACCGTCGTAAAGATCCCGGAAACCCCTGGTCAGGCGGCTCACCAGAGCCTTAGGATGACGCGCTCCCGGCCCTCTTCGCGGTCACCGCCCCACCGGGACCGCCCGACCCCGCGCCGTCGCGAGTCCCCCACCGGCGCCGTGATGATGGACTCCCAGACCTCACAGCCCTCCCCGGCACCCCATTCGCCCCCGTCACCTCATTCGTTCCAGGTCGACCTGCGTGGTCTGGTGGACCTGCTCTCCCACCACCTCTACTCCAGTCCCAAGGTGTATCTGCGCGAGCTGCTGCAGAACGCCGTGGACGCCGTCACGGCCCGGCTGGTGGACGAGCCGGACGCCCCTGCCCGGGTCCGGCTGCACGCCGAGGGCGGTGCCCTGCGCGTCGAGGACACCGGCGTGGGGCTCACCGAGGCGGACGTGCACAGCCTGTTGGCCACCATCGGGCGCAGCTCCAAGCGGGCCGAGGGGCTGGAAGAGGCGCGGTCCGACTTCCTCGGGCAGTTCGGCATCGGACTGCTGGCCTGTTTCGTCGTCGCCGAGCGGATCCGGGTCGTCAGCCGCAGCGCCCGTACGCCCGGGGCGCCGCCGGTGGAGTGGACGGCGTCCGACGACGGTTCGTACACCGTGCGGACGCTGCCGGACGCCGAGATGCCCGAACCGGGCACGACCGTGCACCTGGTGGCCAGGGCCGGGGCCGCGGAGTGGCTCGCGCCCGAACGGGTCGAGGCGCTGGCCCGGGACTTCGGGTCGCTGCTGCCGTACGACGTCCGGGTGGGCGGCGAGGCGGTCACCGACCTCCCGGCGCCCTGGGACCGTCCGTACCCGGGCCCGGCCGCCCGTCGCGTGGCTCTCGCCCGGCACTGTCACGACCTGTTCGGCTTCGCCCCGCTGGACACGATCGACCTGTCCGTGCCGCTGGCAGGCATCCGCGGGGTGGCGTACGTGCTGCCGTCGGCGGTGAACCCGGCCCAGCGCGCGGGTCACCGGGTGCACCTCAAGGGCATGCTGCTCACCGAGCGGGCCGAACAGCTGCTGCCCGACTGGGCGTTCTTCGTGCGCTGCGTCCTCGACACGGACAGCCTGCGGCCCACGGCGTCACGCGAGTCGCTGTACGAGGACGAGACGCTGGCCGGCGTGCGGGAGGCGCTGGGCGAGCGGATCCGTGCCTGGCTGACCGGGCTGGCGGCCGGTGATCCGGACCGGCTGGCCGCGTTCCTGTCGGTGCACCACCTGGGCGTGAAGTCGCTGGCCCGGCACGACCGGGAGATGCTGCGCACGATGCTCCCGTGGCTGCCGTTCGAGACGACCGACGGGCGGCTGTCCCTGGAGGAGTTCGCACAGCGGCATCCGGTGGTGCACTTCACGCGGACCGTCGAGGAGTACCGGCAGGTCGCGCCGATCGCGTCCGCGCAGGGCATCGGCGTGGTCAACGGCGGCTACACGTACGACGGCGAGCTGGTGCAGGCGCTGCCGACGGTGCGGCCGGGCACCGTGGTCGCCGAGCTGGACGCGGAGACGGTCACCGCGCACCTGGACGCGGTCGACCCGGCCGAGGAGCCGGCCCTGTCCGGCTTCCTGGCGGCGGCCCGGGCCCGGCTCGACCCGCTCGGCTGTGACGTCGTCCTGCGGGCTTTCCACCCGCTCTCCGTGCCCGCGCTGCACCTCGACGACCGGGACGCCCGGCACGAGCAGGCCCGGGCGGACGCCGAGGCGCAGGCCGACGACCTGTGGGCGGGCATCCTCGGCTCCTTGCGCGGCAGCGCCCCCCGCGCGCGGCTGGTGCTCAACCACCTCAACCCGCTCGTGCGGCGGATCAGCGCGCTCCCCGACCCGGAGTTGATCGGCACCGCCACCGAGTCGCTGTACGGGCAGGCGCTGCTGATGGCGCAGCGGCCGCTGAGGCCGGCCGACTCGGCGCTGCTCAACCGCGCGTTCATCGGCCTCCTGGAGTGGGCCACGCACAGCGAGGACGGTCAGGCATGACGGAGATCGCGGACTTCGACGCCCTGCGTGAGGCGATGGCGGAGAACTCCGGGCAGCCGGAGGGGCCGGCCCGCAACGCCCGCGCGGAGGAGCTGCTGACGGCGGCCGAGAAGCTGGGCGTCCCGCTCGCCGTGATCGAGGCCCTCGGCCACCAGCTGAAGGTCTACAACTACAGCTCCGAGAAGGGGAAGATGTTCGTCCCCTTCGCCCGGCTGCTGCGGATGTGGGACGAACGGCCCGAGGACTTCGACGAGTACGAGACCCACTCGCTGCACTGGGTCTTCAAGTGGGTCTCGGCCGGCATGCTGGACCAGCCCCACATCCCGCTCGCGTCGATCGAGAAGTGGCTCGGCGAGATGGAGCACCGCTACCGGCTCGCCGGGCACTCCGAACGGGCCGTGCGCAGCGCCGAGCACAGTGTGGCCGCGCACGTCGGGGACGTGGCGCGGGCCGAGCGGGCGTACGCCGCGTGGCTGGCCGCCGACCGGGACACCATGGCGGACTGCCACGCCTGCGAGTTGCACGGGCAGGGCTGGTGGCAGGCGGAGCTGGGGCGGGACGCCGAGGCGCTTCGGCTGTGGGGGCCGGTGCTGGAGGGCGAGTACGCCTGCGCCCACGAGCCGCACACGGCCCTCGCGTCCTCCCTGGTGCCGCTGCTGCGGCTGGGCCGCCTCGACGAGGCCCGGGCCAACCACCTGCGGGGCTTCCGGCTCGTCCGGGCGATGGAGAGCATGCGCGGTGCGTACGCGGAGCACGTGGAGTTCTGCGCGCTGACCGGCAACGAGGCCCGGGGTCTGGAGCTGCTCGCGGAGCGGCCGGCGTACTTCACCGACGACGGGCATCCGCAGAGCAGGCTGGAGTTCATGAGCGTGGTGGCCCTGCTCATGGACCGGCTGACCGGGCTCGGGCTGGGCGAGCGGCAGGTGCCGGGTCCGGCCGGGCGGGAGTGGACCGCCCGCGAACTCGCCGCGCACGCGCGCGGGGAGGCCCTGGCCCTGGCGGCCCGCTTCGACGAGCGCAACGGCACGGCGCACGTGAGCGAGCGGGCACGCGCGCGTATGGCGCGGCAACCGCTCGCGGAGCGGCTGCCGCTGGGCGTGCGGTCGGTGCGCCCGGCTGCCCCGCCCGTTCCTCCGGCGGCTCCCGTCCACGCCACCGGGCAGCCTGATCTGCCCGCCCTGCTGGCCGAGGCCCGGCGGCTGTCGGACACCCTGCGGCCGAACGCGGTGGAGGCGTGGGCGGCGGCCGCCGAGGCTGCCGCAGACACCGAGCTGGACCCGCGCGACCGTGCCGAGATGGCCGACCACGAGGCGATGTCCCTCGGCCCCGGGGGCACCGGGCTCTTCGAACGGGCCGCAGACCTCTACGCCGAGGCGGGCGACCCGGGCGAGGCCCTCGCGGCACGCGCGCGTGGGGCGTACGTCCGCGCGCTCGCGGGCGACGTGGACGGCGCCGTCGCGGCGGTGACCGGCCTGTACGACGAGATCATCGCGCTGTACGCCGCGGAGGGCACGGGGATGCGGCAGACCGCGTCCGTCGTGATGAGCCGGGCCCGGATCCTGACCCGCCGGGCGCACGAGGGCGAGGGCGACCGGGCCGCTCTCGCCGAGGCCGAGGCGGCCGTCCGTGAGGTCCTCGCGCTCGTCGCCGGCCGGACCGGCGAGGACGTACGGCTGGCCGCGCGGGTCGCCGAGGCGCAGGCGATGCTCGGGGAGCTGGCGGGGCTCGCCGGGGACCTGGAGAGGGCCGCGGAGCTGTTCGCGCGGGGCGCGGCGGCGTTCGTCGCGGCGGGACTGCCGTGGTACGCCGTGGAGTACGAGGCCCGTCTGGCCACCCTCGCCCACCACCTCGGTGACGCGGCGAAGACCGAGCGGGCGCTGCGGGCGGCCCTGGAGCACGGCGGAGCGCACCTGGAAGCGCCGGGCCGGGCCCAGCTGTACCTCCAGCTCGCCGAGGTCGTCGCCGGCCGTGGTGATGCCGTGGAGGCCGCCCGGCATGCCCTGGAGGCCGCGCACTGGGCCGACGAGGCGGGTGAGTCGGCGACGCTGGGGGCCTGGGCGCGACAGCAGCTCGGCGGGTTCCTGCTGCGGCAGGGACGGTGGGCCGAGGCGGCGGAGGTGCTGGAGTCGGCGCTGCCCGACCTGACCGCCGAGACGCACGGCGACGGGGCGGTCGTGCAGACGCAGTGGTGGCTCGGCGACTGCCTGAGCGAGCTCGGCGAGCACCGCGCGGCCGCCGAACGCCGTCTGCAGGCCGCCGAGACCGCCCGGCACTGGCCCGAGCAGCACGACCACGCGACCCTCGCCCACCTGGCCGGGGAGTCCCTCGGGCAGGCCGGACTGCCCGTCGAGGCGGACCGGGCCTACGCCCGCGCGGGCGACCTGTGGCGCGCTCTCGGCGACACCCCCGGCCTGATCCGCTCCCTGCGCGCCCGAGCCTGGCTGGCGTTGGAGACCGAGGGCGGGCCGGCCGAGGCACGTGCCCTGATGGCGGACGCGATCGAAGCGGGCGAAGCGGCACGGGAAGAGGCGTCCGACGAGGAGTCCCGGCAACGGATGGTCGCCGAACTCGGCCACACTCACCGCCAGTTCGCCGACCTGCTGACCCGATCCGTCTCCGAGGGCGCCGAAGGCCCCGCCGTGCGGGCCGTGTTCGAGGAGGCCCTGTCCCGGCTGCAGCGGGCCGCCGAGGTGTTCGCCTCACTCGGGGAGGGCGCCCTGCACAGCCGCACCGGCGCCGAACTCGGCGCGGGCTGGCTGGAGATCGAGCTGGACCGCCCGGCCGCCGCGAGGGCACGGGCGCGCACGGTGCTGGCGGCCTACGAAGGCTACGAAGGCCACGACGACGCCGGTACCGACGCGGCGACCGAGGGTGACGGCGAGGGCCGCTCGACGGTGGGGGCCCGGCGGGCGGAGGCGGAGCACATGCTCCGCGTCGCGTCGGGGGACTGATCGCCCGCAGCACTGCGAGCCGCCGTCACTCCCCGCCGATCCGCACCGGGCCGCTCACTCCACCCCGATGAGGAGCAGGGCCCCCTGCCGTCCGCCCCGGTACAGGACCGTGTCGACGGCGAGGTACCGCTCGCGGACCCGGCTCTCCAGACGCTCGGCGACGGTGTCGGGGACGTCGTCGCCGAGGACCAGGGTGACCATCTCGCCCCCGGCCGAGAGCATGCGGTCCAGGACGGTCTCCGCGGTCACCGCGACGTCCGAGCCGATCACGGCCACGTCCCCGTCGATCAGGCCCAGGACGTCGCCGGCCTGGCAGATGCCGGCCATCGTCCAGGACTGCCGTTCGGCGACGGTGACCTCGGCGTAACGGGTGGCCCCGGCCGCCGAGGTCATGGACACGACGTCCTCGTCGAAGCGACGGTCCGGTTCGTGGACGGCCAGCGCCGCGATGCCCTGGACCGCCGAGCGGGTCGGGATCAGGGCCACCCGGATGCCGTCGGCGCGAACCTGCTCGGCGGCCGCGGCGGCGGTGTGGCGCAGGTCGGCGTCGTTGGGCAGCAGCACGACCTCGCGCGCGTGGGCCCGCCGTACGGCCTGGACGAGCTCGCCGCTCGCGGGCGGCTCCCCGGGGCGGGCGAGCACGGTCGTCGCCCCGGCCTCGGTGTACAGCCCGGCCAGGCCCTCGCCGGGCACGACGGCCACGACCGCCCGCTCGGCGCGCTCCCGAGGCGGCCGCTCGGCGCCGGTGGTGTGCACGTCGCCGGCACCGAAGTGAGTGATGCGGATGCGGTGGGGCCGCCCGGCCTCGATGCCGGCCTCGACGGCCGCGCCGGCGTCGTCGACATGAACATGGACGTTCCACAGCCCGTCGCCGCCGACCACCACCAGGGAGTCCCCGAGGGCGTCGAGCCGCTCCCGCAGCCGCTCCACGGCCGCGTCCTCGGCCTCCAGGAGGTAGATCACCTCGAAGGCGGGCCCCTCCTCGCCCGGCGCGACGGCGGCGCCTTCCGCGCACTCGCCCAGGACGCCGTCGCCGGGAGCGGGGTCCTCGACGGGTGGCACGCGCGCGTGGGGATCCCGTCGAGGGCTCCGCGCCTTCTCCCCCGTGAACGTCTCCACGAGCGCCCCGAGCACCGCGACCAGCCCCCGTCCGCCGGCGTCGACCACCCCGGCGCGCTCCAGGACGGGCAGCCGGCCCGGGGTCTCGGCGAGGGCGGTGCGGGCTCCGTCGTAGGCCGCCCGGGCCACGGTCCCGCAGTCGCCCTCCGCACCGCCGGCCGCGTCGGCGGCGGCCGAGGCGACGGTGAGGACGGTGCCCTCGACGGGATGGGCGACGGCCTGGCGGGCGGAGTCGGCGGCGCGGCGCAGGGCGAGCCCGAGGCTCCGTCCGTCGGCGTGGGCGATGTCGCCGTCGGCGAGCACCTGGGCCATGCCGCGCAGCAGCTGGGCGAGGATCGTCCCGGAGTTCCCGCGGGCGCCGATGAGGGCGCCGTGCGCCATCGCCCGGGCCGCGTCGGCGAGCGTCGGCCCCCCGGACCCCGTGGCACCCGAGCGCGCGGCGCGCGGACCTCCCGTGGCTTCGGGCCCCGCAGCGTGCCCCGCGAACACCGCCTCGACGGCCGCGACCGCGGACTCCACGGTCAGATAGAGGTTGGTGCCGGTGTCGCCGTCCGCCACCGGGTAGACGTTGATCGCGTCGATCTCCTCACGCGACCGCCCCAGTGTCTCCAGCGCGAGACCGCACCAGGTGCGCACCGCGAGAGCATCGAAGAATGTCTGCGGCACCTGCGCCACTACGCCTCCCTGAGCTGCCGGACGTGGCAGGCAGCGTAGACCCCGGGGCGGTGTTCACCGGAAGTGGGAGGGGACCGGGCCCCTGAGCTGCCATGGTAGTTTCGCTCTACGGGTGCAGCCGTTGTATGCTGCTCCGGTTGCCCGATCTGATCGGGCCTTCCCCCTGGCAACGCCACTCAGATTTCGACCGGCTGTTCACAGCCCGAGAGTCTCGATCCCGGCCTGCCGGGATCAACCGTAAGTGCATCTGAAGTCTTTGGAGTGACCCGTGGCTGCCAACTGCGACGTCTGCGGCAAGGGGCCGGGCTTCGGCAACAACATCTCGCACTCGCACCGCCGTACGCCCCGCCGCTGGAACCCGAACATCCAGCGTGTGCGTACCGTGGTGGGCGGGACGCCGAAGCGCGTGAACGCTTGCACCTCGTGCATCAAGGCCGGCAAGGTCTCGCGCTGACGCTCAGCTAGCGCGCAACCACTGCTGGTTCGCTGCGAGAGCCGGTCCACCTCTGGTGGGCCGGCTCTTTGCGGTGCCTGATCTTCGCCATGCCGACGCTGACGATCAGGATCTTCACCTCGCCTGATCGTCAGCGTCTCAGCGTTCGGTGCCCGCCCGGAAGCGCCAGCCGTGATCCACCGGTCCGATCCCTCCGCCGAGCGCGAATCCGGCCGCCACGGCCCCCGTGACGTACTCCTTCGCCGCGGCCACCGCCTCCGGGACGGACTGCCCCTTGGCGAGCTGGGAGGCGACCGCGGAGGCGAGGGTGCAGCCGGTGCCGTGCGTGTGGCGGTTGTCATGTCGCGGCGCCCGCAGCCAGTGCTCCTCGGAGCCGTCGGTGAGCAGGTCGACGGCGTCCCCGGACAGATGGCCGCCCTTGATCAGCACCCAGCGCGGCCCGTACGCCAGCACGGCCTCGGCGGCTGTGCGCAGGTCGCGCTCCGCCTCGACCCGTACGCCCGCGATCTGGGCCACCTCGTCGAGGTTGGGAGTGGCGACCGTCGCCACCGGCAGCAGCTTCGTACGGACGGAGTCCAGCGCGGAGGCGGCGAGCAGGGCGTCGCCGTGCTTGGAGACGCCCACCGGGTCGACGACCGCCGGGGCGTCCGTCCCGGCGATCAAGTCGGCGACCGCCTCGACCAGTTCCGCCGAGGCCAGCATGCCCGTCTTGACCGCCTGGACGCCGATGTCGTCGACGACGCTGCGGTACTGGGCCCGCACGGCCTCCACGGGCAGTTCCCAAGCCCCCTGCACGCCGAGGGAGTTCTGCGCGGTCACCGCCGTCACGACGCTCATGCCGTGCACGCCGAGCGCGAGCATCGTCTTGAGGTCGGCCTGGATGCCCGCGCCGCCGCCGGAGTCGGAGCCCGCGACCGTCAGGACGTTCGGGATCATGACTCTATGTCCGCGAAGTGGTCCCAGCCGCCCTTGCTGGTCCACGGCGCCCCGTCGACCGTCACCTGGGGCAGCGCCGAGGGGTTGAGGACCTCGCCGATGACCTTCCAGCGGGCGGGCAGCTTCACGTCCGGCGGGAACGTCGCCACGATCGCGTGGTCCTCTCCCCCGGTCAGCACCCACTGCATGGGGTCGACCCCGACGGCCTGCCCGATGTCGTTCATCTGGGACGGGATGTCGATCGCCCCGGAGCGGATGTCGATCCGCACCTTGCTCGCCTCGGCGATGTGCCCGAGGTCGGCGATCAGCCCGTCGCTCACGTCGCACATCGCGGTCGCCCCGAGCCCGGCGGCCGCCGGACCCGCGTGGTACGGCGGCTCGGGCCGCCGGTGCGCCTCCACGAACGCACGCGGTGAGCGGAACCCCCGCGACAGCACCGCGTACCCGGCGGCCGACCAGCCCAGCCAGCCGGTCACCGCGACGCGGTCGCCGGGCCGGGCGCCCGCCCGCGTCACCGGCTCCTGGTTGCGCAGATCGCCCAGCGCGGTGATCGACACCATGATCGAGTCGCCGCGTACGACGTCCCCGCCGACCACGGCGGCGCCCGCCACCTGGCACTCGTCGCGCAGGCCGTCCATCAGCTCGCTCGGCCACGTCACCGGCAGCTCGGCCGGGACGACCAGGCCGAGCAGCAGCGCGGTCGGTACGGCGCCCATGGCGGCGATGTCGGCGAGGTTCTGCGCGGCCGCCTTGCGGCCCACGTCGTAGGCCGTCGACCAGTCGCGCCGGAAGTGCCGGCCCTCCACCAGGATGTCCGTGCTCGCCACGACCCTGCGGTCGGGCGCGGCCACCACGGCGGCGTCGTCGCCGGGGCCGACCCGGACCGCCGGGGTCGTGGTCAGACGGGAGGTGAGCTCCCTGATGAGCCCGAACTCACCGAGCTCACCAACAGTGCCCTTCATTGCCCTTGCTCCCCTTCTGTCCCTGTCCGTGCCCGGTCGCGAGGCATCTCGGTCCTCGCTACGGTCGAAGTGACCGTCACGTTCTGCCGGACCTGCACCCCGGCGCGCACAACCCGGCCCCCGCAGGTCTCCCCGCGGCGAGCGGCGACGCGATACCGTGGCGTTCCTTTTCCCCACATGATCCTCGTGGCCGCCCTGGAGGTTCCGTGGTACAGGCGTACATCCTGATCCAGACCGAGGTCGGGAAGGCCTCGGTCGTCGCCGAGACGATCGGCAAGATCCCTGGGATCATCCAGGCCGAGGACGTGACGGGACCGTACGACGTGATCGTGCGGGCCCAGGCCGACACCGTCGACGACCTCGGCCGCATGGTGGTCGCCAAGGTTCAGCAGGTGGACGGCATCACCCGCACCCTGACCTGCCCGGTCGTCCATCTGTAGCCCCCGTCTACCCTGTGCCGGTGAACTCTTTCCGTCACCGGCACCGCTGTATCTTCCGCGTGTTCCGCCTGCCCGCTGTCGCGCTGTTGATCACTGCTGCGGGCTGCTCCTCAGCAGACGACAGCGCGTCGGCGGCGGTTCCCAGTCCGGACGCGAAGGTCGTGGGACTGTGCCGGAACCTGGACAAGGTACTGCCCGCGAAGGTGGACGGTGAGCGCCGTGCGGATCCCGAGCCCGCGTCGGCGCTGACGGCGGGCTGGGGCAGCCCGGCGATCATACTGCGCTGCGGTGTGCCGCAGCCGCCGAAGATGGTCGACCCGAAGGTCGCCGAGGGACGGGATCCGGATGCCGTCGCCGGGGGCGTGAACGGGGTCGACTGGCTGATGGAGGAACAGGACGGCGGGGGGTACGTGTTCACCACCGCCAACCGGGAGGCGTACGTCGAGGTCCGGGCGCCCCAGGGCGCGGACACCTCGGGTGTGCTGATCGATCTTGCCGCGGCAGTGAAGAAGGCGATCCCCAAGGGGATCGCCTCCTGAGCGCCGGGCCGGTGCCCTCGTCCTGACCGCGGTCCGTTCATGGCTGAACGCACGGTTCCCCGCGCCCCTCGCGGGTCGATTCAGCGCAGGCCCGTCGAGCGCCGCAGCGCCGCCTGCACCAGCCGGTCGATCAGCTCCGGGTAGCTCACTCCGCTCGCCTGCCACATCTGCGGATACATCGAGATGGGCGTGAAGCCGGGCATCGTGTTGATCTCGTTGATCACGAACTCGCCGTCCTCGGTGAGGAAGAAGTCCGCGCGGACCAGGCCCTCGCAGGACGCCGCCTCGAACGCCTCGACCGCCAGGCGCTGGACCTCGGCCGTCTCCTCGGGCGTGAGGGGCGCGGGGACGAGACCCGGAGTGGAGTCGATGTACTTGGCCTCGAAGTCGTAGTACGCCTGCGCCTCGGGCGGGGGGATCTCCGCGGGGAGGGAGGCCCGGGGGCCGTCCTCGAACTCCAGGACGCCGCACTCGATCTCGCGGCCGCGCAGCGCGGCCTCCACGAGGATCTTGGGGTCGTGCCGCTGGGCCTCGGCGACCGCCTCGTCGAGTCCGGAGAGGTCGCCGACCTTGGTGATGCCGATCGACGAACCGGCCCGCGAGGGCTTCACGAACAGCGGCCAGCCGTGCTCGCCGGCGAAGTCGACGATCTTCTTGCGGGCGGCCGCCTGGTCCTGCTCCCACTCGCGCGGCCGGATCACCACGTACGGGCCCACCTTCAGCCCGAACGAGGTGAACACCCGCTTCATGTACTCCTTGTCCTGGCCCACGGCCGAGGCGAGCACACCCGAACCCACGTACGGGACGCCGGAGAGCTCCAGGAGGCCCTGGAGGGTGCCGTCCTCGCCGTACGGGCCGTGCAGCACCGGGAAGACCACGTCGACCTCGCCGAGGGCCTTGGGGACCGATCCCGGCTCGCTGTAGACGACTTCGCGGTCGGCGGGGTCGACCGGGAGGACCACTCCGCCCTCGGCGGACTCGGCGAGGGCGTCGACGCTCGGCGGGCGCCGGTCGACGATCGCCATCCGCTCCGGTTCGTCCGCCGTGAGCGCCCAACGCCCTTCCTGGGTGATGCCGATCGGCAGGACGTCGTACTTCGTCCGGTCGATGGCCTTGAGGACGGCGCCGGCGGTGACCACGGAGATCCCGTGTTCGGAGCTGCGCCCGCCGAACACGACGGCCACACGCGGCTTGCGAGGCGGCTGCTCGGGGCTCTGGGGGAGGTTCTCGGTGCTCATATCGCGTTGAGAGTACCCGTTGGTAGTGCCGCTAGTAAGCGCCGCCGGCCTCGCGTCGCTCAGCGTCGTTCGGGCTTCGCGCTGCGCGACATCAGCTCCTTGAGGGCCACCACCGGGGGCTTGCCCTCGTGCACGATGCCGACGACCGTCTCCGTGATGGGCATGTCGACGCCGTGCCGGCGGGCCAGGTCGAGCACCGACTCGCAGGACTTGACGCCCTCCGCGGTCTGCTTGGTGACCGCGATGGTCTCCTGCAGGGTCATGCCCTTGCCGAGGTTGGTGCCGAAGGTGTGGTTGCGCGACAGCGGCGAGGAACAGGTCGCCACCAGGTCCCCCAGACCCGCGAGTCCGGAGAAGGTCAGCGGGTCGGCGCCCAGGGCCATGCCGAGCCGGGTGGTCTCGGCGAGGCCGCGGGTGATGAGCGAGCCCTTGGCGTTGTCGCCGAGACCCATGCCGTCCGCGATGCCGACGGCGAGACCGATGACGTTCTTCACGGCTCCGCCCAGCTCGCAGCCCACCACGTCGGTATTGGTGTACGGGCGGAAGTACGGCGTGTGGCAGGCGGCCTGGAGCCGCTGGGCGACGGCCTCGTCGGTGCAGGCCACCACGGCCGCGGCCGGCATCCGCGCGGCGATCTCCCGCGCCAGGTTGGGCCCGGTGACCACGGCGATCCGCTCCGGGCCGACCTTGGCGACGTCGTCGATGACCTCGCTCATCCGCATCGCGGAGCCGAGTTCGACGCCCTTCATCAGCGACACCAGGACCGTGTCGGGGGCCAGCAGCGGGCTCCACTCGGCGAGGTTGCCGCGCAGGGTCTGCGAGGGGACCGACAGCACCGTGAAGTCAGCCTCCGCGGCGGCTTCCGCGGGGTCCGTGGTGGCCCGGACGTTCTCCGGGAGCTCGACGCCCGGGAAGTAGTCGGGATTGGTCCGCGTGGAGTTGATCGCCTCAGCGACCTCCGGGCGGCGCGCCCACAGGGTGACCTCGCACCCCGCGTCGGCGAGCACCATGCCGAAGGCCGTACCCCACGAACCGGCGCTCAGGACCGCCGCCTTGACCGGCTTGCTCACTTGCCCAGCCCCTCTTCCTGCACGGTCTGCCCGGCCTCCTGGTGCGTCTGTGTCTGTGCCTGTGTGCGGCGTCGCTGCTCGATCCGCTCCAGGCGCGGGTCGTACGGCGTCTCGGGTGCCTTCTCGCCGCGGATCAGCTCCAGCTGGACGGTGACGGCGGCCATGATGACCTCCGTGGCCTCCTTCAGCAGCTCCGCGGTCATCTCCCGGTCGTAGAACCGCGCGAGGTCCACGGGCGGCCCGGCGAGCACGTGGTGCGTCTTGCGGGGCAGCAGATTCGGCTTCCTCGCGTACGGCGGCAGCAACTCGTTGCAGCCCCACTGGGCGACGGGGATCACCGGGCACTTGGTCTGCAGGGCGACGCGCGCGGCCCCGGTCTTGGCGGTCATGGGCCAGCCGTCGGGGTCGCGCGTGAGGGTGCCCTCCGGGTAGAAGGCCACGCATTCCCCGCGGTCCACGGCGTCGATCGCGGCCCGGAAGGCGCTCAGCGTGTCCGTGCTCTCGCGGTAGACGGGGATCTGCCCGGTGCCCCGCATCGCGGCCCCGACGAATCCCTTCTTGAAAAGCCCGCTCTTCGCGAGGAATCGCGGGACGCGCCCGGTGTTGTACTGAAAGTGCGCGTAAGCGAAGGGATCGACGTGCGAATTATGGTTCACCGCGGTGATAAATCCACCCTCGGCCGGAATGTGCTCCATTCCACGCCAGTCCCGCCTGAGCAGAACCACCAGCGGCGGTTTGCAGATCACCGCGGCGAAGCGGTACCAGAAGCCGATTCTGCGGCGGGGCACGCGGACACCTTCCTCTAGGGCCTGAAAGCCGGGGCCACGGGGGGCCGCACAAGTGTCGCCCCAGGCCGCCGGTCTGTCGAGAACACCGTACGCCCCGGCATGCCGCCCGCCCGATGCCCCCGGGTGACAATGACCGCGACAAGAGGAGGACGGAACACCCGTGCAGTGGACCCTGGTCGTACCCCTGAAGCCCCTGGCCCAGGCCAAGAGCAGGCTTGCGGACACCGCGGACGACGGGCTGCGGCCGGACCTGGCGCTGGCCTTCGCCCAGGACACGGTGGCTGCCGCGCTGGCCTGCCCGGGGGTGGGAGATGTGGCAGTCGTCACGGACGACGCCCGGGCGGGCCGTGAGCTGGCCGCGCTGGGCGCCGCGATCATCCCCGACGAGCCGGGCGGCGGTCTCAACGCCGCCCTCGCACACGCGACGCGGGCCGTACGCTCCGTCCGCCCGGCCCGGGCGGTGGCCGCGCTGAACGCCGACCTTCCGGCCCTGCGCCCGGCGGAATTGTCCCGGGTACTCGATGCCGCCGCCGAATTCCCGCGCGCATTTCTCCCGGACGCGGCCGCAATCGGAACGACCCTGCTGGCAGCCGCCCCGGGCCGGGAATTGCGCCCGGCTTTCGGCACGGACTCCCGCGCCCGGCACCGCGCATCGGGGGCCGTGGAACTGCCCCTGACCGCGGTCGATTCGGTACGCCAGGACGTGGACACCGGCGACGACCTGCGCAGCGCTCTGGCCCTGGGGGTCGGCCCTCATACGGCCGCGGCCGCCGCGCGGTTGCTGATTCCCGGGCAGTAGGCTGCGGCCATGCAGGCGACCGCGTACACGTACGACCCCGAAAGCCGCAGCGGGCAGGTACTCCTGGACGACGGCACCCCGGTGCCCTTCGACGCGGCCGCGTTCGACGCGGGTGGCCTCAGACTGCTGCGCCCCGGCCAGCGGGTACGCATCGAGGTGGAAGGGGCGAGGGACGCGCTCCGGATCACTCTGGTGACCCTGCAGACCCTCTGACCACATGCCGAACACGCCGCGGGCCGGACTCCGTGCGGAGTCCGGCCCGGCGCGTGAGTACCCCGTCGCCCTTACTTCTTGCGGGCGGTGGTCTTCTTGGCCGTGGTCTTGCGCGCCGTCGACTTCTTGGCGGGCGCCTTCTTGGCCGTGGCCTTCTTCGCCGGGGCCTTCTTCGCGGTGGTCTTCTTCGCGGCGGTGGTCTTGGACGCCGCCGTGGTCTTCTTGGCGGGCGCCTTCTTCGCGGTGGTCTTCTTCGCGGCCGCGGTCTTCGTCGTGGCCTTCTTCGCCGTCGTCTTCTTGGCGGTGGTCTTCTTCGCGGCGGCCGACTTGGTGGTGGCCTTCTTCGCGGCGGCCTTCTTGACCGTCGCGCCGGCACCGCCGGTCAGGCTGCCCTTCGGCGCCTTCTTCACGGAGACCTCGCCGCCACGCGGCAGCTTCTTCGAGCCGCTGACCAGGTCCTTGAAGCCCTGACCGGCGCGGAAGCGCGGAACGGAGGTCTTCTTGACCCGAACCCTCTCGCCCGTCTGGGGGTTACGGGCGTACCGGGCCGGGCGGTCGACCTTCTCGAACGAACCGAAGCCGGTGACCGAGACCCGCTCACCCGAGACGACCGCTCGGACGATGGCGTCCAGTACATGGTCGACAGCGTCGGCGGCCTGCTGGCGGCCGCCCATCTTGTCGGCAATCGCTTCTACGAGCTGCGCCTTGTTCACGTCTTCCCCTTCGGAGACATCGCCAGAACGAAAGTGTTCAAGCTTTTCGCACGTTAGGCAGATATATACCGCAAATCAAACACGAAACGGGCTTATCACCCTTGTGCCGCAGCGAACTCGACGGTGCCGAGAGGTTCAGCGTTCCTCGACGGGGAGACGTCCCTCGTCGAGGTCCGTATTGAACCGCTCAAGCCGCCTTGCCGCGTCGGCGAGATCGTGCTTGGCCGCGGCCGTAATGACCAGCAGCTTCCGGGTCAGCGCCATCCGTACGCCCTCCGGGACTTGCAGTGCGCGCACCCTTGTGTGCGCTTCCTTGAGTTGGTCCGCGACTGCCGCATAGAGCTCGAGTTGGCCGTCGTGTTCCATGCACAGATTGTGCCATCTGGGGCGAGTTGTCGCCTGCGCAGGGGACAACTGCCGCCTCAAACGGCCTTCCCGGCACACGTGGAAGTCACGGCTGTACCCCTCGCCTACCCCAGCAACCACGGGCTTAACGTGGGAAGTTGGCAGCCGAACAGCGGGTGGGCAGGGCCGTTCGGGTGCAGACACGGCTGTACCCCCGATCGGGCTGATCGGGGGTACAGAGGGGATGTTGCTGTGGCCGAAAGTCGCCTTGTTCTCAGGCGGCGGGCCGTGCCCGGGGTCAGACCGGGAGGGTGCGCGGCTTGAAGGCGGGGCGCTTGGCCTCGTAGGCGGCGATGTCCGCCTCGCTCTGCAGGGTGATCGAGATGTCGTCGAGGCCGTTCAGCAGCCGCCAGCGGGAGTTCTCGTCCAGCTCGAAGGCGGCGGTGATGCCCTCGGCACGCACCTCGCGGGCCTGGAGGTCGACGGTGATCTCGGCCTGCGGGTCCTTGTCGGTGAGCTCCCACAGCGCGTCCACGGTCTGCTGCTCCAGAACGACCGTGAGCAGGCCGTTCTTGAGTGAGTTGCCGCGGAAGATGTCGGCGAAGCGGGAGGAGATCACGGCCTTGAAGCCGTAGTTCTGCAGTGCCCAGACGGCGTGCTCACGCGAGGAGCCGGTGCCGAAGTCGGGGCCGGCGACCAGGACGGTCGCGCCCTTGCGCTCGGGCTGGTTGAGCACGAACGACGCGTCCTTGCGCCAGGCCTCGAACAGCCCGTCCTCGAACCCGTCGCGCGTGACCTTCTTGAGCCAGTGGGCGGGGATGATCTGGTCGGTGTCGACGTTGGAGCGGCGCAGCGGGACGGCCCGGCCGGTGTGGGTGGTGAAGGCTTCCATGACTGATCAGACTCCAGCGGGCGTACGGGTTGCGGCGTCGGACAGGTCGGCCGGGGAGGCCAGGTGACCGAGGACGGCGGTGGCGGCCGCGACCTGCGGCGAGACCAGGTGGGTGCGTCCGCCCTTGCCCTGCCGGCCCTCGAAGTTGCGGTTGGAGGTGGACGCGGAGCGCTCACCGGGGGCCAGCTGGTCGGGGTTCATGCCCAGGCACATCGAGCAGCCCGCGTGCCGCCATTCGGCGCCGGCCTCCTTGAACACCACGTCCAGGCCCTCGGAGACGGCCTGCAGACCCACCCGCGCGGAGCCCGGGACGACCAGCATCCGTACGCCGTCGGCGACTTTGCGGCCCTTCAGCAGCTCGGCGGCGGCACGCAGGTCCTCGATGCGGCCGTTGGTGCAGGAGCCTACGAAGACGGTGTCCACGTTGATGGAACGCAGCGGCTGCCCGGCCTCCAACCCCATGTACTCCAGGGCCTTTTCGGCGGCGTAGCGCTCCGATGCGTCTTCGTACGAAGCAGGATCGGGGACGGACGCCGAAAGCGGTGCGCCCTGCCCGGGGTTGGTGCCCCAGGTGACGAACGGCGACAGTTCGGCGGCCTCGATGACCACCTCGGCGTCGAACTCGGCGTCCTCGTCGGTCCTGAGCGTCTTCCAGTACGCGACGGCCGCGTCCCAGTCCTCGCCCTCGGGGGCGTGCGGACGGCCCTCGAGGTAGGCGAAGGTGGTCTCGTCCGGGGCGATCATGCCCGCGCGGGCGCCGGCCTCGATCGACATGTTGCAGATGGTCATGCGGGCTTCCATCGAGAGCTTCTCGATGGCCTCACCGCGGTACTCCAGGACGTAGCCCTGGCCGCCGCCGGTGCCGATCTTCGCGATGATCGCCAGGATCAGGTCCTTGGCGGTGACACCCTCGGGCAGCTCGCCGTTGACCGTGATCGCCATGGTCTTCGGGCGGGACATCGGCAGCGTCTGGGTGGCCAGCACGTGCTCCACCTGGGAGGTGCCGATGCCGAACGCCAGCGCGCCGAAGGCACCGTGCGTGGAGGTGTGCGAGTCACCGCACACCACGGTGGTGCCCGGCTGGGTCAGACCCAGCTGCGGGCCCACGACGTGTACGACACCCTGCTCGACGTCGCCCAGCGGGTGCAGGCGCACGCCGAAGTCGGCGGCGTTCTTGCGCAGCGTCTCCAGCTGCACCCGCGAGACCGGGTCCGCGATCGGCTTGTCGATGTCCAGGGTCGGGGTGTTGTGGTCCTCGGTGGCGATGGTGAGGTCCAGACGCCGCACCGTGCGGCCGCTCTTGCGCAGACCGTCGAAGGCCTGCGGACTGGTCACCTCGTGCAGCAGGTGCAGATCGATGAAGAGAAGGTCGGGCTCACCCTCCGCGCGACGGACGACATGGTCGTCCCAGACTTTCTCCGCGAGTGTCCTACCCATCGCTGTTCCCTCCGGTCGGCGACGGTCCGCCGACCCAACTAGAGATCTTGAGGAGGCAGTGCCCGTACCCCTGATTCCGGGCACACACCGCCAGGCCCTTACGTCACGGGCCGTTGTGACTTCGTGATTCCAGGGTGGCGCGTTCCACGGAAAATTGAACTTGCGTTTCACAGAGTGAGACGCGAGTATCGTTTCATGGACAACAGTAGCGGCGTCGGCGTTCTGGACAAGGCGGCCCTCGTCCTGAGCGCTCTGGAGTCCGGCCCGGCCACCCTCGCGGGATTGGTCGGCGCCACCGGACTGGCACGACCCACGGCCCACCGCCTGGCCGTGGCCCTGGAACACCACCGCATGGTGGCGCGCGACATGCAGGGTCGTTTCATTCTCGGCCCCCGCCTGGCAGAGCTTGCCGCGGCCGCGGGTGAGGACCGTCTCCTCGCCACCGCGGGACCGGTGCTCACGCACCTTCGGGACATCACGGGCGAGAGCGCGCAGCTCTACCGCCGCCAGGGCGACATGCGCATCTGCGTCGCCGCGGCGGAGCGCCTGTCCGGCCTTCGGGACACGGTCCCGGTCGGTTCCACGCTCACGATGAAGGCCGGCTCCTCGGCGCAGATCCTGATGGCCTGGGAGGAGCCGGAAAGGCTGCACCGCGGCCTGCAGGGGGCGCGCTTCACGGCGACGGCCCTGTCGGGTGTGCGGCGGCGGGGCTGGGCCCAGTCGATCGGCGAGCGGGAGCCGGGCGTCGCGTCCGTGTCCGCGCCGGTGCGGGGGCCGTCGAACCGGGTGGTGGCCGCCGTGTCGGTGTCCGGGCCGATCGAGCGTCTCACCCGTCACCCGGGTCGGATGCACGCGCAGGCTGTGATCGATGCGGCGGGGCGTCTCTCCGAGGCGTTGCGGCGCACCGGCTGATCGACACAGGGAGTTTCGGGGAGGCTCGCCTCAACGCCGCGGCAGGCTTTCCCCGACTCCTCGCCGTAAGACTTGCGGTTTCGCTGTCGAGCGCCGGCACATAGCGGTTGATCGCGCAGCTCCCCCGCGCCCCCGAGAAGCTACGTACGCGAAAGGCCCCCCACCGAAGTGAAGGGCCTTTCGCCGATGTACCCCCGACCGGATTCGAACCGGCGCTACCGCCTTGAGAGGGCGGCGTGCTAGGCCGCTACACAACGGGGGCGTGGAACCTGCGTTTCCGCAGGTCCGAGCTGGTCTACCTGGACTCGAACCAAGACTAACTGAACCAGAATCAGTCGTGCTGCCAATTACACCATAGACCAATGTGGTTTAGACCAGTCAGTACCCCCGACCGGATTCGAACCGGCGCTACCGCCTTGAGAGGGCGGCGTGCTAGGCCGCTACACAACGGGGGCCCTAGCAGTCCCGAGACGATCGTCGATGTGCCGATCTTCGGAACCAGTACCCCCGACCGGATTCGAACCGGCGCTACTGCCTTGAGAGGGCAGCGTGCTAGGCCGCTACACAACGGGGGCGATGCAGATGAGCTCTGCGAGCTGGCCTACCTGGACTCGAACCAAGACTAACTGAACCAGAATCAGTCGTGCTGCCAATTACACCATAGGCCACTGGAACGCAAGCCCCGGAGGGTTCGTGTTCTAGCTGTGCGCCTGGGGTTCCGGCCTTTCGGCCCGCTCCCTGCGGCGCAGGAAGAACATTACCTGAAGGTGGACGGGGCTCCAAAACGACTATCCGGGCCGAGCAGAGACGGCAGTTCGCCCAGGGACGCGATGCGGTGCGGCCCGACGGGCGGGTCGATCGTGGCGTACAGGCCGCCGCGGTCGATCCACACCGACAGCAGTCCCGCGTCGGCGGCGCCCCGTCCGTCGATCTCCGGGTGATCGCCGACGTAGGCGACCTGGTGCGGCGGCAGTCCAAGGAAGTCGCAGGCCGCGAGGAACGCTCCGGCCTCGGGCTTGGAGACGCCGAGCTCGGCCGCGCACAGGATGGTCTCGAAGCGGTCGTGGACGCCGAGGGCGCGCAGCTTGCGGTCCTGGACGTGGAGGCTGGAGTTGGAGAGCACGGCGTGCCGGTGGCTCGCGGAAAGGGCGTCGAGGACGGGCAGGACGTCCGGGAAGAGGGCCCAGACCGCCTCGTAGTGGGTGACGTACCGCTGGAACCACGCGTCGGCCTCGGCGTCGGTGAGGTCCCTGTCCAGGAACACCCGTACGCGATCGCGCCGCTGCTCCTCGAAGGTGGCCTCGCCGGCCGAGAAGCGGGCCCACTGCAGGTGGGTGATCTCCCGCCAGTGGTCGATGGCCTGCTCGACGCTGTCGTAGCCGGCGAGCAGGCCCTCAGCCGTGAGGTGGGCGCGCATGCCGAGGCGGTCGGCGGTGGTGTAGTCGAAGAGGGTGTCGTCGACGTCCCAGACCACGGCTTGGATGCTCATGCTCCGACCGTACCCATCGCGCAGCGGGCTCAGCCCAGGCTCGTGGTGCCGGTGAGGGTGGGGTCCGGCCCTCCGTCGTCGCTCACGCGGTTCTCCGTGACGAAGGCCGGGAGTTGGCCGGCCTCCGGGCGACGGGCGGGCGGACACGGCGAGGGCGGCGCCCGGGACCGGACGCCGCCCTCGCCGTGTGGCGCTTCGCTTACGCGGCCAGCTTCGCCAGCGCCGCGTCGATCCGGGCCAGGGTGGTCTCCTTGCCCAGGACCTCCAGGGACTCGAAGAGCGGCAGACCGACCGTGCGGCCGGTGACGGCGACGCGGACGGGGGCCTGGGCCTTGCCGAGCTTGAGGCCGTGTGCCTCACCGGCGGCCAGGACGGCCTCCTTGAGCGACTCGGCGGAATTCCAGTCGGCGGCCTCGAGCTTCTCGCGGGCCGTGCGCAGCAGGTCGTCCGAGCCCTCCTTCATGGCCTTGGTCCAGGAGGCCTCGTCCACGGCCGGCTCCGGCAGGAACAGGAAGTCGACGTTGTCGGTGATCTCGGAGAGCACCTTGAGGCGGGTCTGGGCGTGCGGCGCGACGGCCTGCCACTTGGCCTCGTCGAAGGCCTCCGGGGCCCAGGGGGCGAACGGCGCCTGGAGCCAGGGGCGGCAGCGCTCCGTGAAGTCCTTCACATCCAGCAGACGGATGTGGTCGCCGTTGATCGCCTCGCACTTCTTGAGGTCGAAGCGCGCCGGGTTGGGCTGCACGTCGGAGATCTCGAAGGCCGCGGTCATCTCGTCGATCGAGAAGACGTCCTGGTCGGCCGAGAGGGACCAGCCGAGCAGCGACAGGTAGTTGAGCAGGCCCTCGGGGAGGAACCCGCGCTCCCGGTAGAGGTTGAGGGACGACTGCGGGTCGCGCTTGGAGAGCTTCTTGTTGCCCTCGCCCATCACGTACGGCAGGTGGCCGAAGGAGGGGATCTCCCTGGCGATGCCCAGCTCGATCAGCGCCTTGTACAGGGCGATCTGGCGGGGGGTGGAGGAGAGCAGGTCCTCGCCGCGCAGGACGTGGGTGATCTCCATCAGGGCGTCGTCGACCGGGTTGACCAGGGTGTACAGCGGAGCGCCGTTGGCGCGGACGATGCCGTAGTCCGGGACGTTCTCCGGGGTGAAGGTCAGCTCGCCGCGGACCAGGTCGGTGAAGGTGATCGTCTCGTCGGGCATCCGGAAGCGGACGATCGGCTCGCGGCCCTGGGCCCGGTACTCCTCGACCTGCGCGGCGGTCAGCTCACGGCAGTGGCCGTCGTAGCCGGAGGGCTTGCCGGCGGCGCGGGCGGCCTCACGGCGGGTGTCCAGCTCGTCCTGGGAGCAGTAGCAGCGGTAGGCGTGGCCGGCGTCGAGCAGCTTCTGGGCGACGTCCTTGTAGAGGTCCATGCGCTGCGACTGGCGGTACGGCGCGTGCGGGCCGCCGACCTCGGGGCCCTCGTCCCAGTCGAAGCCCAGCCAGCGCATCGAGTCGAGCAGCTGGGTGTAGGACTCCTCGGAGTCGCGGGCCGCGTCGGTGTCCTCGATGCGGAACACCAGGGTGCCCTGGTGGTGCTTGGCGAACGCCCAGTTGAACAGGGCGGTGCGCACCAGGCCCACGTGGGGGTTTCCGGTGGGCGAGGGACAGAAACGGACGCGTACTGGAGTGCCGGATGCGCTAGCCACGCTTGACAACCTTGTTGGTGAGAGTGCCGATGCCTTCGATGGTGACGGCGACCTCGTCGCCGACGTTCAGGGGGCCGACCCCAGCCGGGGTGCCGGTGAGGATGACGTCGCCGGGGAGCAGCGTCATGGCCTCGGAGATGTTGACGATCAGGTCCTCGATGGAGTGGATCATCTCGCTGGTGCGGCCCAGCTGGCGCTGCTGGCCGTTGACGGTGAGCTGGATGGTGAGGTCGCTCGCGTCCAGGTCCGTCTCCACCCAGGGGCCGAGCGGGCAGGAGCTGTCGAAGCCCTTGGCCCGGGCCCACTGCTTCTCGCGGCGCTGCACGTCACGGGCGGTGATGTCGTTGGCGCAGGTGTAGCCGAAGATCACGTCCTTGACGCGTTCGCGCGGGACCTCGCGGCACATCCGGCCGATCACCACGGCCAGCTCGGCCTCGTGGTGCACCTCCTCGGAGAAGGAGGGGTACTGGATCTCGTCGCCGGGGCCGATCACCGAGGTGGACGGCTTGAAGAAGGCGAAGGGGGCGTCGGGTACCTCGTTGCCCAGCTCGCGCGCGTGCTCCGCGTAGTTGCGGCCGAAGGCCACGACCTTGTTGGGGAGCACCGGCGGCAGCAGCCTGACCTTGCCGACCGGCACCTTCGTGCCGGAGAGCTCGAAGTCCGCGAACGGGATGCCCTTGATGATGTTCAGGACGAGTTCGTCCTGCTTGTCGCCCTCGATGGCGCCGAAGGCGACGTTCCCGTCGATGGAGAACCTGGCGATGCGCACGGGTTGCTTGGCCCCTTGACTGAAGCGGCTGGAGTCTGACGGTCCAGGCTAACGCGGGGAGGTGGACTCGCCCCGCGCATTACGAGGGGGCGCCCCGTCACCTACGAAAGGGCGCCCCGGCACGGGACGCCCTTCGAAAAATCCGGCCCCGCCGCCGTGAGCATCCGGCGGCCGGCACGCGTACTGGCTGGTGTCACTCCGCGGCCGCGGCGGCCGCGACGGGGATCTCCATGAGGACGGTGCGCTTGGGGTTTGCGGTCTGGGCCGGCAGTTCGACGGGGTGCTCCGGCTGCTCCGGCGTCTGCAGTTCGTCGGCGTCGTTCAGGTGTGCCAGCGTCGTGCGTCGCGGGTTGGCGATCTTGTGGAACATCGTCGTCGTCTTCACTGTTTACTTGACCCTGTCCTGTGACGGGCGCCCGGAGGGTAATGAACCCCGAGTCGGGCGCGGGTTGTCGGTTGTGCCATCGCTGTAAAGCGTCAGGCTAAACATCCGATTCCCCGGCCCCGCCGCACAGGGGTCATGATCGGCATGTGAGTTTTCTCACGAATCAGAGGGCGAATCGGTCAATCCGGACTCCCGCCCCACCCCAACGAAACGGACATTGGCCCACTGAAGCCATCATTCCGCTGCTGATCATGGCGACTGGGACACCTGGCACGGCTCGTCGACTCGCGGATTTTCGCCCGAAATGGGCGAACTCGCTTTCTACGTCCGGTGATCCGTCACTCACGTGGTGTCACCTACATCACGGCTCGGCCTACGGGCCTTGTTGGAGATCCTGTGCTGTGCTGGAATCTCACGGACCGCCGCAGGATCGAGCCGGCGCACAGGGGGCGCACAGACGCGCCGAGTGGCGGTGAGAAGGGGAAGCCGGCGCCGGTCATTCACGACCACCACGGGGGCGTTTTTCAGGGCGTCCCCAGAACGCCGACACCGTGCCCCGCCGTTCAGGCGACGGGGTGCCTGGTCCAGAGGTTGCGACGCTAGTGCAGGGACGTTTCAAGAGGGATGGCAGCGCTTCGGCGGAGCCGGAGCCGCACGGCGGGACTGGCCCCGTGAAAGGCGGCCCCGCGCCCCAGCACGCCCAGAACCAGGGCCCGGCCGGTGACGGCGGTGAGCGCGCCGGTACGTCGGCCCCGTCGGGGGCCGCGGGTTCTTCCCCGGCGCTGAAGCCGCCGGCGGGCCCGACCGGCCCGGGGCCGCGAATAGCCCTGCGCAACTGGCGCATCTCCACGCGACTGGTGTCGCTGCTCGCCCTCCCGGTGGTCGCGGCCACCTCGCTGGGCGCGCTGCGTATCGACCAGTCCATGGACGACATCCAGCAGCTCGACAACATGAAGCTGCTGACGGACATGACCAAGCAGGCCACCGAGCTGTCGGCCGCGCTCCAGGAGGAGCGCGACCAGTCGGCCGGCCCGCTGGCGCACGGCGGCAAGGCGAGCGACTTCACGGTCAAGGGACTTCGCGAGAAGACCGACCGTGCGAGGAAGAACTTCCTCGACAGCTCCGAGGAGATCGACGGCGCCAGCAAGGACGGCAACCTCAAGGGCGTCCGCGAGTACCTCGTCCAGCTCGCCGGTGAGCTCGGCGACCTGGAGCAGATCCGCAAGGGCGCCTACGCCTCCGAGGGCAACTCCACGCAGACGATCGAGGCGTACCACCGTCTGATCGAGAACCTGATCGACCTCTCCCAGGACATGGCCGAGGCGACCAGCAACCCGGACATGATCCAGCGCACGCGTGCGCTCGCGGCGTTCTCCTCCGCCAAGGAGTACTCCTCGATCCAGCGCGCGGCCCTCGCCGCGGCCCTGCCCGCGAGCAACACCACGACCGGCAAGCTCTCGCCGAACGACCGCCTCTACGCCGAGTCCGCCCTGGAGAGCCAGAACTCCGAGATCCGGAGCTTCAAGAGCATCTACGGCGAGGACTCCGCCGCCGAGCTGCTGAAGCCGATCGAGGACGGCGGCAACTCGACGATCAAGGCGACCGACACCTACGCCGGCCGCGCCCTGAAGTCCGCGAGCGGTCTCGCCCAGCAGGACAAGCGGTCCTACCGCGACTGGCTGGACGACAGCTCGACCAAGATCCAGCAGATGAAGAACATCGAGCACACCCTGCTCGAGGAGATGGAACAGAAGGCCCGCGAGCTGCGCAGCGCCACCGAGCGCGACGCGATCATCTCCGGTGTCCTGATCCTGATCGTGCTCGGTGTGTCGCTGGTCGGCGCCTTCGTCGTGGCGCGGTCCATGATCCGCTCGCTGCGGCGCCTGGAGGACACGGCGACCAAGGTCGCCTCCGACCGTCTGCCCGAGCTGGTCAAGCAGCTCTCCGAGTCCGACCCGCAGGACGTCGACACGTCCGTGGAGTCGGTCGGTGTGCACTCCCGGGACGAGATCGGCCGGGTGGCCGCGGCCTTCGACGACGTGCACCGCGAGGCGGTCCGACTCGCCGCCGAGCAGGCCCTGCTGCGGGGCAACGTCAACGCGATGTTCACCAACCTCTCGCGCCGCTCCCAGGGTCTGATCCAGCGCCAGCTGTCGCTGATCTCCGAGCTGGAGTCCCGCGAGGCCGACCCGGACCAGCTGTCCTCGCTGTTCAAGCTCGACCACCTCGCCACGCGCATGCGCCGTAACGGTGAGAACCTCCTCGTCCTCGCGGGTGAGGAGCCCGGCCGCCGCTGGACCCGTCCGGTCCCGCTGGTCGACGTGCTCCGCGCCGCCGCGTCCGAGGTGGAGCAGTACGAGCGCATCGAGCTGGCCTCGGTGCCGACCACCGAAGTGGCCGGCCGCGTGGTCAACGACCTCGTGCACCTGCTCGCCGAGCTGCTGGAGAACGCGACCTCCTTCTCCTCGCCGCAGACCAAGGTCAAGGTCACCGGTCACGCGCTGCCCGACGGCCGTGTACTCATCGAGATCCACGACACCGGTATCGGTCTGTCGCCGGAGGACCTGGCGGCGATCAACGAGCGGCTCGCCTCTCCCCCGACGGTGGACGTCTCCGTCTCCCGCCGCATGGGTCTGTTCGTGGTCGGCCGGCTGTCCCAGCGGCACGGCATCCGCATCCAGCTGCGCCCGTCCGACTCCGGTGGTACGACTGCGCTGGTCATGCTGCCCGTCGATGTCGCCCAGGGCGGCAGGAAGCCCCAGCCCAAGCAGCCCGGTCAGCCGTCGCCCGGCGGCGGTCCGGCCGCCGCGCAGGCCGCAGCCGGTGTGGCCGCGGCCCGGCGTACCGCCGGGGCCGGCCAGGGCGGCGGTGCCCTCGGCGCCGGTGCGTCCGGCGGGGCCTTCGGTGGCGGCGGGTCCGGCGGGGCCTTCGGTGGCGGTGCGTCCGGCGGCGGCCGGCTCGCTTCCGGTCAGGGCCCGCGGGCCGCGCTGCCCGGGCGCGACGCGGACGGCGGCCGTCCCGGAGCGCCCGGTGGAGCGCGCGGGCCGCAGGGTCCCGGGACCTCTTCGTTCGAGCAGGGTGGTTCCTCGCAGGGTCGTCCCGCTCCCGCGGGCACCGGGTTCGGCCAGCAGGCGCCGGGTGCCCCGCAGGGTCTGCAGGCGGCCGGCACCAACGGGCCCCAGGGCCAGGACGCTTTCGGCGGAGGCCGGAGCCGCAAGAAGCAGGGCGGCGACTCCGAGCAGGGCACGGGCCGCAGGCCGCAGCTGCCGCCGCGCGGCGGACCGCGTGCCGAGCTGCCCGGCGGCGACGCGCAGCCGCGCGTGCCGAGCTGGAGCGACGAGAACGCCCAGCCGCCGGCGCCGCGTGCCTCACTGGACGCCCCGCGCGGGCACGAGGAGCCGGACCTCTCCCGTGCGTCTTCGCTGCCGCGCGCCGACGACCGGCAGGGCCCCGGCGCGACGGCGGAGATGCCGGCCGTGCCGCGCGACACCGACCGGCAGGGCCTCGGCTCTCCGGCCGACTTCGGCGCTGCCCAGCAGGCGGACCCGTTCGGCCCCGGCGCGAACACCGCGCAGGACCAGGGTCAGTTCGTCCGCCCGGACGTCTTCGGCACCCCCGGCGGTCGTCACGACGCCTCGTCCGCGCCGGGCCAGTACCCGGCGCCCCCGTCCTACGGCAACGGCTCGACCGGTCAGTACCCGGCGCCCCGCCAGGACAACGGCAACCAGTACCAGGCTCCGCACCAGGACATCGGCAACCAGTACCAGGCTCCGCAGCACCAGGACAACGGCTCCGCCGCGTACCCCGCGCCCCGGCAGGACAACGGCAGCCAGTACCCGGCCCCGCGCCAGGACAACGGCTCGACCGGTCAGTACCCGGCGCCCCGCCAGGACAACGGCTCCGGACGGCCCACCCTCCCGGGTCCGGCCACCCCGGCCGACCCCGCGGGCACGGGCCGGTACGAGCGGCCGCAGTCGGGCGGTGGCCGGGGTCCGGCCGACTTCGGTGCCCCGCGTCCGCCCGCCCCGCAGGCCCGGCCGGTCCGGCAGGAGCCCGAGGCCCTGCCGCCGGCGTCCGGTCCGGGCGACGGTCGTACGCCGCTGTTCGACACGCTGGAGACCAACTGGTTCCACGGCCAGCAGCAGGAGCAGCAGCCGCAGAACAACGGCTCCGCCCCGGCCGCCCCGCAGCAATCCCAGCAACCGCAGGGACCCACCGGTCCGCAGCGGTCCGCCCCCGCCGGCTGGCGCACCTCGCCGAACGACGACCTCGTCCGCCAGGCCGAGCGAGTCCGCCAGCCCGCCGCGGGTGGTGTCACCACCTCCGGCCTGCCGCGCCGGGTGCCCCGGGCCAACCTCGTCCCGGGCACGGCGCAGCAGCAAACCCACCAGAGCGGTCCGCAGGTCTCGCGTGCGCCCGATGACGTGCGCGGCCGGCTGACCAATCTCCGTCGGGGAATCGCACAGGGTCGTCAGGCCGGGTCCACCCAGACCGGCAACCACCCACGGCCCACTCACCAGCAGGAGCGTTAGTTGAGTCCGATGAGCCAGGCGGCACAGAATCTCAACTGGTTGATCACCAACTTCGTGGACAACACCCCCGGGGTGTCCCACACCGTCGTCGTGTCCGCCGACGGTCTCCTCCTGGCGCTGTCGGAGGGCTTTCCGCGCGACCGCGCCGACCAGCTCGCGGCCGTCGCCTCGGGTCTGACGTCCCTGACGGCAGGCGCTTCCCGGATCTTCGAGGGCGGCGAGGTGGCGCAGACGGTCGTGGAGATGGAGCGGGGATTCCTCTTCCTCATGTCCGTCTCGGACGGCTCGTCCCTCGCGGTACTCGCCCACCCCGAGTGCGACATCGGCCTCGTCGGCTACGAGATGGCGCTCCTGGTCGACCGCGCGGGCGCGGTCCTCACCCCCGACCTCAGGGCTGAGCTCCAAGGCAGTCTGCTCCACTGATCGGCCCCGGCACCACCCGTCTCACCACATCACCGTCCGGCCGCCACACACCCCACACAGGCCCCGTCAGACGGCTTGCTGACCGACTTGCTGTCCCGCCCGGAGGACCCATGACCCCGCCCACCGCCTCTCATGATCCGTACGCGGAGCCGTACGAGGACGAGGGCGACCAGCCGCTGGTCCGGCCTTACGCCATGACCGGCGGCCGGACCCGGCCGCGCTACCAGCTGGCGATCGAGGCACTGATCAGTACGACCGCGGACCCCGCCGCGCTCATGGGGCTGCTCCCGGAGCACCAGCGGATCTGCCACCTGTGCCGTGAGGTCAAGTCGGTGGCCGAGGTGTCCGCCCTGCTCAACATGCCGCTGGGCGTGGCCCGGATCCTGGTCGCGGACCTCGCCGAGGCCGGTCTCGTCGCGATCCACCAGCCGGGCGGCGACGACGCCACCGGCGCGCCGGACGTGACACTGCTCGAAAGGGTGCTCAGTGGACTTCGCAAGCTCTGACGCGGGACGGTCCACCACTTCCGCGAAGATAGTGGTGGCCGGTGGCTTCGGCGTCGGCAAGACCACGTTCGTGGGTGCCGTCTCGGAGATCAACCCGCTGCGCACCGAGGCCGTCATGACGTCCGCTTCGGCCGGCATCGACGACCTCACCCACACCGGGGGCAAGACCACCACCACGGTGGCCATGGACTTCGGCCGTATCACCCTGGACCAGGACCTGATCCTGTACCTGTTCGGTACGCCGGGCCAGGACCGCTTCTGGTTCATGTGGGACGACCTGGTGCGCGGCGCCATCGGCGCGGTGGTGCTCGTGGACACCCGGCGCCTGGCCGACTGCTTCCCGGCCGTCGACTACTTCGAGAACAGCGGCCTGCCCTTCGTCGTCGCGCTGAACGGCTTCGACGGACAGCAGCCCTACCAGCCCGAAGAGGTGCGTGAGGCGCTGCAGATCGGACCGGACACCCCCATCATCACGACGGACGCCCGGCACCGGGCCGATGCGAAGAGTGCCCTGATCACGCTGGTCGAGCACGCTCTGATGGCACGGCTGAGGTAGCACCCAATTCAGGAGCGTCGTACGGCAGTTGTCGTAGATACACCGGAGCCGACTGTGTCCTTTGACACGGTCGGCCAAGGTGTTCATAACGTTTCGGCAGAGGAATCCGGTGGTACGGCCACGCGTCGCGCACACCCGGTCTCGCTGCGCGCACAATCGCCCCGCCTTTTGGCGGGGCTCGCTCTTTATGACCGTTTTATCTGGGGCTTACATCCCCTCGATTCCCCGCCTCGGACTGTTTGGAAGAGCGCAGGTCGTCGTGCTGGAATGCCTGAACTGCCCAATAGTCAATGACGCCCTCGTCCGTCGCTGGCGTCTTGGGCTCTGAACACTGCGGCACAACGTTGGTGCCGACCGCCGAGAGGTTGTTGGTCGAGTGAGGCGAAGCAAGAACAGTCCCGAGCCGTCGGCCCGGGGCAACTTCACCCCGCCGCCGCGCACAGCGGCGCCCGCCCCCGTGCCCGGTTCGGAACCGACGGCCGCGCCCGCCGAGAGCGGCGGCCGTCTCTCCCCGCGCAACTGGCGTGTGGCGACCAGGCTGAACGCGATCCTGCTCATACCCGTGGTGGTCGGCCTCGTCATGGGCGGCTTCCAGGTGAAGAGCTCGATCGACACCTGGCAGGAGGCCGAGGACGCGGAGAACACCGCGCGCCTGGTCCGCGCCGCCCTGGCCTACGGCAACGAACTGCTCACCGAGCGCGACGTGACCGCCGCGCCCCTGCTGCAGGGCAAGGGCGCGAAGGACCCGACGGTCGTGAAGGCCCGTGCGAACACCGACAGGGCGGCCGACGCCTTCGACGAGGCCGTCAAGAACATGCCCGACCGGCCCGGCCTCGAGCGGCGCCTGGATCGCTTCCGTGAGGTGGAGCCGAGGCTGACGCAGCTGCGTGCGGCCGCCTACACCAGCCAGCTCAAGGGCGTGCAGACCGAAGAGGGCTACGTCGAGACCGAGCACCGGCTGCTGGAGTTCGCCAACGAACTCGGCCTGGGCACCGGCAACATCACCAGCTACGGCCGCACCGTCTACGCCATCTCGCTGACCAAGGGCGCTCTCTCCCTCCAGCGCTCCATCGGCATGCACATCCTGATCAAGCCCGGTCCGGACGGCGGCAACCTGGCCAGCCAGCGCATCGCGCTGTCCTCGTACGCCTACCTGGAGCGCATCGCCATCCAGGAGTACGAGAGCGGCGGCACCGAGGCGGACTTCGCCAAGCTGACGGCGGCCGAGAAGCAGATCAAGGCCGATGGCGCGAGGATGGCCGCGGAGGCCAAGGCCAAGGACCCGGATTACGTACCGCCGCCCGCCAACCCCACCACGATGGTGGCCAGGATCGCGGCGCTGTCGTCCACGGACCCGAGCGAGCGCGCCGCCCTCGCCCAGCAAGGCATCACCGCGCAGAACTGGTGGGCCGTCACGACGCTGAAGTACAACGCGTACGACAAGATCGAGACCGAGCTCGCCGACCGCGCGGTGAGCGAGGCCTCCGACATCGCCGGCGACGCCCAGCGTGACGCCTACATCACCGGTGCCGCCGTCGTGGTCGCCCTGCTCCTGGCCTTCATCCTGGCCGGCGCGGTCGCCCGCCAGATGAGCCGCTCGATGCGCCAGCTGCGCAACGCCGCCTTCGGTATCGCCGAGCAGCGTCTGCCGATGCTGGTCGACCAGCTCTCGCGCACCGACCCCGGCCGCGTCGACACCCGCGTCGCCCCCATCCCGATCGCCACCACGGACGAGATCGGCGAGGTCGCCCGGGCCTTCGACCAGGTCCACCGCGAGGCCGTCCGGCTCGCCGCCGAGCAGGCCCTGCTGCGGGGCAACATCAACGCGATCTTCACCAACCTCTCGCGCCGCAACCAGTCGCTGATCGAGGGCCAGCTGACCCTCATCACCGACCTGGAGAACAACGAGGCCGACCCGGACCAGCTGGAGAACCTCTTCCGCCTGGACCACCTCGCGACCCGTATGCGCCGCAACGGCGAGAACCTCCTCGTCCTCGCCGGCGAGGAGCCCGGCCGCCGCTGGGACCAGCCGGTGCCGCTCGTCGACGTGCTGCGCGCCGCCTCCTCCGAGGTGGAGCAGTACGAGCGCATCGAGCTCTCCGGCGTCCCGGAGGCCGAGATCCACGGCCGCGCCGTGACCGACCTCGTGCACCTGCTCGCCGAGCTGCTGGAGAACGCGACGACGTTCTCCTCCCCGCAGACCAAGGTCCGCGTGACCGCCACCCGTCTTCCCGACGGCCGCGTCATGATCGAGATCCACGACAAGGGCATCGGCCTCACCGCCGAGGACTTCGCGGACATCAACCACAAGCTGGCCAACCCGCCGACCGTGGACGCCGCGATCTCGCAGCGCATGGGCCTGTTCGTGGTCGGCCGGCTGTCCGACCGGCACGGCATCCGGGTCCAGCTGCGCCCCTCGGGCGAGCAGGCCGGAACCACCTCGCTGGTCATGCTGCCGGACGCGATCACCCACGGTGGTGGCGGCGAGCAGCACGTGGACCGCGACGAGTTCACCGTCTCGCAGATCATCCCGGAGCAGAACTTCGGTGGCGGCGGCGAGAACTTCAACCAGCAGCCCATGCGCACGGCCGCGGAACTCGGCTTCGACGACAGCCGCTACTCCGACGTCCCCGACGACATACGGGAGCTGGACCCCGTAGGCCGCTCCCTGATGCGCGAGGAGCGCCGGGCGGCCTTGGAGTCCCAGTCGCACGAACAGCCCGCGCTGCCCGGCCAGAGCGGCCAGGAGTCCGGCCAGGCGACCGGCTACCGCGACGAGTACAACGGGCAGCAGCAGGGCTACGACGCCCCGCAGGCCTACGACACCGGCCAGACCGGCTACCCGGAGCAGCAGCCGTCCGCGTACGACCGCCAGGCGCCGTACGAGCAGCAGCACCAGTCGTACGACGAGCAGCGGCACACGGCGTACGAGGAGCCGCAGCGGTCTGCCTACGGCGAGCAGTACTACGCGCCGAACGGCGGCGCGCCGCAGAACGACACCTTCTCGCCGAACGGCGGCTATCCGGAGCCCTCCTATGCGGAGCCGGCCCAGGAGGAGCCCTCGGGGCAGGGTGCGGGCGGCGCGGGCGGTTTCGCCGCGTTCGAGCAGCGACGTCACCAGGACGACTGGCCGCAGCAGGACGGTTACCAGAACGGCTATCCGAGCCAGTACCCTTCTCAGGCCCAGGAAACGGAATCTGCGCAGGCCGCTGACGCAAGTGAGCAGGACCGCGTAGGCTTCGACCGTCCGGGATCGAGCCCCTCCGCCGCTCACACGATGACCGACGCCGGGCTTCCCCGCCGTGGACCCGCCGCGAGCGGTGCGAACGGCACGGGTGGCGCACGGCACGTGAACCAGGAGAAGCCGGCCTCCGCTCCGGAGAGCAACGGCGACGACTGGCGTTCGGCCAACGACGAGCGGTGGCAGCAGGCCTCGCAGCTCCGGAAGCCCAAGGCGGGCGGGGTCACCTCCTCCGGCCTGCCGAGGCGGGTACCCAAGGCCAACCTGATCGAGGGTGCCGCCGAAAGCACCCCCCAGGGAGGCCCACAGGTCTCCCGCGCCCCGGAGGACGTCCGGGGCAGGCTGAGCAACCTGCGTCGAGGCGTCCAGCGCGGACGCAGCGCAGGCAGTGAAACGAACGGCCAGGGCTTCGGTCCTGACAGCACCTACAACCAGGAGCGTTAGTGTGAGCCCGATGAGCCAGGCGGCACAGAACCTGAACTGGTTGATCACCAACTTCGTGGACAACACCCCGGGGGTGTCCCACACGGTGGTGGTCTCCGCCGACGGACTCCTTCTGGCGATGTCCGAAGGCTTCCCCCGCGACCGCGCCGACCAGCTCGCGGCCGTCGCCTCCGGTCTGACGTCTCTGACGGCAGGCGCTTCCCGGATCTTCGAGGGCGGCGCGGTGAACCAGACGGTTGTGGAGATGGAGCGGGGATTCCTCTTCATCATGTCCGTATCCGACGGCTCGTCGCTGGCCGTGCTCGCTCACCCGGAGGCGGACATCGGCCTCATCGGGTACGAGATGGCGCTGCTGGTGGACCGAGCCGGTACGGTCCTGACACCGGACCTTCGTGCAGAGCTCCAGGGGAGCCTGCTCAACTAGTAGACGGACGGTGCGTTTTGGCGTCCCGGGGCCGTAAGGTTTCGGGACGCGGCTCCACAGCGATGGGTGCCAGGCACAGTCGGAGGAGGAGAAAGTGGCAACACCCCCAGGCGGTTCGTCTTCGGGCAACTGGTCGTACGGCCCTGCCCAGGGCCAGGGCGACGGTGGTCAGAACCCGAACCGTTACAACTTCCCCTCCGCACCGAGCCACCGGCAGCCGTACGCGCCGCAGGGCCCCGGCCCGTCGCCGTACGACCAGCCGCCGGCCCCGCGTATCCAGCCTGTGCAGCCGCAGCGCCGCACCCCCGAGCCGTCGCCCGCCGGGGCGTCGAACAACCCCCTGGTGCGTCCGTACGCCATGACCGGCGGCCGGACCCGCCCGCGCTACCAGCTCGCCATCGAGGCGCTGGTGCACACCACTGCGCAGCCGCACCAGATGCAGGGCCAGTTGCCCGAGCATCAGCGGATCTGCAACCTCTGCCGGGAAATCAAGTCGGTCGCCGAGATCTCGGCGCTCCTCACGATCCCTCTCGGCGTGGCCAGGATCCTCGTCGCCGACTTGGCGGAGGCGGGACTGGTCGCCATCCATCAGCCCGGCGGCGACGAGAACGCCGGCGGCCAGCCAGACGTGACACTGCTCGAAAGGGTGCTCAGTGGACTTCGCAAGCTCTAGCGGAGGGCCTTCCCGCTCCACCACGTCCGCGAAGATCGTGGTGGCTGGCGGCTTCGGCGTGGGCAAGACCACGTTCGTTGGTGCCGTCTCGGAGATCAACCCGCTGCGCACCGAGGCCGTCATGACGTCCGCTTCGGCCGGCATCGACGACCTCACCCACACCGGGGACAAGACCACCACCACGGTGGCCATGGACTTCGGCCGAATCACCCTGGACCAGGACCTGATCCTGTACCTGTTCGGTACGCCGGGCCAGGACCGCTTCTGGTTCATGTGGGACGACCTGGTGCGCGGCGCCATCGGCGCGATCGTGCTGGTCGACACGAGGAGGCTCGCCGACTGCTTCCCCGCCGTCGACTACTTCGAGAACAGCGGCCTGCCCTTCGTCATCGCGCTGAACGGCTTCGACGGACAGCAGCCGTACACGCCGGACGAGGTGCGGGAGGCGCTGCAGATCGGGCCGGACACCCCGATCATCACCACCGACGCCCGCCACCGGGCCGACGCGAAGTCGGCGCTGATCACGCTGGTGGAGCACGCTCTGATGGCGCGCCTGCGGTAATCGCCCCATCTGCCTTGCGGCCCCCGTTCCTCCTGTGGGAGGAGTGGGGGCCGCAGTGTTGTCCTGGGAGGGGGCGCGGTGAGCGCGGAGGCAGCGGCATTACGGCTGGGCACGACCGTGGCGAAGGCGGCGGCCGACATCTGGCTGGGAGGCAGACGGCGCAGGCAGGAACGGCAGCTGTCGCTGACGGAGCTGGTGCGGCTGAGGGTGCCGGGACTGCGGCTGCAGCGGAGTGTGGAGCGGCAGTTCGGGCAGATCATCGACGCGGTTTTCGACCGGCTGGAGCCGTATCTGGGGCACGAGTTCCGGGGGCTGGACGAGTCCGGGCGGCAGGCCGTGATCGACGCGGTGTGCGACACGTTCGCGCGGGCGGACCTGTCGGACGAGGCCGTGTTCGCGGCGGACGCCAATCCGGCGGAGCTGATCCGGCGCATCACCGGCTCGGTGCCCGCCCCGGCGGGGCTGAGTGAGGCGGAGATCCGGCTGTACGAGATGCTCTTCGCCGAGTGCGTCGAGTACTACGTACGGATCGTGCGGAGCCTGCCCGTCTTCGAGGAGCGGGCGGCGGCCGAACTCCTGGCCCGGACGGCCACGCTCGGCACCGAGGTGGCCCGGATCCTGGAGCGGCTTCCGGACCGCTCCCTGCTCGCGCCGGACGGCACGGACCGGGACACGGCGTTCCGGCGCAGGTACCTGGAGCTGATCAGCCGGGACCTGGACGAGGTGGAGCTGTTCCGGCGTACGTCGGACCGGGCGGCGGGGCCGCGGGTGCGGCTGTCGGTGGCGTACGTGAGCCTGCGGGCCACCGGGGACGACGGGTCCCGGCGCCGGACCGTGCGCTCCCTGTCGCGGCTGCGGCCCGACATGAGCGACTGGGAGGAGGCCGGGGGCGAGAGCTCCGGGGTGCGCGTCGAGACCGGGCTCAGCGGTGCCTCGCGGGTGCTGCTGCGCGGCGAGGCGGGTTCGGGCAAGACGACCCTGCTGCGCTGGCTGGCCGTGACGGCCGCGCGGGGTGCCTTCTGCGGGGAGCTGGCCGACTGGAACGGCCTGACGCCCGTCCTGGTCAAGCTGCGGGAGTACAGCGGCCGCACACCTCCGGCTCCGGACGCGATGCTCGACGGGGTCGCCGGGCCCATCACCGGCATCATGCCGAAGGGCTGGGTAGAGCGGCAGCTCGACTCGGGCCGGGCCCTGCTGCTGATCGACGGCGTGGACGAGCTCCTCGACCGGGAGCGCCGGGCGGTGCGGGACTGGCTGCGCAAGCTCCTGGCGGCGTACGACGGGGTGCGCGTGGTGGTCACCTCCCGCCCGGCGGCGGCCGGCGCGGACTGGCTGCGCGGCGAGGACTTCACCGCGATGCACCTGGACCGCATGAACCCGCCGGACCTGGCGGCCTTCGTGCGGCAGTGGCACCAGGCGGTACGGGAGCTGGGCGAGGACCTGCCGTGTGCCGTGGACGACCTGCCGCTGTACGAGCAGTCCCTGCTGACCAATCTGAAGGACCGCCCGCACCTGCAGTCGCTGGCCGGCACTCCCCTGCTGGCCGCGATGCTCTGTGCCATGCACCTCAACCGGGGCCGTCAACTGCCGCGCGACCGGATGGAGTTGTACCGAAACGCGCTGCACACCCTGGTCCACGACCGGGATGCCGACCGGAACGTGCCGAGCGCGGTGGACAGCAAGCTGAGCCTCAGCGACAAGCTCGTCATCCTGCGGGATCTGGCCTGGCGGCTGTCGGACAACAACCGCAGCGAGATCTCCGTGGAGCAGGCCGCCGTGCACGTCGGCGGGAAACTGCGGGCGATGCGGCACCTGGACGGCTTGGAGGGCGGGGAGGTGCTGGACCGGTTGCGCCACCGGTCGGGCATCCTCCGCTCCCCCGCCGAGGCGCGCCTGGACTTCGTGCACCGCACGTTCCAGGAGTACCTCGCCTCGTCGGAGGCGGCCGAGGAGGACCGGATGGGCAACCTCGTCGAGCGGGCGCATCTGGATCTGTGGCGGGAGACGGTCATCATGGCGGCAGGCCATGCGAACGCCCGCCAGCGGGAGGAGCTGCTGGGCGGGATCCTCGACCGGGCCGACCGGGAACCCCGGCATGCGCGGACGTTGAGGTTGCTGGCGGCGTCCTGCCAGGAGACGTTGCCGGAGGTCTCCGACGGCTTGGCCGGACGGTTGGAAGATGCGGTGTCGCATCTGCTGCCCGCGCGACGGCCGACGGATCCACCCGCGCTGGCGGCGGTGGGATCGAGTCTGCTGCGGAGGCTGCCGGGGTCGTTGGGGGAACTGACGGAGAAGGCCGCCGCGCAGACGGTGCGGACCGTGGCGCTGATCGGTGGGGAGGAGGCGCTGGGGCTCTTGGCGGGGTACGCCGGAGACGAACGCCACAGCGTCCGGTCGGAACTCGTCGCGGCCTGGCAGTACTTCGATGCCGACTCCTACGCCGACGCGGTGTTGTCGGCCCTGCCGCTGGAAGACCTCGCCGTTCGCGTCACATATTCCGCCCAGTTGCCTGCCGCTGCCAGACTGCCGTCCCTCTCCCGGCTGGAGATCACCTACCCCTTCGCGGACTTCACCGAACTGGAGCGCCTGCCCCCTCTTGACGCTCTGGAGGTGGAGCACATACGCGGGGGTGCCGACCTGTCTCCGCTCGCCGCGCATCCGAACCTGTCCGTGCTCTCTCTCCTCTCGTACGGTCCGGTGGCAGGGCAGCACGTCCTGCACGACCTTGACAAGCTGGTCAACCTACGGATCGTTCTGGAGGACCTGCCCGACGTCCGGAACCTGGCGCTGACTCCTGACCTGCGCTATCTCTCGATGTTCGGGGCAGAGCCGACCACGGACCTGGCCTTCGTCGCAGATCACCCCGGGATCACCTATCTGTATCTGGCGGCCGACGAGCCCTGTCTGCCCAGAGGCGTCGCGGCCTTGTCGACACTGCCCCGGCTCCGCGCTCTGGATCTCTACGGGATCGACATGACCCAATGGCTGACGATCTCGTCACCTCTCCCACCTGAAGAGGGAACCCTCCGGCTCACAGCGTGCGTCATGCCCGACGATCCGGACGTGCTGCTACGCCCCGGTGTGGCCGTCAGTATCTTCTAGCCGTACGGCTACGGCCCCGCCCTCCCACCCGGGAGAACGGGGCCGTAGCCACACACGAGCTCAGCGCCAGCTGTGCGGGGCGCGGAAGCCGGGCTCGCGTTCCAGGCGGCGCCACCCTGCCTTGATGCGGCCGCGGTGGGTCGGGGCCGGGTCGGTGGGGCGGGCTGCGGCACGGGCCAGGAGGATGGCCGTGATGGCGGCGACCTCCTCGGGCTCGGCGTGGCCCTTCTCGACGCGGATATCAGCAGATTCCATGGGTGTCAGTCTCCGTGAGGAAGATGTCCGCAGGGTTACTGCGGCGGGTTGCCGTGCTTGCGGGACGGCAGGTCCGCGTGCTTGGTCTGGAGCATCGCGAGGGACTTGATCAGCACCTCGCGGGTCTCGGCGGGGTCGATGACGTCGTCGACCAGGCCGCGCTCGGCCGCGTAGTACGGGTGCATCAGCTCGGACTTGTACTCCTTGACCATGCGGGCCCGCATGGCCTCGGGGTCTTCGGCCTCGGCGATCTGGCGGCGGAAGATGACGTTGGCAGCGCCCTCGGCGCCCATGACGGCGATCTCGTTCGTCGGCCAGGCGTAGGTGAGGTCGGCACCGATGGACTGGCTGTCCATGACGATGTACGCACCTCCGTAGGCCTTGCGCAGGATCAGCGAGATCCTCGGCACGGTCGCGTTGCAGTAGGCGTAGAGGAGCTTCGCGCCGTGGCGGATGATGCCACCGTGCTCCTGGTCGACGCCCGGGAGGAAGCCGGGGACGTCCAGAAGAGTGATGATCGGGATGTTGAACGCGTCGCACATCTGAACGAAGCGGGCCGCCTTCTCGGAGGCCTCGATGTCCAGCACGCCCGCCAGGGCCTGCGGCTGGTTCGCCACGATGCCGACGACCTGGCCGTCCATCCGGCCCAGCGCGCAGATGATGTTGCGGGCCCAGCGCTCGTGGACCTCGAGGTAGTCGCCGTCGTCGACGATCTCCTCGATGACCTTGGCCATGTCGTACGGCCGGTTGCCGTCCGCCGGGACCAGGTCCAGCAGGACGTCCGAGCGGCGGTCGGCCGCGTCCGAGGACTCCGAGCGGGGCGGGTTCTCCCGGTTGTTCTGCGGGAGCAGGGAGAGGAGGTAGCGGACCTCGGCGATGCAGGTCTCTTCGTCGTCGTAGGCGAAGTGGCAGACACCGGAGGTCTCGGCGTGGACGTCGGCGCCGCCCAGGCCGTTCTGCGTGATCTCCTCGCCGGTGACGGCCTTGACGACGTCGGGGCCGGTGATGAACATCTGCGAGGTCTCGCGGACCATGAAGACGAAGTCGGTGAGGGCGGGGCTGTAGGCCGCGCCGCCGGCGCACGGGCCGAGCATCACCGAGATCTGCGGGATCACGCCCGAGGCCTTGGTGTTGCGCTGGAAGATGCCGCCGTAGCCGGCGAGGGCGGAGACGCCCTCCTGGATACGGGCGCCGGCGCCGTCGTTCAGCGAGACCAGCGGGGCACCGGCCGCGATGGCCATGTCCATGATCTTGTGGATCTTCGTGGCGTGGGCCTCGCCCAGGGCGCCGCCGAAGATGCGGAAGTCGTGCGCGTAGACGAAGACCGTGCGGCCCTCCACCGTGCCCCAGCCGGTGATCACACCGTCGCTGTACGGCTTCTTGGCCTCCAGGCCGAAGCCCGTGGCCCGGTGCCGGCGCAACTGCTCGACCTCCCGGAAGGACTCCGGGTCCAGGAGAAGTTCGATCCGCTCCCGCGCGGTCAGCTTGCCCTTGGCGTGCTGCGCCGCGGTCGCCTTCTCGCTCGGTCCGGCCACCGCCTGCGCACGGATCTCGTGCAGTTCGGCCACGCGTCCGCGCGCGTCGGTCGGCTCGCCCGGCGCCTCATCCAAAACGGTCATGTAGTGACCTTACGAAGTCAACCGAGGAATGCGAGCCGTCGACTCCTCACAGTCTCCGGCGTGTTTTCCTGGTACCCCTGAACAGAACCCAGACGACGTTGACCCTTTCTGACTGCTCAGAGGGCGTGTCGCTTGTAGGGGTCGCACAAAGCGATCAGGCGAGAGTCACCTCACAGACGTGGGTGGCGCATTCCGTCCCCGGAGTGACGCGCAGGCGCAGCCCCCGGTCGGTGGACAGCACCTCGACGGTCTCGTCCACCCGGCCGACCTGTCGGACCGGGCGGTCCCAGACGATCTCCAGCGGTTCGCCGGTGCGGGGCGGTTCGCTCACGCAGAGGGTAGCGGTGCGGCCCCGGACGACGGTCAGCACGCTCGCGGCGGCGGAGGCGGTGAGGGGGCCCGCGATGCCGGCCCTCCAGAAGTTCGCGGCCGTGCAGCCGAGGGAGGGCACGGTGACGGCCTGCCGGCCGGGGTCGTTGGCGAGCACCGACATCCAGTGACGGTCGGCGGCCCGGCGCGCGACCGCCCGGCGGGAGGCCCCGGGCATCAGGACGTAGGCGTAGGTGGCGTCCTCGGGGTCGGTGCCGTGATCCAGCCAGACGGTCTGCCAGCGGCGGGTGCGTCGCTCCCGCGTGCCGCCGGTGTTGATGTCGGACCAGGCGCCGGTGCGGTCCTCGCGCAGCGCCTTCGGCTCGTGGCCGAGCAGGAGCCAGCCGCCGTGGTCCTCCAAGTGGGCCCAGTGGGAGCCTTCGACGAAGCGCTGGGTGCCGGACGCGCCGAGGTTGCGGTTGTCGACGATCGTCTCGACCGGGACGCCGTCGGCGCAGGTGATCCCGGCGCCCAGGCAGATCACCGCGTCCGCGACGCAGAACCAGGACTTGCGGGCCTCCAGAGTGGAGTCGAGGCCCTTGAGGTGCTGGCCGAGGGCCGCGTACCCACCGTCGGTGGTGCCGCCGACCCAGCGCGTGTCCGGGCGGGCCGTGCCCCACTCGCCGCCCGCGCGGTCGGCGAGCCGTTTGGTGGAGACGGTGGTGCCGGGCAGCCGGTACCAGTCGACGGTCGGCCAGTACCAGTCCGTGTACTGGTCGCTCGTGCCGGACCACCAGCTGACCATGCCCGCGCCGGTGTGCCAGCCGCGGGGGTTCTCGCCGTTGCCGCACTCGTAGTGGGCGATGCGGTCGCTGGCCATGGCGATGTTCACGGTGAAGCCGGGGCCGCGGTGGACGGCACGGTCCATGGCGGGGAAGAGGTGGTGACCGGCGGGTTCGGGCGCGGCCGGGACGGGTGAGGCGGCGACGGTGTGCAGCCGGGCCAGGTCGGCGACGCCGAACTGGGGGGCGGTCAGGACCGGGCTCACGGTGTCCCGTTCGATCCAGCCCTTGATCAGGGCGTGCCAGCGGTCGCGTTCGGCCGGGCTCGCGCCGGCCGCGAGGAGGGCGATGGCGGCGACGAGCTGGTGGCCGTGGTGGTGGTCGCTGCGCAGGATCTCGCGGTCGTCGGCGGTGAGGAGGCCGCGGCTGATGGCCCGGCCGTTGACGCTGTCCATGACCAGCCCGTCGTGGAGGAGGGGCACGTAGGCCCGCTCGACGCTGTCGAGGACGATCTGCCGGTTCGGGTCGGTGACCTCCCATTCGGATCCGGCGAGCAGCGCGAGGAGCCGGCCGAGTCCGTCGAGCACGACTTGGCCGTACGTGCCCGAGTAGGCGACCCAGGTGTGCTGGACGAAGGAGCCGTCGGCGTAGAGACCGTCGCCCCGCGTGACGTAGGGGAAGACCGGGGAGAGCGCGTCCCGGGCGAGGGCGATCCTGGCGTGGTCGCGGCCGAGGACGCCGCGCAGGGCGACGGAGCGGCACAGGTCGACGCGGTTGGCGCCGGTGGAGGTGCCGCTGTAGTCGCGGAGGACCGAGTCGGGGACGAAGTGGCCGACGGCGGCGCAGGCGGCGCCGACACGGGCCTCCCCCAGCTCCTCGTACAGGGCGGCCGTGATGTCGGTGAGCAGGCGGGGGCTGCCGATCTGCCACTCCCACCAGTTGCCGTAGGGGGTGGTGGAGGGGTTGTAGACGGTGGCGAAAAGGTGGTCGAGGCCACGCAGGATGCCGGCGAGGAGGCCGGGGTCGGTGGTGGAGCCGGTGCCCTGCTGGACGTAGGCCTGCGTCATGGTCCACAGACGGGCATAGCCGAGGGTGATGCCGGCCGGCGGGTCGAAGGGGTGGCCGGGCCAGAGGGAATGCGCCGTCGGGGCCATGCTCGCGTGCAGGTCGCGGGCGAGTGCCCCGGTCTCCGCGAGCCGGGCGGCGTAGGGCTCGGCGGCCGGGTCGTAGCCGGTGCCGAGGGAGATACCGAGCCAGCGGCGGCGGAGGGTGTCGTACGGGTCGCCGGGCACGTCGGCGCTCCGGCCCACCGGCGCCGCGCCCCCGGTCGCCGCGAGGGCGGCGGCCGCCAGCAGCAGGGCGCGGCGGCCGGGCCGGGGCAGGGCGGCGGCTCCGGCCGCACGCCGGGGGAAGACGCGACGCTGCGGAGTCATGCCCATGCCCTACCACGGGGAGCCGGTCACCTGGACGGTGGATCCGGCCGGAGTGGCCGGAACGGGGGAACGGCCGCGCGGGCGGTCGAGCGGTGGGCGGAGGTTCGGCGGGCGACGGTACGAGCCCGCGGGGTGGGCCGAAGCGGGCCACCTGACGGCGGTGCGAGGCGGGGCGCGGGTCGCGCGGGTCCGCCGGAGCAGCTCAGCGCGGCACAGACCCGGCGCCGGTCCCGAAACAGCTCACCCGACAACGGCACCAACCCGGCGCCCGTCAACCGAAGCAGCTCACCCGACAACGGCACCAACCGGCGCCCGTCAACCGAAGCAGCTCACCCGACAACGGCACCAACCGGCGCCCGTCAACCGAAGCAGCTCACCCGACAGCGGCACCAACCGGCGCCCGT
>NZ_JBEORR010000007.1:0-85755 GCF_040302345.1 Streptomyces sp. NPDC126510 | reverse complement strand
CGCCCGTCAACCGAAGCAGCTCACCCGACAGCGGCACCAACCCGGCGCCCGTCAACCGAAGCGGTTCAGCAGGCGGCGGTACAGGCCCGGTGCGAGACCGCGGACGCGGCCCGGGACGGTCAGCCAGGTGGGGACGTAGGCCTCGTCGCGGTTCTGACGGACGGCCTCCCAGATCGCGCCGGCCACGCAGCCCGGCGAGAGGAGACCGGTGCGGGTCCCGTCGTAAGGCCTGCCGCGGCGGGTGTGAAAGGCGGTGTCGACGGCTCCGGGCACGACGAAGGTGACGCCGACGCCCGTGCCCCGCAGTTCCTGGCGCAGCGCCTCGGCGAAGGCGGCGAGGCCCGCCTTGGCGGCGGAGTACACCGCCTCCTCCCGCAGGCCCACGCAGCCCGCGACCGAGCCGAGCAGCACCACACGCCCCCGCCCGGCGGCGATCATGGAGGGCAGCACCTCACGCACGAGGTGCAGTGTGGCGTTGAGGTCGAGGGTCAGCACCCGGTCGATGTCGGTGTGCGGCATGGCGGAGAAGGGGCCCGCCCAGCCCATGCCCGCCCCGGCGACCAGGACGTCGATCCGGCCGGTGGTGTGCAGCGCGGACTGGGCCAGCAGGCGCGGGCCGTCCGGGGCGGCGAGGTCGGCGGGCAGCACGACGGCCGTGGTCCCGGACGCCGTCTGCTCCAGGCGGCGCCGGTCGCGTCCGCTGAGAAGCAGCTGCCAGCCGTCCATCGCGAATCGCCGGGCCGTGGCCGCCCCGATGCCGGAGGACGCGCCGGTGACCAGGGCCACGCGCCGGTCGAGCCGTCGCGGTGGCCCGTACTGGTGCACGCGGGCGGGGACGGGGGCCGTGGAGCGGCGCCGGGCGGGATCCGCCGGTGGGTCGTAGGCCGAGCCGGAGCCGGTGAGTGTCACGAGTCGCTCTCCCCTGCACTGGGCGTCCGCCGTGGTCTCGTCTGTCTCCATGCGCTCCCTTGAAACGGAACCCCGTCTCACCGGACACCGCCACCGCACCGGGTGCCGGCCTAGACCCGGCGCTCCGGCTCCGGCGGGCCCCCTGTCCCTGGCCCACCCGGTTCGGGGCCGCCGTGCACCGCGTCCGGCGGGTCCACTCCCGCGGGCCGTGCGATTGCGCCAAGCGGCGGAACGAGAGGGGTGCGGTGGGTGGGGCGGAGACCCCCTCCCCGAAGATGTTGAACATTGAACGGAATAGGTCTACGGTGGGTCCCGTTGGAGTAGTTAAACATTCAACATCACGCACAGGAGGCGTACACCATGAGTATCTTCAGCCGCACCGACGCCCGCACCGCCGCCGCCACGAGCGCCGCCGTGAACCCCGACCTGGCCGCCCTGACCGGCGACTACACGATCGACCCCGCACACTCGGCGATCGGCTTCACCGCCCGGCACGCCATGGTCACGAACGTCAAGGGCGGCTTCCAGGACTTCACCGGCACGCTCCGCCTCGACGGCACCGATCCGTCGCGCTCGACGGCCTCCCTCGACGTCGTGATGGACAGCATCGAGACCGGCAACGCCGACCGGGACGGCCACCTCAAGAGCGCGGACTTCTTCAAGACGGACGAGTTCCCGGCCATGACCTTCCGCTCCACCGGAGTGGAGGCCCTGGGCGGTGACGACTACCGGATCACCGGCGACCTGACGATCCTCGGCACCACCCGTCCGCTCGCCATCGACCTCGAGTTCAACGGCGCCGCGAAGGACCCGTTCGGCAACGAGCGCGTCGGCTTCGAGGGCAAGGCGGAGATCCTGCGCTCCGAGTGGGGCCTGACCTGGAACGCCGCACTGGAGACCGGCGGCGTCCTCGTCTCCGACAAGATCAAGCTGAACTTCGACATCTCGGCCATCAGGAACGCGTGAACCCCTGGGGGACCGGCCCGGCGCATCATCGCCGGGCCGGTCTGGCCGGTTCCCGCCCCTTGTGCGGAGACTGTCGGCGTTCTCATAATCCAGCAGCAAATATTTTGACCAGTCCATGCCAGCACATGGACGTTCTTTTTGCCCTTGCTGCTGTCATGCACTCGTCAATCTGATGCTTCGGTTGCACCTCCCCAGTCAACCCCCCACGAAAGGCATCACGTTGAAGAGACTTCTCACGGCCCTGAAGAGATGCGCGGCCCTCGGCGCCGCCGCGCTCGCGATCGCCAGTCTCCAGCCCGTCTCCGCCGCACAGGCCGCCCCGTCGCCCGTCGTCGGCGGGACCCGGGCGGCGCAGGGCGAGTTCCCGTTCATGGTCCGGCTCTCCATGGGCTGCGGCGGCGCGCTCTACACCCAGCAGATCGTGCTCACGGCCGCGCACTGCGTGGGCAGCTCCGGCAACAACACCGGCATCACCGCCACCGCGGGGGTCGTCGACCTGCAGTCCACCAGCGGCCGGGTCCAGGTCCGCTCCACCAAGGTGCTGCGCGCCCCCGGCTACAACGGCACCGGCAAGGACTGGGCGCTCATCAAGCTCGCCCAGCCCATCAACCTGCCCACCCTGAAGATCGCCACCACCTCGCAGTACAACACCGGTGACTTCACGGTCGCCGGCTGGGGCGCGAACCGCGAGGGCGGCTCCCAGCAGCGCTACCTCCTGAAGGCGACCGTGCCGTTCGTCAGCGACGCCGCGTGCAAGGCCTACGGCGGCCTCTACAGCGGCCTCGTCGCGAACGAGGAGATCTGCGCCGGCTTCGACGCGGGCGGTGTCGACACCTGCCAGGGTGACTCCGGCGGCCCGATGTTCCGCAAGGACAACGCCGGCGCCTTCATCCAGGTCGGCATCGTGAGCTGGGGCGAGGGCTGCGCCCGGCCCGAGGCTCCCGGCGTCTACACGGAGGTCTCGACCTTCGCCTCCGCCATCGCTTCGGCGGCGTCGACCCTCTGACCCGCGAACCGGGGCCCGGCGCCGAGGGGTGCCGGGCCCGTTCGGCCTGTGGGGCTCAGCCGTCCGGGCCCGCCGACTCCAGCTTCCGCACCGCAGCCGCCACCTGCGCCGCCCGGCTCCGCGCCGTCCTGGCCCGCAGCACGCCGAGCATCGCCAGGTACCGGTCCGTCCGGCCGAGGGCGGCGAACGCCGCGGCGGCCCGGGGGTTCCGCTCCAGCGCCGCAGCCAGGTCCTCGGGGACCTCGGCCTCCTTCTGTGACGCGTACGCCGCCCCCCACCGCCCGTCCGCCCGCGCGGCCGCCACCTCCGCGAGCCCGCCGGGCCGCATCCGCCCGGCGGCGGTCAGCTCCTCGATCCGCCGGACGTTGACGAGAGACCAGAGGCTTCCCGGACGCCGCGGCGTGATCCGCTGCAGGTAGTACGCGTCGTCAAGCCCCTTGCGCTGCCCGGTGATCCACCCGTGGCACAGGGCCAGGTCGTTGACGTCGGCGGCACTGGCGGAGGGGATGCCCGAGCCCTTCTTCGCGATCCTGACCCAGAGGCCGGGACACGGCGGCGGGTGGGCGGAGAGCCAGGAGTCCAGATCGGTTGCGTCCTCGAAGGACAGGGGGCCGGTGTCCTCGGAGCTGGTCATGGCGCCACCGTAGGGCGGAAGCAGGACAGTTGCCGTCCGCTACGCGAGCACCGCGCGGGCCTCTTCGCGCGCCTGGGTGATGGCGTCGGGGAAGACACCGAGGCCATGGGCGACCAGGGCACCCTCGTGCAGGAGCATCAGCGTCCGGGCCGTCGCCTCCGCCGTTTCGGGCGCGATCTCCGCGGCGAGGCGGGTGAACAGGTCGAGCATCCACCGCTTCTGCCCGGTGATGATCGGGTGGGCCGGATGGGCGGGGTCGCTGATCTCCGCGTGGGCGTTGACCATGCTGCATCCCTTGGGACTGAACTCCTCCGCCCAGGCGCGCGAGGCGTCGAACACCGTCAGGACGCGCACCCGCGGGTCCGGGCCCGCCGCGTCGAGGCGCTCGGCGAGGAAGGCCCGCCAGCGCTCGTCGCGCTCCGCGAGGTACTCCACGACGATCTGCTCCTTGGAGCCGAACCGGTCGTAGAGCGTCTTCTTCGTGACCCCGGCCTCGGCGGCGATGAGGTCGACGCCGACGGCGTGGATGCCGCGCTCGTAGAAGAGCCGGGTGGCGGCCGTCAGGGCCCGGCGGGCGGCGGGCGTCATCGTGATCCGGCGCGGGGTCGGTGCGGTGGTACCCATGGCACCCGACTATACCGATCTGTATAGTGAGCCGGGAACGGGTAAACCGATCTGTCTACTGGTTGTGATGTCGTGAACATCCTCCTCTCCCTCGCCTTCGTCCTGTGCTGGAGTTCCGGTTTCATCGGCGCCAAGCTCGGCGCCGGCAGCGCGCCCGCGCTCACGATCCTGATGTGGCGGTTCCTGCCGCTGGCCGTCGTCCTCGTGGCCGTCGCCGTCATGATGCGGGCGGCCTGGCGGGGCCTCACCGCCCGGGACCTCGCCCGGCAGGCCGTGGTCGGCGTGTTGTCACAGAGCGGCTATCTGCTCAGCGTCTACATCGCCATCCAGCTCGGCGTCTCCAGCGGTACGACGGCCCTGATCGACGGGGTCCAGCCCCTGGTCGCGGGAGCCCTGGCGGGGCCGCTGCTGGGACAGTACGTCTCGGGCCGGCAGTGGGGCGGTCTGGGCCTCGGGCTGTGCGGCGTCGCCGTGGTCACCCTGGCCGACGCGGCGGCGGGCGGCGATGTGGCGTGGTGGGCGTACGCGGTCCCGCTGCTCGGCATGCTGTCCCTGGTCGCGGCGACGTTCCTGGAGGGCCGGTCCCGCTCGCGGGTCGCCCCGTCGGTGTCGCTGACCGTCCACTGCGCCACCAGCGCGGTCCTCTTCTCCGCCCTGGCCCTCGGCACCGGGACCGCCGCACCGCCCGCCCGGGGGGACTTCTGGGTGGCGGTCGCCTGGCTCGTGGGACTGTCCACGTTCGGCGGCTACGGGCTGTACTGGCTCATCCTGGAGCGTTCCGGCGTCACCAGGGTCAACACACTGATGTTCCTGATGGCCCCGGTCACCGCGGTCTGGGGCGCGCTGATGTTCGGGGAGCCGTTCGGTGTGCAGACCGCTCTCGGGCTCACCGTCTGCCTCGCGGCGGTCGTGATCGTCCACCGCGGGGGCGGCCGGAGGGACACGACGCTGACCGCAGCCCGGGGGGAGACCGGCGAAAACCGGTGGACCCGGTCCCGGGGGCCCGCCTAACCTGCCGTCCATGTCCGGCCCCGAGGCGTCCAGAGTGCGGCCACCGGCTCTCCGGTGGCTGTTCGTGACGCCGATGCCGGGCCGCTGAGGCCGCCCGCTCCGCTCCGCTGCCGGTTTGCCGTCCGACCTGTCGTGTCCGACGTCGACCTCCGGTGCGGAGTTCTTTCATGCCGTTCACTCTTCTTCTGCTGGGCCTTGCCGTGTTCGCGCAAGGCACGTCCGAGTTCATGCTGTCCGGGCTGGTGCCGGACATCGCGCGCGACCTGGGGGTGTCCGTCCCCGCGGCGGGCGCGCTGACCTCGGCCTTCGCGGCCGGGATGGTGGTGGGGGCACCCCTCGTGGCGGGGCTCGCGCGGCGCTGGCCGCGGCGGGGCGCCCTGCTGGCGTTCCTCGTCGTCTTCCTCGCCGTCCATGTCGTCGGCGCGCTCACCGGCAGCTTCGCCGTCCTGCTCGCCGCGCGCGTGGTGGGGGCGCTCGCCAACGCCGGGTTCCTGGCCGTCGCCCTGGTCGCCGCCGTGGGCATGGTTCCGTCCGATGCGAAGGGGCGGGCCACGTCCACGCTGCTGGGCGGAGTGACGCTGGCCTGTGTCGCCGGGGTCCCGGCCGGGGCCCTGCTCGGCGAACTATGGGGCTGGCGTGCCGCGTTCTGGGCCGTGGCGCTGGTGTCGCTGCCCGCGCTCGTCGCGGTGGCGCGGTCCGTGCCGGGTGGTGCGGCCGTGAGTGAGCCGCCCGCGCTGCGCGGTGAACTGCGCTCGCTGTGCGACCCCCGGCTGCTCGTCACCCTGCTGCTGGGCGCCCTGGTGAACGGCGCGACGTTCTGCACCTTCACCTATCTCGCGCCGCTGGTCACCGAGGTGACGCAGTTGGGCAGCGCCTGGGTCCCCGGCGTCCTGGCCCTGTTCGGCACCGGGGCGTTCCTCGGGGTGACGGCCGCGGGGCGTCTCGCCGACCGGCGTCCCCTGCCAGTCCTCGTCGGCGGGGGCCTGGCGCTGGGCGCGGGCTGGTGCGCCCTGGCCCTCGGGGCCGGGCACCCGGCCCTGGCCCTCGCCCTCGTCTTCACCCAGGGCGCCCTGTCCTTCGGCGTCGGCTCCACGCTGATCGCCCGGGCGCTGTACGCGGCGCAGGGCGCACCGACCCTGGCTGGCGGTTTCGCGACGGCGGCGTTCAACGTGGGCGCGGCGGTGGGCCCGTGGGCCGGAGGTGCGGTGATCGGAGCGGGGCTCGGGTACCGGGCGCCGGTGTGGGTCAGCGCGGGTCTGGTGGCGCTGGCCTTCGCGGTCGCCGGGGTGACGGCACGGCGGCGCGAGGGGGCGTCGGCGCGGGAGACGCTACGGCGTTGATCGCGCGTACGCGAGCCTCGGGTCATGGCCGGGGCCGGGCCCGCTGCCGAGCGCCGTGGAACTCAGGCCCTGGTCAGGCCCGCCGCCCCGAGCACCGTGGACCTCACCCTCCGGTCAGGGCCTGCCCGCACTGCGGCTCCCGCCGGCGTCAGAACCCGCCCCCGAAGTCCCCTCCACCACCGAAGTCTCCCCCGCCGCCGAAGTCCCCGCCTCCGAAGCCGCCCCCGAAGTCACCGGTGTCGAAGTCCGCGCCGGAGACGTCGCCGCCCTCGTAGCCGCCGAAATCGCCGTAGCCGGAGCCGTAGTCGGCCGCGTAGGCGGGGCCGGCCATCATGCTGCCGAGCATGGTGCCGACGAGGAGGCCGGGCAGGAGGCCGCCGCCGAAGTAGCCGCCGGCCCAGGGGCCGTACGCGGGCCCGGCCTCCCAGTAGGGGCGGCGGCCGCGGTCGGTGTCGACCTCGCGGATCTCCGGGTCGCGGCCCTCGGCCAGGCGCCTGTCGTCGGCCGCGCAGACGGGGACCTCGCGGGCGCTGCCGGCCGGCGGCGTCCAGGTCGCGTCGGCGACGGAGGGGCCGTGGCGCGGGTCGAAGAAGCAGGGCGGGCGGCGCTCCGGCAGGGCTCCGCCCGTGCGGCGGGCCTCGAGCCTGGCCAGGGAGAACCGGCCGTCCTCCACGGCCTGGGTGACGGCCCGGACGTCCTCCGGTTTCGTCGCGGCCGCCATGAGGGACTTGGCCTGTTCGTAGGAGTCCAGGGCACGCTCGTAGTCGGTGCGCATCGCGTCGTCGGCGCCCGGCTCCGCGGGATGGAAGTCGAGCCGGTCGAGTTCCTCGCCGAACGCGGTGATGTCCTCGTCGACGACCACCCGCAGCTTCTCCAGCGCGGCCCGCTGTTCCTCCTCGTGGCGGCGCCGGTTGCGGCGGACCACGGCGTAGGCGCCCGCGCCGCCTGCCGCGGCCAGGGCGCCGATCGTGATCAGGCCGCCGACCGGCACGTCGGTGCCCGAGCCGTCGCTCCAGCTGCTCGGCGCCGAACCGCCCACGTTGCGCAGGGCGTCGTCGACGAAGTCGTTCAGCTGGGCCTTGGTGTCACCCGCGTCCTGCACCGCCGTGACGAGGTTGGACACCGCCTGCCTGCTCATGACGGAGCTGTCGGCGCGGGCGTCGAACCGGTCGCCGAGGTGGATGCCGTACAGGCCGGCGATGCCGGTCTCGGTACGGAGGTTCCGGAAGAGGTCCTGCGTGGGGTAGCCGGCCGGGAGGACCGCCACGAAGACGGGCTTGTCCGCATCCTTGATCTTGTCGGCGAGCGCCTCCGCGTCCGACGCCGCGAGCTGCCCGGAGGCGGCCGGATCGACGTAGACCGGGTTGTCGCGCAGTTCCCGGGCGACCTCGGAGAGGTCGGTGGCCGCGTGCGCACCCGGCGCACCGGCCATCAGCACCGCCAGTACGGCGGCGAACGGCACGATCAGCAAGCGTACGACGGTACGCATCAGTGCGGCCCTCATATGTTCGAAAGTACCCGAAACGGCACAGAAAGGGTTATCCGTCGAGGCAGGGATTTGTCGGCGCGGCTGCGCCTAGGATGCCCCTGGCCATCCAGGAGGGCGGGAGCGGAACATGTTCGGACGACGCAGGGCTGCGGACATGACGGTGTCCGAACTGACCGAGCTGGACCGGTCGCGTACACGCGCGGACCTCCTGTGGGAGCTGTTCCGGCATGCCGAGGCGGAGGTGACGTCGGCGATCGGCTGGTATCTGGCCCGCCGCCGGGGGCCGTCGCTGTGGTCACGTTCGCTGCGGGCGCTCGCCACGCTGCTGGGCATCGTCGGCACGATAACGCCGCTGGTGCACGCGGCCTCGCCCACGACCGTGCAGCCCGAGTGGGGGTTCGTGTTCCTGGCCGGCGGTGCGGGCTGTGTGCTCTTCGACCGGATCTTCGGGTTCTCGGCGTCCTGGACCCGCTACATCCGTGCGGAGATGGCGCTGCAGCAGATCCTCAAGAGGGCGCAGTCCGACTGGGCGCAGGCGTACCTGAGGACCACCGACTCCCCCAGCGACAAGGAGCAGGCCGCCCTGCTCGGGGTGATCGAGCGGCTGCGGACCGACGCGCAGCGGATCATCGAGGACGAGGGCACGGCGTGGGTCGGCTATCTGGCCGACGGCGTCGAGGAGCTGACCCGCTCCACCAGCAACGCCACCGGCCAGCGCTCCCACACCGCGGGCCTCTTCCGCCTCGACCGGACCCCGGGCCGCGACCGCGGCGGCGAGGTCCCGGGACCGCGGTCCCGGGACACGGCGATGTGACACGCGCCCCGGCACCCGGCCGGGCCGCGGCTACTCCGCCGGTGCGACCCCCGCGCGCAGCAGCCCGTAGGTGTACGCGTCCTCCAGGGCCTGCCAGCTCGCGGCGATGACGTTCTCGGCGACACCGACCGTCGACCACTCGCCCGCGCCGTCGGAGGTGGAGATCAGCACGCGGGTCGTGGAGTTGGTGCCGTGCTTGCCCTCCAGGATGCGGACCTTGTAGTCCACCAGCTCCAGCTTGGCGAGCTGCGGGTAGATCTTCTCCAGGCCCACGCGCAGGGACCGGTCGAGGGCGTTGACCGGGCCGTTGCCCTCGGCCGTGGCGACGATGCGCTCACCCTTGGCCCACAGCTTGACCGTGGCCTCGTTGGCGTGGGAGCCGTCGGGCCGGTCCTCGACGATGGCCCGCCAGGACTCGACCTCGAAGTAGCGCAGCGGCCTGCCCTGGACCTCGGCGCGCAGCAGGAGTTCGAAGCTCGCGTCGGCGGCCTCGTAGGTGTAGCCCTCCAGTTCGCGCTCCTTCACCCGCTCGACCACCCGGCCGACCAGCTCGCGGTCGCCGCCGAGGTCGACGCCGAGCTCCTTGCCCTTGAGCTCGATGGACGCCCGCCCGGCCATGTCGGAGACCAGCATCCGCATGGTGTTGCCGACCAGCTCGGGGTCGATGTGCTGGTACAGATCCGGGTCGACCTTGATCGCGGAGGCGTGGAGTCCGGCCTTGTGGGCGAAGGCGGAGAGGCCGACGTAGGGCTGGTGCGTGGAGGGGGTGAGGTTGACGACCTCGGCGATGGCGTGCGAGATGCGGGTCATCTCCCGCAGACGGCCCTCGGGCAGGACCTTCTTGCCGTACTTCAGTTCCAGGGCCGCCACGACCGGGAAGAGGTTGGCGTTGCCGACGCGCTCGCCGTAGCCGTTGGCCGTGCACTGCACGTGCGTCGCGCCGGCGTCTACGGCGGCCAGGGTGTTGGCGACCGCGCAGCCGGTGTCGTCCTGGGCGTGGATGCCGAGCCGGGCACCGGTGTCGGCGAGGACGGTGGAGACGACGGCCTGGATCTGGGCCGGGAGCATCCCGCCGTTGGTGTCGCACAGCACGACGACGTCAGCGCCGGCCTCCGAGGCCGTACGGACGACCGCCTTGGCGTACTCGGGGTTGGCCCGGTAGCCGTCGAAGAAGTGCTCGCAGTCGATGAAGACCCGGCGGCCCTGCTCCTTGAGGTAGGACACGGTGTCGCGGACCATCGCCAGGTTCTCGTCCAGGGTGGTGCGCAGCGCGAGCTCGACATGGCGGTCGTGCGACTTGGCGACGAGCGTGATCACCGGCGCGCCGGACTCCAGGAGCGCCTTGACCTGAGGGTCCTGGTCGGCGGTGGTGCCGGCGCGGCGGGTGGAGCCGAACGCGACGAGCTGGGCGTGCCGGAAGTCGATCTCCTGCTGGGCGCGGGCGAAGAACTCGGTGTCCCGGGGGTTGGCGCCCGGCCAGCCGCCCTCGATGAAGCCCACGCCGAAGTCGTCCAGGTGCCGTGCGATGGCCAGCTTGTCCGCGACGGTGAGGTTGATGCCCTCCCGCTGGGCGCCGTCGCGCAGGGTGGTGTCGAAGACGTGGAACGAATCGTCGAGCTCGCTGGTTTCGGTCATGGTCTCAAGGCTCCTGAGAATGGGATCTCGGTCGTACCGGAATGACCGGCTCCACCGCCCTCACATACTCCCTCGCGCTCTCGCCTCCGGCTGTGGGTGGGCCAGAAATGCGAAAAACCTCTCGCGGGTGCGAGAGGTCTGCGCGCGGGTCTAGGACGACGGTGTCCACCCGTACCTGGTCGTACGTGGTGGTCACTGCGGACCGGCGCGCCTGCTGCCAATAATCATGGCGAACGAGAGCACGGGGGAAGTGTGGCACACCCCCCGCGCTCCGCTCACCGCCGTCTCAGGATGCGGTCGGTCACCTCAGGTGACGGACGTAGCTGTGCGAGGTGTCGTACGTGTCGCCGGGGACCAGGTCGGGTGAGGAGCTGCCGAAGGCGAGGGTGCGGCCGTCGCGGTCGATGACCGGGGCGGACACGCTCTGGTCGTTCGGGCCGCCCTGCGCGTCCGGGCTGGCGAGGGTGGCGCGTCCGGTGCGCAGGTCGCGGACGTACGCCCGGGTCGTGCGGTCCGCGTCCCCCGGGTCCCCGTGGACGCTGCTCCCCCGGCCCCGCGCCGAGGGCTCCCCCGAGCCAGCATCACCGCGGGCCGGAGGGCAATCCACCGTATTGGGTACGGCCCGGGCGTGCGTTCAGCCGTCTGCGAGGAGGCTGTCGGCGAGGAACTCGCCCACGTGACGGAGGATCTGCGTCCGGTCGGTGCCGCGCAGGCCGATCGCCACGTGGATCGCGAAGCCGTCCAGCAGTGCCCGCAGGCGGGCGGCGAACCGGTCCGGGTCGACGCGGCGGAACTCGCCCCGCGAGATGCCCTCCGCGAGCAGGGCGACCAGGTCGCGGTGCCAGGCGCCCTCGATGGCGGCCTGCCGGTCGCGGGCGTCCTCATCGGCGTTCTGCGAGCGGTTCCAGACCTCCAGCCACAGCGTCCAGTGCGGGTCGCGGTGGCCGTCGGGGACGTACAGGTCGACGTAGGCGTCGAGGCGTTCGCGGGCGGACGCGGTCCGGGTCAGCAGACGCCCCCGCTCGATCCCGAGCCGGCCCTCGCTCCACTCCAGGGTGCGCAGCAGCAACTCGTCCTTGGACCCGAAGTAGTAGAGCAGATGGCCGCTGCTCATGCCGACCTCGCGGCCAAGGGCGGCCATGGTGAGCTTCTCCAGGCCGCGCTCGGCGATCATCTCCATGGCGGCGGCGAGGACGTCCTCGCGGGGCGGGGCCTGCCTTCGCCCACCGGCCATGTGCGCTCCTAGATTTTCGGCTGCTGCTGCGTGATGCAGTGGATGCCGCCACCGCCCGCGAAGATCGTACGGGCGTCCACCAGTGTCACGGTCCGTTCGGGGAACAGGCGGCGGAAGATGCCGGCCGCGATCTCGTCGCGCGGGTCGTCGAAGCCGCACAGGACGACGCCGCCGTTGCAGAGGTAGTGGTTGATGTACGAGTAGTCGGCCCAGTGACCGTCGGCCTCCAGGACGGTCGGGGCGGGGACCTCCACCACCTCCAGGCGCCGTCCGCGCGCGTCCGTCTGCGACTTCAGCAGGCCGATGACCTCCCGGGTCACCTCATGATCGGGATGGGCCGGGTCCGGCTGGGAATGGGCCACGACGACGCCAGGGCGGGCGAAGGCCGCGACGATGTCGACGTGGCCGAGGGTGCCGAAGCCGTGGTGGGGGTACCCCCTGCTCGAGCGGAGCCGAGAGCTTGGGGGAGGGTAGTCGCCGGTCAGGCCGCGCGGCAGCCAGATGGCCCTGCGGGTGCCGAGCTGGGCGTGGATCTCGGCCTCGACCTGCTCGCGGGACCAGCCCGGGTTGCGCTCCGGGCCGAGCTGGACGGTCTCGGTCAGCAGGACGGTTCCCTCGCCGTCGACATGGATCGCCCCGCCCTCGTTGACGAGCGTCGAGGCGTACGTCCGGGCCCCGGCGAGGTCGGCGACGTGTGCGGCGATCTTCGCGTCGTGCTCCCAGCGGGCCCACGCCTGGGCGCCCCAGCCGTTGAACGTCCAGTCGACGGCGGCCAGTTCGCCGTTCCCGCCGGTCAGGAAGGTCGGGCCGATGTCGCGCATCCAGGCGTCGTCGAGGTCGCGCTCGACCATGTCGACGCCCTCGCCCAGCAGCGCACGCGCCTCGCCCGACTGCCCCGGCCCGCACACCACCGTCACCGGCTCGAAGCGGCGCACGGCCCGGGCCACCGCGGCCCAGGCGACCCGGGCGGCGTCCAGCTCCCCGGGGTCGTCGAAGGTCTGGTTCGGGCCCGGCCAGGCCATCCAGGTCCGCTCGTGCGGAACCCATTCGGCGGGCATGCGGAAGCCGTCGGCGGCTGCGGACATCGTTGATCCTCAGAGGAAGTAGAGACGGTTGAGGGAGACGGACTCGGCGGGTTCGGAACGCAGCGGCTCCCCGTCGAGCGTGACGAGGCCGGTGCGCTGGTCGACGTCGACGGCTCCGGTACGGGAGTTGAGGCGCAGGTCGGCCGGGCCGATACCGCGGGTGCCCCGCACGGCGACCCTGCGGCGCCGGGTCGGCATGGTGTCGTTCCCCTGGTCGAGCGCGGCCCGCGCGACGAACGCCACCGAGATGTCGGCCGGAGTCGCCCCGTGTGCGCCGAACTGCGACCCGAGGACGAGGGGTTCGCAGGTGTCGGTCGCCGCGTTGGGGTCGCCCACCACGCCGTACGCGGGGAAGCCGGCCTTCAGTACCAGTTGCGGCTTGGCGCCGAAGTACTCGGGCCGCCACAGCACGATGTCGGCGAGCTTGCCGGTCTCGATGGACCCGACCTCGTGGGAAAGCCCGTGCGCGAGGGCCGGGTTGATGGTCAGCTTGGCCATGTAGCGCAGGACGCGCTCGTTGTCGTGGCCTTCGTCCGGAGCGCCGGACTCGGCCTTCATCTTCCCGGCCATGGCGAAGGTGCGGCGGACGGTCTCACCCGCGCGCCCCATGCCCTGGGCGTCCGAAGAGGTGATGCCGATCGCGCCCAGGTCGTGCAGGACGTCCTCGGCGCCCATGGTTCCGGACCGGATGCGGTCCCGGGCCATGGCGGCGTCGCCGGGCAGGTCGGTCTTGAGGTCGTGGACCGAGACGATCATGCCGTAGTGCTCGGCGACGGCGTCCCGGCCGAAGGGCAGGGTCGGGTTGGTGGAGGAGCCGATGACGTTCGGCACGCCCGCCATCTTCAGGACGTTGGGGACGTGCCCGCCGCCGCAGCCCTCGATGTGGAAGGCGTGGATGGTCCGGCCCTCCAGCACGCGCAGGGTGTCCTCCACCGACAGGCACTCGTTCAGCCCGTCGCTGTGCAGGGCGACCTGGACGTCGTGCTCCTCGGCGACGCGCAGGGCGGTGTCCAGGGCGCGGGTGTGGGCGCCCATGTCCTCGTGCACCTTGAACCCGGAGGCACCGCCCTCTGCGAGGGCCTCGATCAGGGGCGCCTCGTGGGACGAGGAACCCCGGCCCAGGAAACCGATGTTGACCGGCCAGGCGTCGAACGCGTTGAACGCGTGCCGCAGCGCCCAGGGCGAGTTGACGCCGACACCCCAAACGGGCCCGAACTCCTGCCCGATGACCGTGGTCACGCCGGAGGCGAGCGAGGCCTCCATGATGCGCGGCGACAGCAGGTGCACGTGGGTGTCGACGGCTCCGGCGGTGGCGATGAGGCCCTCACCGGAGACGATCGAGGTGCCCGTGCCGACGACGACGTCGACCCCGTCGAGGGTGTCGGGGTTGCCGGCCCGCCCGATCGAGCAGATCCGGCCCTCGCGGATGCCGATGGAGACCTTCCGGACGCCCTGCACGGCGTCGATCACCACGACGTTGCTGACCACGACGTCACAGGTATGCCGGACCGCCGCGGCCTTGAGGTGCAGCCCGTCGCGGGCTGTCTTGCCGAACCCGGCGAGGAACTCGTCGCCGTGGAGCTGGGAGTCGGACTCGACCTTGACGATCAGCCCCGAGTCGGCGAGACGGATGCGGTCACCGGCGCGGGGCCCGTGGGTGGCGGCGTACTCGTAAGGGGTGAGGCGGCGGGCCTCGGCGGGGTGGCCTCCTGGTCGGCTCATCGTCCGGCCTCCCGATCAGCTGTGTCCGGTACGCCGAGATAGCCGCAGGCGGCGGCCCGTCGCAGCGCCTCCTCCTTCGCGCCCGGCGCGTCCAGCGGCCCGTCGACGAGCCCGGCGAACCCGATCGCGATCCGCTCGCCCCCGATCGGCACGAGCCCGACCTCGGCGCTCTCCCCCGGCCCGAACCGCACGGACGACCCCGCGGGCACGGCGAGCCGCATGCCGTAGGCCCGGCCGCGGTCGAAGTCGAGCCGGGGGTTGGCCTCGAAGAAGTGGAAGTGGGAGGTCACCGAGACGGGCACGGTCGCGGTGTTGGTGACCTCCAGCCGCTCGGCCGGCTCGGGCACGGGCTGCTGCGGCCCGGGCAGCAGCGCGCCCGGGGCGTCCGGCCCCGAGCCGCCGCCGATGGGGTCGGAGACGACCGCGAGCCGGGAGCCGTCGTCGAAGACGGCCTCGACGTGCACCTCGGTGACCACGTCGGCGACGCCGGGCAGCACGTCGTCGGGTCCGAGGACGGACCGGGCGGCCTCCACGGCCTCCGCGAGCCGCCTGCCGTCCCGGGCGGCCTCGCACACCGTGTCGGCGATGAGCGCGGTCGCCTCGGGGACGTTGAGCCTCAGCCCCCTGGCCCTGCGGGCGCGGGCGAGCTCGGCGGCGCCGAAGAGCAGCAGCCGGTCGCGTTCGGTCGGGGTCAGCCGCATGTCACTCCCTCTATTTAGAGCATCACTCTAAACATAATTTCCCCTTGCCCGGAAGGTTGACGACGGACCGAGCAAGCCAGCACATTGAACGTCGCTCTAACCGAGGGAGACCAGCATGCCGATCGAACAGCGCGGAGTCGACACCATTCCCGAGGAGGAACGCACCAGCGGGCCGCGGGACCTCGTCTCGATCCTGCTCGGGTCGAACCTCTGCCTGGGCGTGATCGTCTTCGGCTGGCTGCCGCCGTCCTTCGGCCTGGACTGGTGGTCCTCGGTCAGCGCGGTGCTCGCGGGCACCGTGGTGGGTGTCCTGTTCACGGCCCCGCTGGCACTGGTCTCACTGCGTACCGGAACCAACCTGTCGACCTCCTCCGGCGCCCAGTTCGGGGTCCGCGGGCGGCTGGTCGGCTCGGTGGTCGGGCTGCTGCTGGCCCTCGGCTACACGGCCCTGACCGTGTGGATCGGCGGGGACGTGATGGTGAGCGTCCTGGGCCGGCTGGCCGGACTGCCGCAGGGCGGGATCTCGTACGGCGTGGTCTACGGGCTGCTCGCCGCGGCCACCGTCGCGGGCGCCGTCTACGGCTACCGGGTGCTGCTGGCGATGTCACGGGTGCTGGCCTTCGGCATGACGGCCCTGCTGGCGCTCGGCGTGATCGCCTACGCCCCCGGCTTCACCGCCGCCGCGCTGCCGGAGGCCGGCGGCTATCTCCTGGGCGGCTTCTGGGCGACCTGGCTGCTCGCTGCCGTGGCCGCCGGGCTGTCCGGGCCGGTCGCGTTCATCACGCTGCTCGGCGACTACACCCGCTACATCTCCCCGGCCCGCCACTCCTCCCGCCGGGTGCTGCACGCGACCTGGCTCGGGCTGCTGCTGGGCCTGCTGGTGCCGCAGCTGTTCGGCACGTTCACGGCGTACGCGGCCGGGGCGGCCCTCGACTACGCCGGCCCGCTGGTCGACGCGGCTCCGTCCTGGTACCTCGTCCCGCTGCTCCTCGCGGCCTCGGCCGGCTCGGTCGGCAACGCGGGGCTGATGCTGTACTCGATGGGCCTCGACCTGGACGCGATCCTGCCGCGCGCGTCGCGGGCCCGGGCGACGTACGTGGTGGCGGCCGTCGCCACGGCCTGCGTCTTCGCCGGGCACTACTACTCGTCCGCCCAGGACGCGATGACGTCCTTCGTGCTCCTCCTGACCGCCATCGGCACGCCCTGGGCGGTCATCACCCTCATCGGCTTCGCCCGCTGCGGCGGGGTCTACGACGCGGACGCCCTCCAGGTCTTCAACCGCCGCGCCCGTGGCGGTCGGTACTGGTACCGCGCCGGCTGGAACGTCCCGGCGGCCCTCTCCTGGGCGGCCGGAGCGACGGTGGGCGTCCTGGCGGTGTCCCTGCCGTCGTACGAGGGGCCGCTGCTGTCCCTGACGGGCGGGGTGGACTGCAGTTTCCTGCTGTCGGGGGTGGTGGGAGGAGTGGCGTACGCGCTGTCGGCCCCGGGCTCGCCCGCAGAGGAGCCCAGGGCCGACCAGGCGATGCCCGCTTCTCGCCCGATCGATTCGAGCCAAGCTTCCTGACGGCCGCGAGTGGACGCGGGCAGGAGCCCGGCTTACTGCCGACCAGCGTCGACGCGGGCAAGGTCCGGCTCCGTGCCCGACCGACTCGGCTCAACCGTTCGACGCGGGCAAGGGCCCGGCTGCCTGTCCGACCGATTCGGGTGGTGGGTGGGCGCAGGCCGGGGGTCCGGGGGCGGAGCCCCCGGTAGCCAGGGCGATTCAGCCCAGGCGGTGCATCCAACCGTGCGCGTCCGAGGCCGTACCCCGCTGGATATCAAGCAGCGCCTGGCGCAGCCGCAGCGTGACCTCGCCCGGCTCTCCCCCGCTCTGCTTCCACTCCGCCCCGGAGCGCTTGACCGTACCGACCGGAGTGATCACCGCGGCCGTACCGCAGGCGAAGACCTCCGTCAGCGACCCGTTCTCCGAGTCCCGCTGCCACTGGTCGACCGAGACCCGGCCCTCCTCGGACTCGTACCCGAGGTCACGGGCGACGGCGAGCAGGGAGTCCCGGGTGACGCCCTCCAGGATCGACCCGGTGAGGGACGGCGTGACGATCTTGTCGCCGTACACGAAGTACAGGTTCATGCCGCCCAGCTCCTCGACCCAGGTGTGCTCCACGGCGTCGAGGTAGCAGACCTGGTCGCAGCCCTTCGTCGCGGCCTCGGCCTGCGCCAGCAGGGACGCCGCGTAGTTGCCGCCCGTCTTCGCGTCGCCCATGCCGCCGGGGACGGCGCGGACGCGGTCCTCGGAGACCCAGATGGACACGGGCTTCACCCCACCGGGGAAGTACGCCCCGGCCGGGGAGGCGATCACCAGGAACAGGTACTCGTTGGCCGGCTTCACACCCAGCCCGACCTCGGTGGCGATCATGAAGGGGCGCAGGTAGAGGGACTCCTCGCCGCCGTGCGCCGGCACCCACGCCTTGTCCTGCTGCACCAGGACGTCACACGCCTCGATGAACGTCTCGACGGGCAGCTCGGGCATCGCCAGCCGGCGGGCCGAGCGCTGGAACCGCTCGGCGTTCTTCTCGGGGCGGAAGGTGGCGACGGACCCGTCGGGCTGCCGGTAGGCCTTCAGGCCCTCGAAGATCTCCTGTGCGTAGTGCAGGACCGTGGTGGCGGGGTCGAGGGAGATCGGCGCGTACGGCACGAGCTGACCGTCGTGCCAGCCGCGGCCTTCCGTCCACTTGATCGTCACCATGTGGTCGGTGAAGTGGCGGCCGAACCCGGGGTTGGCCAGGATCTGCTCGCGCTCGGCGGCGGAGAGCGGATTGGCGGATGGCTTGAGCTCGATCGTGGGCGTCGTCATGGGTTGATGTCCTTCACCGGTTGTAGTGACGGGCCGCGCTCGGTACTGCTCTGATGGTGACCAGTGCTAGGACGTCCGAGCATTCCCTCATTTCGCGGCCTCGCGTTCGATTATCGCCCGGGGGCGGCGGCGGAAGGAACGGGGTGACTGCGGCCCGGTGGTCGATGGTGGCACCCGGCGGGAACATGCGAAAGCCGCCGGGCGCGGATGCGACCCGGCGGCCTGCGTGAAAGCAGCGGCGGGTCAGCCGGCTACGCGTACGGCGAGCGCGTCGCCGATCTCCGAGGTGGAGCGGGCGGGCTTGCCGGTGCGCTCCGACAGGTCGGCGGCGACCGCCTCGTCGATGCGGGCGGCCTCGGCCTCGTAGCCGAGATGGCGCAGCAGCAGGGCGACGGACAGCACGGTGGCGGTCGGGTCGGCCTTGCCCTGCCCGGCGATGTCCGGGGCCGAGCCGTGCACGGGCTCGAACATGGACGGGAACTCGCCGGAGGGGTTGATGTTGCCGGAGGCCGCGACGCCGATGCCGCCGGAGACGGCCGCGGCCAGGTCGGTGACGATGTCGCCGAAGAGGTTGTCCGTGACGATCACGTCGAAGCGCTCGGGCTGCGTGACGAGGTAGATCGTCGCCGCGTCCACGTGCATGTACTCCGTGGTGACCTCGGGGAACTCCTCGGCCACCTTGTTGAAGATGTTCGTCCACAGGTGGCCGGCGAAGGTCAGCACGTTGTTCTTGTGGATCAGCGCGAGCTTCTTGCGCGGGCGGGCCTGGGCCCGGGCGAAGGCGTCGCGGACGACGCGCTCGACGCCGAAGGCCGTGTTCACGGACACCTCGGTGGCGACCTCGTGCTCGGTGCCCTTGCGGATCGTGCCGCCGTTGCCGGTGTACGGGCCCTCGGTGCCCTCGCGGACCACGACGAAGTCGATCTGCGGCTCGCCCGCGAGCGGGGTGGCGACACCCGGCAGGAGCTTCGAGGGACGCAGGTTGACGTGGTGGTCGAAGGCGAAGCGGAGCTTGAGCAGGAAGCCGCGCTCCAGGACGCCGGAGGGCACGGTCGGGTCGCCGATCGCGCCGAGCAGGATGGCGTCGTGCCGCTTCAGGGCGTCGAGGTCGGCGTCGGTGAGGGTCTCACCGGTGGCGTGGTAGCGCCGGGCGCCGAAGTCGTACTCCTCGGTCTCCAGCTTCACATCCTGCGGAAGGACGGCGGAGAGGACCTTCAGGCCTTCGGCCACGACCTCCTGGCCGATGCCGTCACCGGGGATCACTGCGAGACTGATGCTGCGAGACATGCGGGCACCCTACTCCTCGTCCCATGGGATGACACACGGTGTCCGTGATGCGGACACCGCGGGAGGCGCCCACCCGGGGGACGGCACGCGTCCGTCCGGTGCCGTTCACTCATATGTGGTGCGGCCGTTGGCCTGTGCTGGGACATTCGCTTCCCATGGAGATCCCCCACTTCGGCATCCCGCCCGAGCTCGCCCGCCGGATGAGCATGGCGGAGCAGCACGAGTACCTGCGGGCGCGGCTGTCACGGCGGCGCACCCTGGTGACCGCGGGCGCGGTGGCGAGCGGGCTGCTGACCGGCTGCTCCGGTTCCGGCTCCCGTTCCGGGCAGGCCGGTGCCACGGCGACCGGGAGCCCGTCGCCCGCCACGTCGAAGGCCCCCGGCTCCTTGATCACACCCTTCGGCCGTCATCTGGCCTTCGGCGCCGATCCGAAGACCCAGATGCGGATCTCCTGGCAGGTGCCGCTCGCGGTGAAGAAGCCGTACGTGCGGGTCGGCCTGCGCCCCGACGACCTCGGCCGCAGGATCGAGGCGGAGCTGCGCGACCTGCACACCCCGGAGCTGAAGGGCGTACGGGCGGCGGTCGAGCAGTACTACCTGCACGCCGCGCTGGACGGGCTGCGCCCGGGCACGACGTACTACTACGGCGTCGGCCACGAGGGCTTCGACCCGGCCTCCCCGCGGCACCGGTCGACCGTCACGTCCTTCCGCACGGCACCGGCGAGCCCGCCCGGGCGTTTCGTGTTCACCGCGTTCGGCGACCAGGGCGTCGGTGACGAGGCGGCCCTCAACGACCGTACGCTGCTGCGCCGCGAGCCCGCCTTCCATCTGCACGCCGGCGACATCTGCTACGCCGACCCCACCGGCAAGGGCAAGGAGTCGGACGTCTTCGACGCGAGCCAGTGGGACCGGTTCCTCGAGCAGACCGAGCCGGTGGCCAGGTCGGTGCCGTGGATGGTGACGACCGGCAACCACGACATGGAGGCCTGGTACTCACCCGACGGCTACGGCGGCCAGCTCGCCCGGTTCTCCCTGCCGGACAGCGGCTTCGACGCGCGCAGGGCACCGGGTGTGTACGCCTTCACCTACGGCAACGTCGGTGTGGTGGCGCTGGACGCGAACGACGTGTCGTACGAGATCCCCGCCAACTTCGGCTACACCGAGGGGCGGCAGACGAAGTGGCTGGATGCGAAGCTCGGCGAGCTGCGCTCCTCGAAGGACGTCGACTTCATCGTCGTCTTCTTCCACCACTGCGCGTACTCGACGTCCACGCACGCCTCCGACGGCGGGGTGCGCGCCGAGTGGCTGCCGCTGTTCGCCCGGCACGAGGTGGACCTGGTGATCAACGGGCACAACCACGTCTACGAGCGGACGGACGCCGTCCGGGGCGGTGACGTGGGCAGGCCCGTACCGGTCGGCGGGACGACGGACCCGAGGCGGGACGGAATCGTGTACGTCACCGCGGGCGGCGGCGGCAAGGAGCTGTACGGTTTCCCCGACGGCGTGAAGGAGAGCTACGAGGGGCACGCCGCCGACCACGAGCCGGTCTCCACCTTCCGGTGGACCAAGTCCCGGGACACCAAGGCGGAGTCGGCGCAGTGGTCACGGGTGCGCTACCGCGGTTTCTCGTTCCTCTCGGTGGAGGCGCAGAGCGGCGTCAGGCCGAGGCTGAAGGTGTCGGCGCTGGCGTCGAGCGGTGAGCGGATCGACCACTTCGAGGTGCGGCGCGGGGCGTGAGACCCCGCACCGCGCCTCGTCGGGCGGCTCCCGGTCCTGCGGTGATGCTGCGGCTCAGTGGCCGCTGGATCCGCCGTTGTCCCTGCGGTCGAGGGCGCGCTGGAGCGCGGCGGCGGCGTTCTTCCGGTCGGACTCGGTCGTACGGGAAACGTGACGGACTCGGCGGCGGACGGTCGTCTCGGCCATGGGGAATCGACTCCTTCGACAGCACGGAGTGCACAGGGAGGGTTACGAGACGCCGGAAGGGGCGGGGAGCGGTGCCGCAGGGATTGCCTGCACGGGGCCCGGCTCACGACCGCCATTCGCTTGGTCGAGCGAGACGTTCGGCTCCTACAAAGCTAAGGGAGCGCGGAGCGTCTGTCTCCACAATTACTCGGACTTCCTACTATCTGAGACGGTGGACTGGGTCACACCCCCCTGACCTGCGGTGATCGTCAGAGCACATCACCGTCGCGCCAGTCGAAGACCAGCTCGTACGCGGGGTCGAGCGGACCGGCGAGGGCGGGCCGCACGTACGTGCTGTCCTCTTCCTCCGGCAGGCGGACGATGCCGTGCAGCGGGCTGAGGGCGTGCACCTGACCGTCCCAGAGCCGCCAGCCCCGGGATGTGTAGAGGCGGGCGCCCTCGTCGCTGGCGGAGAGGGCGCCGAAGTCGTAGGCACGGTCGACGACGCGTTCCAGCTCCGCCATGACCCGCCCGCCGAGGCCGCCGCGACGGGCGTCGGCACGCACGGCGACGTTCTCGACGTACCCGGCCCGCAGCCACCGCCCGCCGTGCCGCACCCGGCGCATCACGACCGCCCCGTGCGCGGCGAGCCCGGAGTCGTCGTGCACGAGGGCATGCACGCCGCCGAGACCGTGATCCCAGTCCTCGTCACCGAAGTCCCCCGCGAACGCGGCGTCCAGGAGGCCGCGCACGGAGTCGAGTGCGGCGGGGGTCAGATCGGCGGTGTGGGCGGTGCGCACTCGGATGCTCATCGGCCCAGTATGTGAAGAGACCGGATTACTCTCGACCGGTTATCCGGCCCCGAGGCCCGCTGCCATCACCTCCCGAAAGGCCCCCGGGTCCTCCACCCACGGCAGGTGACCGGCCTTCGGGAACGTCGCCCGCGTCACGTGCGGCAGGGCCTGCTCCAGCGAGTCCACCGCCGAGCGCGGCCGGATGTCCTCGGCCCCGTCGACGATGAGCACGGGCACCTCCAGGGCCGCGCAGGCGGTGTACAGGCCGGGAGTGCCGCAGACGCTCCTCGCCGCGGCGTTCAGCCGCTTGTTGCACGCGGAGTTGATCCCGAGCCAGGGCTCGGCCATCCGCTCGGCGTGCTCCGTCGCCCGGTCGCTGTCAGGGAACTCGGCCGACCAGTGGAGGACCGCCCATTCCCGCTCCTGGGCCTCGTCGCGCCCCGGCATGTCCGTCAGCTCCCGCCAGCGGGCCAGACGTTCGGGCCGCTCTCCGAGCCGGGCCCGCTGGTTCTCCTTGTACGCGCCGTGCCAATCGGCGTCCGGGCCGATGCCCGTACCGCTGACGTAGACCAGCGTGCCGACCCGGTCCGGGTGCGCCAGTGCGTAGTGCAGCGCCAGTTGGGCGCCCCAGGAGTGGCCCAGCAGTGTCATGCGGTCCAGCCCGAAGTGCCGTCGTACGGCGTCGAGATCGGCCACGAAGCGTTCCACGGTCCACGGCCCGTCGCAGGGCTGTGAGCGCCCGCAGCCGCGCTGGTCCCAGCGGATCACCGTGGCGAGGTCGCCGAGCAGGCCGGCGACGTCGTCGAACATGTCCCACAGTCCGGGACCACCGTGGCACAGCACCAGGGGCGTGGGGCCCCGGCCCGAGCGCTGGGCCCACAGTCGTGCACCGTCGTCGGCGGTCACCGTCTCCGTCTTCGCCATGGCGCCAGTGTTTCCGCCGCACATGCCGACGGGCCAGGTCTTTTCGACCTGGCCCGTCGGTTCACCCGGGGTGTCAGCCCATGTGCGGGTACGTGTAGTCGGTCGGCGGGACCAGGGTCTCCTTGATGGCGCGGGTCAGGGTCCAGCGCATCAGGTTCTGCGGGGCGCCGGCCTTGTCGTTGGTGCCGGAGGCGCGGCCGCCCCCGAAGGGCTGCTGGCCGACGACGGCGCCGGTCGACTTGTCGTTGATGTAGAAGTTGCCGGCCGCGTAGCGGAGCTTGTCGGCCGTGTAGGCCGCGGCCGCGCGGTCGTTCGCGATGACCGAGCCGGTCAGGGCGTAGTCGGAGACGGACTCCATCTGGGTCAGCATCTCGTCGTACGTGTCGTCCTCGTAGACGTGCACGGCGATGATCGGGCCGAAGTACTCGGTGCGGAAGACCTCGTTCTCCGGGTCGGTGCACTCGATGACGGTCGGGCGGACGAAGTAGCCCACCGAGTCGTCGTAGGTGCCGCCCGCGACGATCGTGCAGGTGGGGTCCTCCTTGGCGCGGTCGATGGCGGCCTTGTTCTTGGCGAAGGCACGCTCGTCGATGACGGCGCCGATGAAGTTCGACAGGTCGGTGACGTCGCCCATCTTGATGCCGTCGACCTCGGCGGCGAGCTCCTCCTTGAAACCGGAGTTCCAGATCGAGGCGGGGATGTACGCCCGCGAGGTCGCGCTGCACTTCTGGCCCTGGAACTCGAAGGCACCCCGGGTGAACGCCGTCTTCAGGATCGCCGGGTCGGCCGACGGGTGGGCGACGAGGAAGTCCTTGCCGCCGGTCTCGCCGACCAGGCGCGGGTAGGTGCGGTACTTCTCGATGTTCGCGCCGACCGTCTTCCACAGGTACTGGAAAGTGGGCGTCGAGCCGGTGAAGTGGATGCCGGCGAGGTCGCGGTGCTCCAGGGCGACCTTGGAGACCTCGATGCCGTCGCCGGTGACGAGGTTGATGACGCCCTTCGGCAGGCCGGCTTCCTCCAGCAGCTGCATGAGCAGTACGGCGGCGTGCGTCTGTGTCGGGGACGGCTTCCAGACGACGACGTTGCCCATCAGGGCGGGGGCCGTCGGCAGGTTGCCCGCGATGGCGGTGAAGTTGAAGGGCGTGATCGCGTAGACGAAGCCCTCGAGCGGGCGGTGGTCCAGACGGTTCCACACGCCCGGGGAGTTGGCCGGGGGCTGCTCGGCGAGGAGTTTGCGGGCGTAGGAGACGTTGAAGCGCCAGAAGTCGATCAGCTCGCAGGGCGTGTCGATCTCGGCCTGCTGGGCGGTCTTGGACTGGCCGAGCATGGTGGAGGCGGCGAGCGTCTCGCGCCACGGCCCGGACAGCAGCTCGGCGGCGCGCAGGATGATCGCCGCACGGTCGTCGAAGGACATCGCGCGCCAGGCGGGCGCGGCGGCCAGGGCCGCGTCGATGGCGTCCTGGGCGTCCGCCTGCGTGGCGTTGCGGTACGTGCCGAGCACGGCCTGGTGGTTGTGCGGCTGGACGACCTTGAAGGCCTCGCCGCCGCCCATCCGCTTCTCGCCGCCGATGGTGCAGGGCAGGTCGACGGGGTTGTCGGCCAGCTCCTTCAGCCGGGCCTCCAGCCGAGCCCGCTCGGGCGAGCCGGGGGCGTAGCCGTGCACCGGCTCGTTGACGGGGGTGGGGACCTGGGTCACAGCGTCCATGTTGTCCGTAACTCCTTACTGAGCGGTGTTTCGGTCTCGGCCCTTGACGGGCTCTGGGCCCTGGTCGGGCTGTCAGCCCTTGGTGAGCATCGAACGGGCGAAGAAGCGCAGGTTGGCCGGCTTCTCCGCGAGACGGCGCATGAAGTAGCCGTACCAGTCGGTGCCGTAGGCGGTGTAGACGCGCATCCGGTGGCCCTCGGCGGCCAGCCGCAGGTGCTCCTCGGTGCGGATGCCGTAGAGCATCTGGAACTCGTACGCGTCGGGCTTTCGCCCGGCCTGGTGGGCGAGTTCCTGGCCGATCGCGATCAGTCGCGGGTCGTGGGACCCGATCATCGGGTACCCCTCCCCCTGCATCAACGTGCGCAGAATACGAACATATGCCCGGTCGATCTCGTGTTTGTCCTGGTACGCGACCGAGGCGGGCTCCTTGTACGCGCCCTTGACCAGGCGGACCCGGCTGCCGCTCTCCGCGAGGCGGCGGGCGTCGGCCTCCGTGCGGAACAGATAGGCCTGGATGACGCAGCCGGTCTGCGGGAAGTCCTTCCGCAGCTCCTCGTGGATGGCGAACATCGAGTCGAGGGTGGTGTGGTCCTCGGCGTCGAGGGTGACCGTGGTGCCGATCTCGGCGGCGGCCTCGACGACCGGGCGGACGTTGCTCAGGGCCAGCTCGTGGCCGCCCTCCAGCGCCTGACCGAACATCGACAGCTTCACCGACATCTCGGCGCGGGTACCGAGCTCCAGCGGCTTGAGGCGGTCGACGAGCTCCAGGTAGGCGTCCCGGGCGGCGGCGGCCTGCGCGGGGTTGGTGATGTCCTCGCCGACGACGTCCATCGTCAGCTCCAGCCCCTGCTCGGTCAGGCTCCGGACGACGGGGACGATGTCGTCGACGTCCTCGCCCGGGATGAAGCGGTCGACGACCTGCTTGGTCACCGGGGCCGCCGAGATCAGGCGTCGCATCCGGTCGCTGCGAGACGCGGCGAGAATCACGGGACCCAGCACGGGGCACCTCCAAGCACCAGCAACGTGAAGGCCGACCCCTCGCGGACGACGCGTCGGGTACGGCACGGAGAACCACCGTGAAACCTAAGGATCCCTCCGATCGTGGGCCATCGACAGCTGTCACGCATCCGTGCCGCAGATCTCAGACAGATGTATGAAGGGGTCCGGGAAGTGCGCGACAATGCCCGGGTGACGTCGGAACACAGGGGCGACTACGAGGAGCTGGTCGACGAGATCTCGGAGCTGCTCGGCGCACCCGCGACCCTGGAGAACCGGGACTTCGAGCTGATCGCCTTCGGGGCCTACGACAGTGAGGGCGACCTCGATCCGTCGGCCCTGGACCCGGTGCGCACCCGCTCGATCCTCACCCGCCGTTCGACGGCGGCGGTCCGGGCCTGGTTCGAGGGCTTCGGCATCACCCGGGCGACGGCCCCGGTCCGGATCCCTCCGACTCCGGAGGCCGGGGTCTACCGGGGCCGGATCTGCCTCCCCGTCCGCCACCGGGGCGTGGTGCACGGCTACGTCTGGCTCCTGGACGACGACCCCGGCCCGAGCGAGCGCCAGCTCTCCGCCGCCATGCGGGTCACGGCCCGCATCGGTGCCCTGCTCGCGGACGAGGCACAGCACGGCGCGGACCTCAGCCGCGAGCTCCGGGCCGTCCTCACCGCCGAGCCCGGCTGGCAGGGCGACATGGCCGTCGCCGAGCTCCGCACGGCCCTCGGCCCCCGCGCCGACGGCCTCCACGCACTGATATGCGTCGCCCCCTGGCCCTCGGCCGACCCGGACGACGCTCCGTCGGTGCGCGCGGTCCCGGGCGCGACGGCGCTGTGCACCCTGCCGTGGGGGACGACGACCCAGTGTCTGGCGGTACTGATCCGCCTGCGCTCCTCGGATGTCCTGACACCGGCGACGACGGCGGCGGGGCGGCTGCTGGAGCGGGCACGCGGGGGAAGCGGGCCTGAGGGCGGCGGGTCGAGCGGCAGCGGCCCGAAGGGAGGCGGGACCACCGGCAGCGCCCCCAAGAGCGGCGGGACCAGCGGCAGCAGCCCCAAGGCCGGCGGGACCAGCGGCACCAGCCCCAAGGCCGGCGGGACGCGCGGCAGCGCCCTTACGGGCGGCGGGACCACCGGCAGCGGCCCGGCCCCGGCAGCCGCCGGAATCGCCACCCCCCGCTCCGGCCTCGCCGAGTCGGCGACCGCCTGGCGGGAGGCGTCGGCGGCCGCCCGGGCGGCGCTGGCCGAGGCACGCTTCGGGCCGGTCGCGCAGTGGGCGTCGATCGGGCCGTTCCGGCTGCTCACGGCCCTGCCCCCGGAGGTCGCTCACGACCCCGTCGCCCGCACCCTGCTCGCCCCGGTCCACCAGGAACTCGCCCGGACCGCCGAGGTCTACCTCGACTGCGCCGGCCAGGCCGCCCGGGCCGCCGCCGAGCTGGGCATCCACCGCCAGACCCTGTACTACCGCCTGTCCCGGATCGAGAAGCTCACCGGCCTCGACCTCGACGACGGCGAGGACCGTCTGCTGCTGCACATGGCCCTCAAGGCACACCGACTGTGAGGACGGCCCGTTCATGCCCCTGCTGCTGCTCGACCTCGACAACACCCTGATCGACCGGGACGCCGCCTACCGCGCCACGCTGCTGGACTTCCTGGCCGAGCACGGGCTGCCCGAGGACGACATCGACTGGCTCATGACCGTCGACGCCAGCGGGTACACGCCACGCCCGGAGGTCGCCCGGGCGATGCACGGCCGGTACGGCGACCGCGTCCCCCGGGACGCCGTCCGCTCCCTGCTCGACCGGGGCGCGGCCGACCGTGTCGTGCTGTCCGCGCCCGTCCGCACAGCGCTCGAGAAGGCCACCGCCGCCGGCTGGACCCTCGCCATCGTCACCAACGGCCGCACCTCCCAGCAGGAGAGGAAGATCCGCACCACCGGCCTCGACGCGCTGACCCACGGCTGGGCCGTCTCCGAGGCCGTCGGCCACAAGAAGCCGGCGCCGGAGATCTTCCGCGCCGCTGCCGCCGCCGTCGGCGCCACGCTCGACGGCGCCTGGGTGATCGGCGACTCCCCGCACGCCGACATCGCCGGCGCGGCCGGCATCGGCGCGCGCAGCGTCTGGGTGTCGGCGGGCCGCTCCTGGACCGAGACGGCACTCACCCCCACCCGGACCGCCCCGGACACCGAGTCCGCCATCGACTCGGTCGTCGGCGCACCCGGGTGAGGCGTCACTTCCCCGCGGCCGCCTCGATCACCCGGCGGAGCCCCGCTGCGAGCTGCTCGGCCTCCGGAGCGTGCTCCGGGTCGAAGGTCCACTGCGCCATCAGGCCCATCATGAGGGTCAGGTAGAAGTACCCGAGGGTGTCCACCTGCTCGTCCGTCACGTCCGCCTCGTGCCCGCCGAGGAAGAGGGGCAGGATGCCCCGCGCACCCTCGCGCTGGGCCCGCGCGAGATGCTCCCGCACCTCCGGCAGCTGATCCCCCATGGCCACGATCTCCATGCTGAGCCGCCACATCGAGCCGGGCTCCCGCATGGTCGCGATGATGTTCGCCCACACGTCGGTGAAGCGCTCGAGTGACCCCGGCTCGCCCCGCAGCTCACCGCCGCCCTCGAAGGCGTCGGACATGCCCTCCACCATCTCGACGTACGCCTGGGCCAGCAGCGCGTCCTTCGAGCCGTAGTGGTAGCCGATCGAGGCCAGGTTGGTCCCCGACTCCTTGACGATGTCGCGCGCGGTGGTGCGCAGGAAGCCCTTCGCCAGCAGGCAGCGCTTGGCGCCCTCCAGCAGATCCTCACGGTGTCCCATGGCCCGCCACCCTATCCCGAGATCCAGACGTGCGTATTAAACAGCCGTACTAGACAAGCGTTTAATACGCTCGTACAGTCCTGCTCATGACGACGAAACCGCCCCCTCCCGCCCTCGCCGGCCGCCGCGAATGGACGGCCCTCGGCGTGCTGATGCTCCCGCTGCTGCTGGTCTCGATGGACGTGTCCGTCCTCTACTTCGCGATCCCCGCGATCAGCGCCGACCTGGAGCCGAGCGCCACCCAGCAACTGTGGATCTTCGACATCTACGGCTTCGTACTGGCCGGGCTGCTGATGACGATGGGCTCTCTCGGCGACCGCATCGGCCGCCGCCGGCTCCTGCTGATCGGCGCCGCCGCCTTCGGCACGGCCTCGCTGGTCGCGGCCTACGCGAACAGTGCCGAGACGTTGATCGCCGCCCGCGCGGTCCTCGGCATCGGCGGCGCGACGCTGATGCCGTCCACGATGGCGATCGTGCGCACGATGTTCAGCGACCCCGCACAGCGGACCAAGGCGATCGGTGTGTGGTCGGGGGTGATGACGGCCGGCATCGCGCTCGGCTCGGTGATGAGCGGGGTGCTCGTCGAGCACTTCTGGTGGGGCTCGGTCTTCCTGGTCAACCTGCCCGCGATGCTGCTGCTCCTGGTCCTCGGCCCCGTCCTGCTGCCCGAGTCGCGCACGCCCAATCCCGGCCGCTTCGACCTGCTGAGCGTCCCACTGTCGATGGCGGCGGTGCTCCCCGTGATCTACGGACTGAAGGAACTCGCCTCACAGGGCTGGAACGTGCGGTACGTGATGTCGGTGACCATCGGGCTGCTCTTCGCCGCGCTGTTCGTCCACCGCCAGCGTACGGCGGCCTCCCCGCTGATCTCCCCCGACCTGTTCCGGGCCCGCGGCTTCAGCCCGGCCGTCGTCCTCAACCTCGCCGCCGCCTTCGGCATGATGGGCTCGGCGTACTTCACGACCCAGTACATCCAGTCGGTCCTGGACAAGGGCCCCCTCGAAGCGGCCCTGTGGAGCCTGCTGCCGTCGGTGCCCATCGGGCTCGCGGCCCCGGTCTCCGCACAGCTCGTGCAGCGGGGCGTTCCCCGGGCGCACGTCGTCGGCGCGGGTTTCGCGGTCGCCGCGTGCGGCTACGTGATGCTGGCCCTCGCCGGTACGGACTCCCTCTGGCTGCTGCTGGCCGCGTGCGCCGTCCTGGCCTGCGGCATCGTGGCCGTCATGTCGCAGGTGGCGGACCTGGCCCTGAGCGCCGCTCCCGTGGAGAAGGCAGGCGCCGCGTCGTCCCTGCTGGAGACGGGCACGGAGTTCGGCGGCGCGCTGAGCATGGCGTTCCTCGGCTCCATCGGCACGGCCGTCTTCCGGCACGAGATCCCGGCCTCGGCACCCACAGCGGCACGCGAGACGCTGGGCGGCGCTCTGGCCGTGGCCGACCGGCTCCCGGGGCGCGCTGGGGACGCCCTGGCGACGGCGGCGCGCGAGGCCTTCACCAGCGGCATGCACGCGGCGGCCGTCACGGGCGCGGTGCTGCTGGCCGGTGCGGCGGCAGCGGCGCTGCTGACCCTGCGGCGGGTGGGGGTACGGAAAAACGCCGGACAGGCTGATCGGCTCAGCCCGTCCGGCGTCTGAGAGCGGGCCCGTTCAGGACGAACGGGCGTCCGGGGCGCAGGCCCTGGGAAGGTCAGGCCAGGTTCACGGAGCGGGCCGAGGTCGCCCCGATCTCCGCGGCCACCTCGGCCAGAACGTTCGCGGTCACCGTGTCGTCCACGGTCAGGACCGCCAGCGCCTCGCCGCCGGCCACCGAACGCGACACCTGCATGCCGGCGATGTTCAGGCCCGCCTCACCGAGGATGCGGCCGACCGTGCCGACGATGCCGGGGCGGTCCTCGTACTTCAGGACCAGCATGTGGTCGGCGAGCGCGAGGTCCACGTCGTAGTCACCGACCGCGACGATCTTCTGGAGGTGCTTGGGACCGGCCAGCGTGCCGGACACCGACACCTCCTCACCGTCGGCGAGGGTGCCGCGCACCGTGACGACGTTGCGGTGCTCGGTCGCCTCGGAGCTGGTGGTGAGGCGCACCTCGACGCCGCGCTCCTGCGCGAACAGCGGGGCGTTGACGTAGGAGACCGTCTCGTCGACGACATCCTCGAAGACGCCCTTGAGCGCGGACAGCTCCAGCACCTTCACGTCGTGCTGGGTGATCTCGCCGTAGACCTCGACATCGAGGCGGACGGCGACCTCACCGGCGAGGGCGGTGAAGATCCGGCCCAGGCGCTCGGCGAGCGGCAGACCCGGCTTGACGTCCTCGGCGATGACACCGCCCTGCACGTTCACCGCGTCCGGCACGAGCTCACCGGCGAGGGCGAGGCGCACCGAGCGGGCCACGGCGATACCGGCCTTCTCCTGCGCCTCGTCGGTGGAGGCACCGAGGTGCGGGGTGCAGACGACCTGGTCGAACTCGAACAGCGGGGAGTCCGTGCAGGGCTCCTTCGCGTACACGTCGAGGCCGGCACCGGCGACCCGGCCCTCCTTGAGGGCGGAGTACAGGGCCTCCTCGTCGACGATCCCCCCGCGCGCGGCGTTGACGATGCGCACGCTCGGCTTGACCTTGCGCAGCGCCTCGTCGCCGATGAGGCCGACGGTCTCGGGGGTCTTGGGGAGGTGCACGGTGATGAAGTCGGAGACCTCGAGCAGCTCGTCCAGCGACAGCACCTTCACGCCCATCTGGGCGGCGCGGGCGGGCTGGATGTAGGGGTCGTAGGCGACGACCTTCATGCCGAACCCGGACATGCGCTGGGCGACCAGCGCACCGATACGGCCGAGGCCGACGACTCCGAGGGTCTTCTCGGCGAGCTCGACGCCCGTGTACTTGCTGCGCTTCCACTCGCCGTTCTTCAGCGCGGCGTTGGCCTGCGGAATGTGGCGGGCGGTGGCGACGAGGAGACCGCAGGCCAGCTCGGCGGCGGTCACGATGTTCGAGGTGGGGGCGTTGACGACCATCACGCCGGCCTTGGTGGCGGCGGAGACGTCCACGTTGTCCAGGCCGACGCCGGCTCGTGCGACGACCTTCAGCTTGTTCGCGGCGGCGATCGCCTCGGCGTCGACCTTGGTGGCCGAACGGACCAGGATCGCGTCCACGTCGGCGATGGCCGGGAGCAGCTCGGCCCGGTCCGCGCCGTTGCAGTGCCGGATCTCGAAGTCCGGGCCCAGGGCGTCGACGGTGGCGGGCGACAGCTCTTCAGCGATGAGTACGACGGGTTTCGAGCTCACGTGAGTCCTCACAAGTCCAGTGCTGCGGACGGCCGTCCCGACGGCCGCAGGCGGTGGAGGGGGGCTAGCCGCGGAAGACGCACGACGCTGTGGGCCTGACGCGTAGGTGTGTGCAGCAGTCTAGTGGCGCCTGGGGCGTCGTCCTGTGCCGCTGCGGAAGGATCACCCGTCCGTGGCCGGACGGGATGGACAACGCCGTACCACCGACGTTACCCGGGGTTCGCCGAAGGGGCCGGAGCGGGTTCGCTCCGGCCCCTCGGGCGGCGGGCTCACGCCTCTTCGTCGACCCAGCTCATGAGCTTGCGCAGCTCCTTGCCGGTGGTCTCCAGCAGGTGCTCGGAGTCCTGCTTCTTGTACTCGTTGTACTTCTTCAGACCGCCGTGGTACTCGTCCATCCACTGGTTCGCGAAGGTGCCGTCCTGGATCTCGGCGAGGACCTTCTTCATCTCGGCCTTGGTGGCGTCCGTGATGATGCGCGGACCGGTGACGTAGTCGCCCCACTCGGCGGTCTCGGAGATCGACCAGCGCATCTTCTCCAGGCCGCCCTCGTACATGAGGTCCACGATCAGCTTCAGCTCGTGCAGGCACTCGAAGTAGGCGATCTCCGGCTGGTAGCCGGCCTCGGTCAGCGTCTCGAATCCCGCCTTGACCAGCGCCGCGGTGCCACCGCAGAGGACGGCCTGCTCACCGAACAGGTCGGTCTCGGTCTCCTCGGTGAAGGTCGTCTTGATGACGCCGGCGCGGGTGCCGCCGATGCCCTTGGCGTAGGACAGGGCCAGCTCGAAGCCGTTGCCCGTGGCGTCCTGCTCGACGGCGGCGATGCAGGGCACGCCGCGGCCTTCCTCGTACTGGCGGCGGACCAGGTGGCCCGGGCCCTTCGGGGCGACCATGCAGACGTCCACGCCGGCCGGGGGCTTGATGAAGCCGTAGCGGATGTTCAGGCCGTGGCCGAAGAACAGGGCGTCGCCGTCGTTCAGGTTCGGGGCGATGTGCTCCTCGTAGACCTGCGCCTGGATCGGGTCCGGCACCAGGATCATGATGACGTCGGCCTCGGCGGCGGCCTCCGACGGGCTCACCACGCGCAGGCCCTGCTCCTCGGCCTTGGCCTTGGACTTGGAGCCCTCGTGCAGACCGACGCGGACGTCGACACCCGAGTCACGGAGCGACAGCGCGTGGGCGTGGCCCTGGCTGCCGTACCCGATGACCGCGACCTTGCGGCCCTGGATGATGGACAGGTCGGCGTCGGCGTCGTAGAACAGCTCGGCCACTTTGGGTTCTCTCCTCGGGAGTGCAGGTGTTGCGTCCCACCGTATGACGGGGGGCGGAAGGGAAGTCTGCGGGTCTCGGAATACGGGCGGCCGACGGCGCGCCGACCGCCCGTTCCGGGTTCTAGGCCGACCGGTCCAGAGCGCGCAGCGACCGGTCCGTGATGGAACGGGCACCGCGGCCGATCGCGATCGTGCCGGACTGGACGAGCTCCTTGATGCCGTACGGCTCCAGCATCTTGAGCATCGCGGTCAGCTTCTCGCCGGAGCCGGTGGCCTCGATGGTGACGGCCTCCGGGGAGACGTCGACGGTCTTGGCACGGAACAGCTGGACGATCTCGACGATCTGGGAGCGCGTCTCGTTGTCGGCGCGCACCTTCACCAGGACGAGTTCGCGCTGGACCGCCTGTGACGGCTCCAGCTCGACGATCTTCAGCACGTTGACGAGCTTGTTGAGCTGCTTGGTGACCTGCTCCAGCGGCAGGTCCTCCACGCCGACGACGATGGTGATGCGGGAGATGTCGGGGTGCTCGGTGACGCCCACCGCGAGCGAGTCGATGTTGAAGCCGCGGCGGGAGAACAGGGCGGCGATCCGGGCGAGGATGCCGGGGGTGTTCTCCACCAGGACGGAGAGCGTGTGCTTGGACATGATCTCTTCGGTCTCTCTCGCTCAGTCGTCTTCGTTGTCGCCGAAGTCGGGGCGGACGTCCCGGGCGGCCATGATCTCGTCGTTGGAGGTGCCGGCGGCCACCATCGGCCACACCATCGCGTCCTCGTGGACGATGAAGTCGACGACGACCGGGCGGTCGTTGATCGAGTTCGCCTCCTCGATGACCTTGTCGAGGTCGTCCGGGGACTCGCAGCGGATGGCGTGGCAGCCCATGGCCTCCGACAGCTTCACGAAGTCGGGGACGCGGGTGCCGCGGGCCTCGGGGTTGACGTCGTCCGGGCCGGAATGCAGGACCGTGTTGGAGTAGCGCTGGTTGTAGAAGAGGGTCTGCCACTGGCGGACCATCCCGAGGGCGCCGTTGTTGATGACGGCGACCTTGATCGGGATGTTGTTCAGGGCGCAGGTGGTCAGTTCCTGGTTGGTCATCTGGAAGCAGCCGTCGCCGTCGATGGCCCAGACGGCGCGCTCGGGCGCTCCGGCCTTGGCGCCCATGGCGGCCGGGACGGCGTAGCCCATCGTTCCGGCGCCGCCGGAGTTGAGCCAGGTGCCCGGCTTGTCGTACTCGATGAAGTGGGCGGACCACATCTGGTGCTGGCCGACGCCCGCCGCGAAGATCGTGCCCTCGGGCGCGAGCTGTCCGATGCGCTCGATGACCTGCTGCGGGGAGAGTGAGCCGTCGCCGGGCTGGTCGTAGCCGAGCGGGTAGGTGTCGCGCCAGCGGTTCAGGTCGTTCCACCACATGCTGTAGTCGCCCTGGTGGCCCTCGCCGTGCTCCTTCTGGACGGCCTGGATCAGGTCGGCGATGACCTCCCGGGCGTCGCCCACGATCGGCACGTCGGCGGCGCGGTTCTTGCCGATCTCGGCCGGGTCGATGTCCGCGTGGACGATCTTGGCGAACGGGGCGAAGCTGTCCAGCTTGCCGGTGACGCGGTCGTCGAAGCGGGCGCCGAGGGCGACGATCAGGTCGGCCTTCTGCAGTCCGGTGACGGCCGCGACCGAGCCGTGCATGCCGGGCATGCCCAGGTGCTGCGGGTGCTTGTCGGGGAACGCCCCGAGCGCCATCAGCGTGGTGGTGACGGGGGCACCGGTGAGCTCGGCGAGGACCTTCAGCTCGGCGGTGGCCCGGGCCTTGAGCACACCGCCGCCGACGTACAGCACGGGCCGCCTGGCCTGGGTGATCAGCTTGGCGGCCTCGCGGATCTGCTTGGCGTGCGGCTTGGTCACCGGGCGGTAGCCGGGCAGATCCATGGCGGGCGGCCAGGAGAAGGTGGTCTTCGCCTGGAGGGCGTCCTTGGCGATGTCGACCAGGACCGGGCCGGGGCGGCCGGTGGAGGCGATGTGGAACGCCTGGGCGATGATCCGCGGGATGTCCTCGGCCTTGGTGACGAGGAAGTTGTGCTTGGTGATCGGCATGGTGATGCCGACGATGTCCGCCTCCTGGAAGGCGTCCGTACCGATCGCCTTGGACGCCACCTGGCCGGTGATCGCGACCAGCGGCACGGAGTCCATGTGCGCGTCGGCGATCGGGGTGACCAGGTTGGTGGCGCCGGGGCCGGAGGTGGCCATGCAGACACCGACCTTGCCGGTGGCCTGCGCGTAGCCGGTGGCGGCGTGACCGGCGCCCTGCTCGTGGCGGACCAGGACGTGGCGCACCCGGGTCGAGTCCATCAGCGGGTCGTAGGCCGGGAGGATCGCACCGCCGGGAATGCCGAATACCGTGTCGGCGCCGACCTCCTCGAGAGAGCGGATGAGGGACTGCGCGCCCGTCACCTGCTCGGGGGCGGAGTGTCCTCCGGATCGGGGCCGGGGCTGCGGGTGGTGGGCCCCGGTGGCCTGCTCGGTCATCGGCATTCTCTTCTCAGATGCTGAGGGTTTTTTGCGAGAGTTGTGCGGTTTTCGGCTGCTGCACGGAGGGTGCCTGTGCAACAAAAAACCCCTCGTGCCATAAGGCAAGCGAGGGGAGCGCGCCGGGTGGGGTCGCTGAGCGGTCGAGGCTCAGCGTCAGCCGACGCGCTTTCCAAGTACGAGAATTCGGGTGCGCATGGCACTGACCCTCTCCCCGGCACGCACCCACTGTCAAGTAGGTGGGACGGGAGTCTCATTATGTGAGCGCAGAGCCGTGCCGCCACCGATGACGGCGGACACGCCCGAGTTGTACACCCGCGGGGCGCCGCCCGCGAACGCCGGTTCGGACGGTCCGTTCGGCACCGGATAGTGGCCGGCGGCGAGCGCCCTGCGCAGCCGGTACTCGTCGAGCGGCCCGGAGAACGCCATGCCCTGCCCGTGCGTGCAGCCCATAGCGCGCAGGGCGACGACCTGCTCGGGCAGATCCACCCCCTCCGCAACGGACTTCAGCCCGAGGTCGCCCGCGATGCGCAGCAGCCCGCTGGTGATCTTGTGCAGGCGCGCGGACTCGACGACGCCGTCGACCAGGCCGCGGTCGAGCTTCAGCACGTCGACGGGGAGCCGCCGAAGGGCCGTGATCGCCGCGTAGCCGCTGCCGAAGCCGTCGAGCGCGATCCGTACGCCGACCCGCCGCAGGGCGCCCAGGCGCCGCTCCAGCTCGTCCAGCGAGACCCTCGGGTCGGCGTCCGACAGCTCGATGATCAGCGCCCCCGGCGGCAGTCCGTGGCGCGTGAGCAGCGCCTCGATCGAGCCGAGCGGCATCGACCGGTCCAGCAGCCGGCGGGCGCTCATCCGCACCACGACCGGCACGGACAGCCCGGTCGCGTGCCGCTCGGCGGCCTGCTCGACGGCCTCCTCGATCATCCAACGGCCCAGCTCGGCGGTCCTGTCGCCGTCCTCGGCCACGCGCAGGAACTCCGCCGGGGTGAAGAGCACCCCCTGCGAGGAGCGCCAGCGCGCCTGTGCGGACACCGACGTGATCCGGCCGTCGTCCAGGGACACCACCGGCTGGTGCAGCAGGGCGAACTCTCCGTCGTGCAGCGCGGCCCGCAGGCGGGTGGCGAGCTCGGCCTTGCGGACGACGTCCTGCTGCATCTGCGGCTTGTAGAGCTCGACGCGGCCCTTGCCGGCGGCCTTGGCGCGGTACATGGCCAGGTCGGCGTTGCGCAGCAGTTCGCCCGCGCCGAGGCCGGATTCCGCGAAGGCCACGCCGATGGAGGCGTTGACACGGACATCGTTGCCGTCGATGAGGTAGGGCTGGGACAGCGTCGTCCTGAGGCGGTCGGCGAGCTCCAGTATGTGCCGCTCGCGGGCGTCCCGGTCGCGGGTGTTGTCCCCGGCGATCAGGGCCGCGAACTCGTCTCCGCCGAGCCGGGACGCGGTGTCGCCGCGCCGGACGGAGTCCTGGAGCCTGCGGGCGGCCTGGACCAGCAGCTCGTCCCCGGCCTGGTGCCCGATCGTGTCGTTGACGGCCTTGAAGCCGTCGAGGTCGATGAACAGCACGGCCGTGTTCCGCAGGGCCACGCCCCGGTCGGAGGCACGGCGGCCCGAGAGGGCGTGCTGGACGCGCTTGGTGAACAGGGCGCGGTTGGGCAGGTCCGTGAGCGGGTCGTGCTCGGCGTTGTGCTGCAACTGCGCCTGCAGGCGCACCCTCTCGGTCACGTCGCGGCTGTTGAAGATGAGGCCGCCGTGGTGGCGGTTGACGGTCGACTCGACGTTGAGCCAGCCTCCCCCACTCTCGGCTTCGCTCGAGCGGGAGGTGCCCCCACCGCCCGAGCGGAAACGGCACTCGATGCGTGTGGTGGGTTCCTCGACCGGGTCGGCGGCGAGGAACCGGCGTACCTCGTGCACGACGCAGCCCAGGTCCTCGGGGTGGATGAGGTTGGCCAGTTCCGTACCCACCAGCTCCTCCGCCGAGCGGCCGTACACACCGGCCGCGGCCGGGGAGACGTACCGCAGGACGCCACTGGGTGCGGCGATCATGATGACGTCGCTGGAGCCCTGCACCAGGGAGCGGAAGTGGTTCTCCTTCTGCGCCAGTTCCTGGGTGAGGGTGATGTTGTCGAGCAGCATGATGCCCTGGCGCACGACGAGCGCGAGCACCACGGTGCCTCCGGTCAGCAGGACCACGCGGTCGACGCTGCGGCCGTTGAGGACGTTGTAGAGGATCCCCAGGGTGCACACGGCGGCCGCCAGGTACGGCGTGAGGGCGGCGAGGGAGCCGGCGATGGGCCGGCCGGCGGGGTATCGGCTGTGCTCGGCGCCGGGCAGGGGCGCCTGGTGGTGGGTGCCTCCGCGCTGCCCCGGCACGTGCTCGTGCACCACGCGGGTGTGCCCGGCGGCGCCGTGCCGGTCGGAGCCGTGCCGGTCGCCCTCCGCGCGGGCCCCGGCCCACGGGGCGTACGCCAGGAGCAGCGAGCCGGCGAACCAGCCCGCGTCGAGCAGCTGCCCGGAGCGGTAGTCGTGGTGCATGAGCGGTGAGGTGAACAGGGCGTCGCACATCACGGTCAGGGCGAGGGCGCCGATGGCGGTGTTCACCGCGGAGCGGTTCACGGCGGAGCGCCTGAAGTGCAGGGCGAGGACCATGCTCACCAGGGCGATGTCGAGCAGCGGGTACGCCAGCGACAGCGCGATGTGCGCCACGCCGGGCCCTTCCGATTTCGCGGCCTGGGCGAGGGCGAGGCTCCAGGCCAGCGTCAGCAGCGAGCCGCCGATGAGCCAGGCGTCCAGCCCCAGGCAGACCCAGCCAGCCTTGGTCACCGGCCGCTTGGCGAGCACGAGCAGCCCGACGATCGCGGGCGGCGCGAAGCAGAGGAAGAACAGGTCGGCGTAGCTGGGACTGGGTACGGGCAGGCCCAGGACCACCTCGTACCACCCCCAGACCAGGTTGCCCAGGGACGCCATGACCGAGGAGAGGCCGAACAGCAGCCAGGCGGGTCGAAAGCGGGGTCGGCGGCTGCGGGCGTAGAGGAAGCACGAGACGGCGGCGGTGCCGGCCGCGGCGCTCAGCCCGAAGTCGCCCATGAACAGGGCCAGTTCGTAAGAGCCCCAGCCGAACGCGGCGCCGACGGCGTATCCCGCGCAGGCCAGGGCCAGGACGAGTTGGAGGGCCAGGCCCGGCCGGCGGCCGGTGACCGGCGTGCGGGGCAGGAGCGCGCCCGTGGAGGGAGGCTGTGCCCGCAGCGCTCCGTCCAGCGTGGGGGTGGGGGGCGCGCTCACCGGGTCCTCCCGGTCCGCGCGGCTCCCGGGTCCCGCGGGCCCCGGTGGGCCGGCTGGGCATGCCTCCTGCTCCTGCCGGACCTGCGGTGATGATGGCTGTGGTCCGTGTGGTGGTCGGTGCGGTGTTCGCTGTGGCGGGTGTGGTGGCCGACGTGATCGGCGTGCTGACCGCGTCTGCTCGCGGCCGTCCGCCAGGGTCGCCGCCGGCAGCCCCGTCCCGTCGGATCGCTCGTCCATAGGCCGTGCATCGCCTGTCGCCCCCCTCACAGTCTGAAGTGTCCGTCCCCGGCGCCGAACGGTCCCCGGCGCAGCCCCTGTCGGGACGATACACCAGTCTCGTCACTCAGGGACATAGGTTCTCTACGCTCCGTGACGATCACCAGATATATGAGTACCCACCGCACCCGAGGGATTGCGGACGGTACCCGAAGGTCTCTCAGTCGGTTGATGCACCCGTCGTGAGGATCACGTTGCGGAGCGGCTCCCGGTTCACATAGCGGTTCAACTGGTCCACCAGGAGCCGCTTGGCGCGCGGAAGGAACGCGGAGGTGGGTCCGCCGACATGGGGGCTGATGAGTACCCCCGGCGCACGCCACAGGGGGTGTTCGCGCGCCGGCGGCTCCGGGTCGGTGACGTCGAGGGCGGCGGTGATGCGGCCGGTCTCCAGCTCGGCGAGCAGGGCCTTGGTGTCGACGACGGGGCCGCGGGCGACGTTGACGAGGAGCGCACCGTCCTTCATCCGGGACAGGAAGTCGGCTCCGGCCAGGCCGCGGGTGGCTTCGGTGAGGGGAGTGGAAAGGATCACGACGTCCGCTTCCGGCAGCAGTGAGGGCAGGTCGGTGAGCGGATGCACCGGACCGCGCGCCGTGGTGCGCTCGGAGCGCGCGACGCGCGCCACCCGCGCCACCTCGAACGGAACGAGCCGGTCCTCGATGGCCTCGCCGATCGAGCCGTATCCCACGATGAGGACGTTCTTGTCGGCGAGGGCGGGCCGGAACCCGCCGAGCCACTCCCCCCGGTCCTGCGCCCGGACGAAGTCGGGGATCCCGCGCAGCGAGGCCAGGATCAGCGCGAGGGTGAGCTCGCCGGTGCTGGTTTCGTGCACCCCCCGCGCATTGCACAGCCGCACACCCGCCGGCAGCCGCGCGAGCCCCGGCTCCACGTGGTCGATCCCGGCGGAGAGGGTCTGCACGACCCGGACGTTGCTCATCCGCCCCATGGGCCGCACGCACAGCGGGCTGGGCTTCATGTAGGGGACGACGTAGAAGGCGCAGTCGGCCGGGTCCGCGGGGAAGTCCTCCTCACCGTTCCAGAAACGGTAGTCCGGGCCCTCGGGGAGTCCGTCGATCTCGTCCGGCGGGATGGGCAGCCACACGTCAGCAGTCATGCTCTGGAGGCTATGTCAGGAGGGTGTGACGGCAGAGGTTAGGTTGGGGTGGCTCGAACAGGGAGGGTCACGACCAGGTGGAGCGCAGGACGATCGGCGCGGCGGCGCTCGCGGTGGGGGCCGTCGGACTCGGGTGCATGCCGATGAGCTGGGCCTACAGCGCGTCGCGGCGGCGGGGCGACGAGTCGCTCAGGGCGGTGCACCGGGCGCTCGACCTGGGTGCGTCCCTGCTGGACACGGCCGACATGTACGGCCCCTTCACCAACGAGCTGCTGGTGGGGCGGGCGTTGAAGGAGCGGCGGTCCGACGCGTTCGTGTCGACGAAGGTCGGGCTGCTCGTGGGCGACCAGCACATCGTCGCCAACGGCCGCCCCGGGTACGTGAAGCGGGCCTGTGACGCGTCGCTGCGGCGGCTGCAGACGGACGTCATCGACCTCTACCAGCTGCACCGGGCCGACCCCGAGGTGCCGGTCGAGGAGACCTGGGGCGCGATGGCGGAGCTCGTCCAGGCCGGGAAGGTACGCGCGTTGGGCCTGTGTGCGGTGGGCGCGCGGGCCGGCCGCCGGGCCGGGGCCCGGCTGCACGACGGAACGATCCGGCAGCTGGAGCGGGTGCAGCAGGTCTTCCCGGTGAGCGCGGTGGAGGCGGAGCTGTCGGTGTGGTCGCCGGAGGCGCTGGAGGCCCTGCTGCCGTGGTGCCGGACGCGAGGTGTCGGTTTCCTCGCCGCGATGCCGCTGGGCAACGGCTTCCTGACCGGCAGGCTGCGCCCCGGCGCGGGCTTCGAGGCGGACGATCCGCGCGCCCGGCACCCGCGCTTCACGGCCGAGATGATGGCCGCGAACCAGCCGTTCGTCGCGGGTCTGCGCCGTGTGGCCCGCCGGCACGGCACGGGCGTCACGCCCGCCCAGGTCGCCCTCGCGTGGGTGCTGGCCCAGGGCCCGCACGTGGTCCCGGTCCCCGGCGCGAAGCAGGAGCGCTGGGTCACGGAGAACACGGCGGCGACGGAGGTGCGCCTGACGCCGGACGATCTCAGGGAGATAGCCGCGCTGCCGCCGGCCCAGGGATCGTGGGACTGAGGACGGTCTGCGCCCCGGTGCGTTCCGGACAAACCCCGTGTTCCCGCTACGGCGTTCCGTGATCGGGAACCCTCGAGCCGCGAGCGGTGTATGACAGGGAGAAGGACCTGCCCCGTCGAAGGGACCATGATCGTGCAACGTCGAGCCGTCCCGGCCCTGCTGGCCGCCGCCGCGCTCCTGCTGACGGCCGGTTGCTCCTCCGACGAAGGAGACCCGTCCGGCAAGGACGACAGCGCCTCCCCGAGCCGCACGGCCCCGGGGTCGTCCGCACCGCCGCGGCAGGCCGCCGAGGAGACGCCTCCCGCCCGGGGCTCGGTGAAGGTGGTGCGCACCGTCGCCGAGGGCCTGGACTCCCCCTGGGGTCTCGCACCGCTGCCGGGCGGCGGGCTGCTCGTCGCCTCACGGGACGACGGCACGATCGTCCGGGTCGACGAGAAGACCGGCAAGAAGACCGAACTGGGCGAGGTGCCGGGGGTCTCGGCGGCCGGTGAGGGCGGCCTGCTCGGGATCGCCCTGTCCCCCGACTACGCCTCGGACCGCATGGTCTACGCGTACTTCACCTCGGCGTCCGACAACCGCATCGTCCGCATGATCTACGACGGGCAGAAGCCCACCGGCGAGCAGCTCGGCGCTCCCGACACGGTGTTCAAGGGCATCCCCAAGGGCTTCATCCACAACGGCGGGCGTATCGCGTTCGGCCCGGACAAGATGCTGTACGCGGGCACCGGCGAGAGCGGCGACACGGGCCTGTCCCAGGACAAGGACTCGGTGGGCGGCAAGATCCTGCGTCTGACCCCGGAGGGCGAGCCGGCGCCGGGCAATCCGTTCCCGGACTCGCCCGTGTACTCCTACGGCCACCGCAATGTGCAGGGCCTGGCCTGGGACGGCAGGCAGCGGCTGTTCGCCTCGGAGTTCGGGCAGGACACCTGGGACGAGCTGAACGCGATCAAGCCGGGCGGCAACTACGGCTGGCCGGAAGCGGAAGGCCGGTCCGGCGACAAGCGGTTCCGCGATCCCATCGACCAGTGGAGCACGGCCGAGGCCTCGCCCAGCGGCATCGCCCACGCCGAGGGGTCGATCTGGATGGCGGGCCTGCGCGGCAAGCGGCTGTGGCGCATCCCGCTGGACGGCACGGCGGCCTCGGCGGAGCCGCAGGCGTTCCTGGAGGGCGAGTACGGGCGGCTGCGCACGGTCGTCGCGGCGGGCGGCGACAGGCTCTGGCTCGTCACCAGCAACACGGACGGCCGGGGTAGCCCGAAGGACGGCGACGACCGGATCCTGGAACTGCGGGTGACGTAGCCCCGGGAACCGAGGGGGCTGTTCCCTTGCGCCCTCCTCGCCGTCCTCCTACTCCCGCGGCGGACGTGAGCCTGGGAACACAGGGGGTTACTCCCCCGCGCCGTCCTCGCCGTCCTCGTGCTCCCGCGCCGGGCGGACGACGACCTTGCCCGACGCGAGATCTATCGGTCCGCGTCCGGGGTCGCCGTCCCCGACGTCCTCACGGGTCAGTTCCAGGCGGTTCTGCTCGTCGCGGGTGTGCTTGCGGCCGGGCGAGAACAGCTCCTCGAACACGTTGAACAACTGGTCCTCCCTGGGGCCGCGGAGTCCGCGCCGTCCTTTCCAGCGTATGCCTCAGCCCGCGCGACCGGGCATGACCATCTCGGCCGGGAACAGCCCCAGCCGGTGCGCCAGCGCCGCCGCCTCGCCCCGCCCGGAGACGCCGAGCTTCCCCAGGATGTTCGAGACGTGCACGCTCGCGGTCTTGGGTGAGATGAACAGCTCCTCCGCTATGCGGCGGTTGGTGTGACCCGCGGCGACCAGGCGCAGGACGTCCCGCTCCCGGGTGGTGAGGCCGAGGGCGTCGGCGGGGTCGGACCGCGCGGGGCCGGGGGCCCTGGCGGGCGTGAGCTGGAGGCGGGCGCGCCGGGCGAGCGCGGCGGCGGCGTCCTCCAGCGGCCGGGCGCCGAGGTGGCGGGCGACGGTGTGGGCGAGCCGCAGCAGTTCCGTGGCGCGGTCACGCTCGTCCTCGCCGCCGCCGGTCAGCAGCGACTCGGCCAGGCGGTACCGGACGCGGGCGAGGTCGTAGGGCCGGGCCAGGGGTTCGAAGGCGGTGACCACGTCCGACCAGGCGTCCGGGGTGCTCCGGCCCTCGGCGCGGTGGAGTTCGGCGCGGACCCACCGCTCGTGGGCGAGCCAGACGGGGGCGTGGGTGGTGAGGCGCTTGACGGCGGAGAAGACGGTGTCCAAGACCTGCTCGCGGCCGTCGCGGGCGGCGGGCAGGGCCCGGGCGTCGGCCTCGGCGGTGGCCGCCTCGAGCAGCAGCGGCCAGGCGTAGCGCTGGGTGCCGAGCGGGAAGCCGGAGGTGAGGGCGCGGGCCAGTTCGGCGCGGGCGTCGGCCAGGCGGCCCTCGGCGGCGGCGACGGCGACGGTGAGGCAGGAGATCGGCAGATCGTGCTGCGGCATGGGGTCGTGCGGACCGTAGGAGGCGCGGGCCTCGGCGAGGTGTCGGGCGGCCTCGGACACCTGACCGCGGGCCAGGGCGAGGAAAGCCCGGCTGTTGGCGCCCGACCCGTACGGCCCGGCCGTCTGCCCCAGCCGCTGGGCGCTGACGGCCGCCTCGGCGGCCTCGTCCCAGCGGCCGAGGGAGATGAGCGACTCGGCGAGATTGCCCAGGACCCAGCCCTCGGTCTCGGTCAGTCCCATCCTGCCGGTGAGCCGCAGGCCTTCGCGCAGGATGGTCACGGCCTCCTCGGAGCGGCCGATGCCCTCCAGCGTGGAGGGCAGGTTCACATGGCTGCGGCCCAGGACGACCGCGAGTCCACGGGCCACCACTTCGTCCCGGACCTCGTACATATGGGCCAGCCCGGCTTCGATCTGCCCGGCCTCGACCATGAGCCCGCCGAGGGTGAGGCGGGCGTTGGACTCGATCTCGTCGGCGCCCACCATGCGCGCGTACTCGACGGCCCGCTCGGCGGCCGTCAGGGTTTCCGGGCCGGGTTCACGGAGCATCGACCAGTGGGCGGCCGTGGCCAGCACCTCGGCGTGCACCTCGGACGGCGGCAGGCCGCGGACCAGCTCCTGCGCGGTGGCGATCTCCTGCCAGCCGTCACCCCGGGCGAGCCGCTGGACCAGCCGGGAACGCTGGATCCAGAACCAGGCGGTGCGCAGGGGGTCGTCCTCGTCCTCCAGCAGGCGCAGTGCCCGCTTGGTGATCTTCAGGGCGCGTTCGCGCTCCCCGCAGAGCCGTCCCGCCACGGCCGCCTCGGCCAGCAGGTCCAGGTGGCGCAGCGCGGTGGTGGCGGGGTCGCAGCCGCAGGGAGGGTAGACCTCGGTGTAGTCCACGGGGCGCAGGGTGGCGCGTACGGCTTCGGGAGCGGAGTCCCACAGTTCCATCGCCCGCTCCAGGAGCCGGAGTTGTTCGGAGTAGGCGTGGCGGCGGCGGGCCTCGACGGAGGCTTCGAGGACGGCGGGCAGGGCCTTGGCGGCGTCGTGCGCGTGGTACCAGTAGCTGGCCAGGCGGGTCGCCCGCTGATCGGCGGGGACGAGGGACGGGTCGGTCTCCAGGGCTTCGGCGTAGCGGCGGTTGAGGCGGGAGCGTTCGCCGGGGAGCAGGTCGTCGCTGACGGCCTCGCGGACCAGGGAGTGGCGGAAGCGGTAGCCGTCACCGCCGGGCGCGGGGGCGAGGATGCTCGCGTTGACGGCGGCCCGCAGTGCCTCGATGAGGTCGTCCTCGGCGAGCCGGGCGACGGCTGCCAGCAGCCGGTACTCGACGGTGGAGCCGCCCTCGGCGACGATCCGGGCGACCTGCTGGGCAGACTCCGGCAGCCCTTCCACGCGGACGAGCAGCAGGTCGCGCAGGGAGTCGGTCAGGCCGGTCCGGCAGCCCTCGTGGGCGGCGACGGCGAGTTCCTCGACGAAGAAGGCGTTGCCGTCGGAGCGCTGGAAGATCGCGTCGACCTGGTCCGGCTCGGGTTCGTGGGCGAGGATGCCGGCGACCTGGCGGCCGACCTCGTCGCGGGTGAAGCGGGCCAGTTCGAGGCGGCGGATCGTGCGGAGCCGGTCGAGTTCGGCGAGCAGGGGCCTGAGCGGATGGCGGCGGTGGATGTCGTCGGAGCGGTAGGTGGCGAGGACGACGAGCCGGCCGGTGCGCAGGGTGCGGACGAGGTAGGAGAGCAGATGGCGGGTGGAGGCGTCGGCCCAGTGCAGGTCCTCCAGGGCGAGGACGACGGTGTGCTCGGCGGCGACGCGCTCCAGCAGGCGTGCGGTGAGCTCGAAGAGGCGGGCCATGCCGTCCTCGTCGTGCCGCCCGGCCCGCGACTCGCCCAGCTCGGGCAGCAGCCGGGCCAGCTCCTCCTCCTGGCCGGCGGAAGCGGCGGCCAGCTCGCCGGGGAGTTCGCGGCGCAGGGTGCGCAGCGCTGTGGAGAAGGGGGCGAAGGGCAGCCCGTCGGCGCCGACCTCCACGCACCCGCCGAGTGCGACCACCGCCCCGTGGCGGCGGGCGGCGGCGGCGAACTCCTCGACGAGGCGGGTTTTGCCGACCCCGGCCTCACCGCTGATGAGCAGCGCTTGCGGCTCGCCCTCGCCGGCACGTGCGAGGGCGTCGTACAACGTGCCCAGTTCCTCGGCACGGCCGACGAACACGGGACTGACGGACCTGGTCTCCACAGGCCCGAGGATCGCATGCGGGTCCGACGGCGTGAGACCGGTTTTCCGTCGAACGGCCGGAAAAGCGGCCGCCGTTCTTCCGCGAACGACGGCCGCTTCTTCCCGGACGGCCACGGCGGCTGCCGGTCCCGCCCCGGTGCTCACGCCGTCCGGGCGGACCGGAGCCGGCGGAAGCGGCGGCTATGGCTCTCGTGCTCGGCGGAGTCCCCGCCCCCTTCGTGGCGGGCCGCGCGGCGGGCCCGGGCGGCCTCGCGGACCAGACGGGCGTGGTCGGCCCGGCGGATGAGGTCGGAGGTGCGCATCTGCTGGAGCTCGTACTCGTACATGGTGTGTCCTTCGAGAGAGGCCGGTCACGGAGGGTTTCTCCGCGATGACCTCACTCTCGTCTCCCAGGCGGGGCCGCCACATCGGGAGAGTTCCGCATCTTCGGCGGCGCACGGTGCCTTAGACGCGGCCGAGGGGCCTCAGGGACTCCGTAAGGTGCTCACGGAACCGCCTAAGACCCCTCAGGACCTGCGGGCTCTCAGCTCTGGGGCGCTCAGCTCGCGGACGGCAGTCCGAGCAGGATGCCGGTGTACTTGAGGACGGCCAGGAACAGGCCGATGACGCCGAGCGCGACTCCCGCCCAGGCCACGGACTTGATCCAGGGGGCCTGGACCCTGCCCGGCGTGCCGAAGGCGGGCCGGGCCAGCGTGACGACGCCGACGACCAGCGCGATCAGCGCGAACAGGCCGCCCCACAGGGCGGTGGTCTGCCAGGCGTCGCCGTAGACCGCCTGGATCTGCTGGGCCACGCCCGCGTTCTGGGCGGTCTCCAGCTGACCGACGAGGTTCTGGCGCGCGGAGGCGACGGTGCCGATCCAGCTGCCGGTGAGCGAGACGACGCCCAGCGCGGCGGAGACCACGGCGGCTGCGCCCTGGCCGACGCCGGAGGAGCTCTCCTCCTTGGCCGGCGCGTCGTCGGCCGCGGCCGGGACCTCGGTCTGGGGCACCTCGTCGGACTCGGTGGTGTCCACCGCCTTCTCATCGGTCGTGGCCTTGGTGGCCTCGGTCTCGTCCACTGCGTTCGTTGCCATGTCTCGCACCGTAGGGTCGCTGTCTGAGAAGTCTCTTAATGATCGTTGTGAGCCGCACGCACGCGTGCGGCGCGCCACTCGGGCGCCAGCACGGACCAGACTTCGAGATCGTGCCGTACGCCACCATAGGGGTGAGCCTCGCGTCGCACACCGTCGCGGGTCATCCCGAGTCGGCGCGCCACGTTCAGGCTCGGCTGATTGGGGGAAGCGGCGACCCATTCGACGCGGTGGATGCCGCGCTGCTCGACGGCCCAGTCGATGAGGACCCGCATCGCGCGCGTGACCAGGCCCCGGCCCGTGGCGGCGGGCTCCAGCCAGCAGCCGACCTCGCAGTTGCCGGTCGCCGCGTCGAAGTTCAGGAACAGCACCCCGCCCACCAGGGTCCCCTCCAGCCACAGACCGTGCAGGGAGCCGGTGTCGGCGGCGCGCATGTCCGCGTAGCGCTGGAGCTTCGCGCGGGCCGAGGGCAGGTCCGTCTCGGTCGTCCCGAACGGGATGTACCGCCCGATGAAGTCCCGTCCCCGCTCCAGGTGCGCCAGGAACTCCCCGGCGTGCCAGGGCTCCAGGGGCCTCAGCTCGGCGTCGTCACCCAGGGATATCGCGTACATCCCGCTGCCGCTCCTCCTCCGCCAGGACGTCCGCCACCTCGGCGTCCGTCGCGGCGGCCAGCCTCTCATGGGCGGCGCGGCTCTCGGGCGGTTCGATGCTGATGCGCGGCATGCGCTTGTCCAGCCAGCGGGGCAGCCACCAATTGGCCCCGCCGAGCAGGTGCATCAGGGCCGGGACGAGGAGCGTGCGCAGGACGAAGGCGTCCAGGGCGACGGCGGCGGCCAGGGCGATGCCGAACATGGCGATCACCCGGTCGCCGCTGAGCACGAAGGCGAGGAAGACGGAGATCATGATGACGGCCGCCGAGTTGATCACCCGGCTGGTCTCGGCGAGGCCGACGCGCACCGCCCGCCGGTTGTCACCGGTCTCCAGCCACTCCTCGTACATCCGGCTGACCAGGAAGACCTGGTAGTCCATGGAGAGGCCGAAGAGCACCGACACCATGATCACGGGCAGGAAGGGCTCGATGGGCCCGGCGCTGCCGAGGCCGAGCAGTTCGCTGCCCCAGCCCCACTGGAACATCGCGACCACCACCCCGAAGGCGGAAGCCACGGCGGCGACGTTCATCGCGGCGGCCTTCAGCGGGATGCCGATCGACCGGAAGGCGAGCAGGAGCAGCAGACAGCCCAGGCCGATGACGACCCCGACGAAGACGGGCAGCTTGGAGACGATGACGTCGGCGAAGTCGTCGTAGCCGGCCGTCATGCCACCCACCTGCACATCGAGCCCGGTGCCCGACTCGGCGCGCGGCAGCACCTCCTCGCGCAGCCGGTCGACGAGGTCGCTGGTCCGCTTCGACTGCGGGGAGGACTCCGGTACGACGGTCAGGTACGCGGTCCGGCCGCCGGAGTCGAACGTCACCGGGGTCACCGAGGCGACGCCTTCGGTGGCGCGGAGGGTGCCGTCGAGGTTGTCCAGGGCGAGCTTGTCGTCGGCTCCGTCGACCTTCGTGACGAGGGTGAGCGGGCCGTTCACGCCGGGGCCGAATCCGTCGGCGAGCAGGTCGTAGGCCTGGCGGGTGGTCGCCGTCTTCGGGCCGTTGCCCTGGTCGGAGGTGCCCAGGTGCAGGGAGAAGGTGGGCAGCGCGAGGACGCCCATGACGACCAGGGCGACCGCGCCGAGCACCTTGGGGTGGCGTTCCACGAAGGCCGACCAGCGGGCCGCGAAGCCGGTGGGCACCTCGGGTTCCGGGCCGTGCTCCGCGAGGCGGCGGCGCTCGCGGCGGCTGAGCGCGCGCATGCCGATGAAGGACAGCAGGGCGGGCAGCAGGGTCACGGAGGCGGCGACGGTGAGGATCACGGTGAGGCTCGCCGCTATGGCGACGCCGTTGAGGAAGCTCAGCCGCAGGATCAGCATGCCCAGCAGGGCGATGCAAACGGTGGCACCCGCGAAGACGACCGCCCGTCCCGTGGTCGCGACGGCGTTCGTGGCGGCCTCGGTGACGGACAGCCCGCGTTTCAGCCCGCGCCGGTGCCGGGTGACGATGAACAGCGCGTAGTCGATGCCGACGCCGAGCCCGACGAGCATGCCCAGCATGGGGGCGAAGTCGGCGACGGTCATGGCGTGCCCGAGCAGCACGATCCCGGCGTAGGCGGTGCCGACGCCGACCAGCGCGGTGGCGATGGGCAGCAGGGACGCGGCGAGCGAGCCGAAGGCGAGGAACAGCACCACCGCGGCGACGAGCACGCCGACGATCTCGGCGACGTGCCCGCCGGAGGACTGGGTGAGCGCGACGGCGCTGCCGCCCAGCTCCACCCGGAGCCCGTCGGTCTCGGCGCTCTTCGCCGTGTCGACGACGGCCTGTGCCTCGCCCTTGGCGATGTCCTCGGCCTGGTCGTCGAAGGTGACCGAGGCGTACGCCGTGCGGCCGTCCTCGCTGATGCGGCCGGTGCCCGGTCCGTCGTAGGGGCTGGTGACCGAGGCCACGCCGGGGAGGTTCTCGATGCGGTCCAGGGTGCGGGTCATCGTCTGCTCGACGTCGGCGGCGCGGACGCTGCCGGACGTGGTGTGCCAGACGACGGTGTCGCTGTCGCCGCCGAGCCGTGGGAAGCCCTCGTGCAGCAGCTCGGTGGCGCGGCCCGACTCGGTGCCGGGGACCTGGTAGTCGTTCGAGTACGTGGTGCCGGCGACGGCGGCTCCCGCGGCGACCCCCGCGAACGCGAGGAGCCACAGCAGGACGCTGAGCAGACGGCGCTGGACGCACCAGCGGGCGAGGGCTGCCACGGAACGTGCTCCCGGAGTTGCCTTGTGTGGATCTTTGACCGGGAACAGTCGTGCATGAACTGAACAGCCAGCAAAGAACGCATGAGCAATGCGCTGCCACTCTTACAAACCAACGAGATCATTTGTCGGTTTCGTGGGCTTATTCACAGTGGCCGGTCTCAGTCGAACTGATCTCCCAGCGCCATCACCATCACGCCCGCGATCAGCAGCCACAGGGCGCGCCGGGTGCGCCCGCGGGAGCCCAGCAGGGAGGCGGCAGCGCACAGGGCGGCCCCGCCGGCGTAGGCGGCCGGAACGAGCGCCGGAGCGGAGCGGGTGAGGCGGAGCAGTGCCGCGGCGAGGCCGGCCAGGGTCAGTGCGGCGCCGGTGCCCACCGCCGTCCAGCGGGCCCGGCGCGCGTCCTCCCCGGTCTCGGCCGGGCCGTCGGTCCCGTCCTGCCCGGCGGCCGCCTCCGAGTCCGCGTTCTCCCGGCCGGTGTCGGAATCAGGACGTCCACTCATGGCCGTGACGGTAGCGCGCCGGGCGGGCAAAACCGGGTGCGGGTCCGACGGGCGGGCTGCTAGCGTCGGCCGGTCCGAGGAAACGCCCGCGGCCTCCCGCCGCCCGGCCGAAGCAGGTGCATTGTTTGACGGTCCGACCGAGCTCCTCCGCATCCCCGTTCTTCCTCAAGGACTCAAGGAGCCCGTTCACCGATGTCGGACATCACTTCCCGGACCTCGAACGACCCCCTCGCTGACCGTGTGAGCCACCCCCGCTACCCCCGCAGCAACGGCTACGACGCCCGCTGGACCATCGACAACCAGATGGGCCCGCACGCGCTGTGGCTGCTGGAGTCGCTGGCCCCCGCCCTGGGGCTCGACACCCTGAGCCCCGGCTCCCGCGTGCTCGACCTGGGCTGCGGCCGTGCCATGACGTCGATCTTCCTCGCCAGGGAGTACGGCGCCCAGGTCGTGGCCGCCGACCTGTGGATCAAGCCCGACGAGAACGCCGGGCGCATCGCCGAGGCGGGTGTCGCCGACCGCGTCCTGCCCGTGTTCACCGAGGCGCACGACCTGCCGTTCGGCGAGGGCACCTTCGACGCGATCGTGAGCATCGACGCGTACCAGTACTTCGGCACCAACGACCTCTACCTGCCCACCCTGACCCGGCTGCTGAAGCCGGGCGGGCGGATCGGGGTCGTGATGCCGGCGCTGCGGGAGGAGCCGGAGGGCGACGAGCCGCCGGCGCACCTGAAGAAGTACTGGGAGAAGGATCCCGGCTTCTGGGCCTTCCACTCCCCCGCCTGGTGGCGGCGGCTGTGGGCCCGCAGCGGGGCCGTCGAGGTCGAGACGGCCGACTGGCTCGACGACGGCTGGCGCGACTGGCTCCTGTGGAGCGAGGTGTGCGCCGAGGAGAGCACGAGCGAGTTCATGGCCGACATGGCCCGCTGGTCGGTCGAGCTGATGCACGCCGACGTGGAGCACGTCCTGGGCTTCACCCGGGTCGTCGGCCGCCGCGTGTGAGTGACGAGGGGGGATGCACCGGGTCCGGTGCATCCCCCCTCCTCGGGTCCGCCGGGGTCAGCCCTCGCTGACGCCCAGCTTCTCCAGGATCAGTTCCTTGACGCGTGCCGCGTCGGCCTGGCCGCGCGTGGCCTTCATGACCGCGCCGACCAGCGCACCGGCCGCGGCCACCTTGCCGCCGCGGATCTTGTCCGCGACGCCCGGGTTGCCGGCGATGGCCTCCTCGACGGCGGTGGTGAGGGCGCCCTCGTCGGAGACGACCTTCAGACCGCGCTTGTCGACGACCTCGTCCGGGGTGCCCTCGCCCGCGAGTACGCCCTCGATGACCTGTCGGGCCAGCTTGTCGTTCAGGTCGCCCTTCGCGACGAGCTCGGTGACCCGGGCCACCTGCTGCGGCGTGATCGCCAGCTCGTCGAGCGCCTTGCCCGACTCGTTGGCGCTGCGGGCCAGCTCGCCCATCCACCACTTGCGGGCGGAGGCGGCGTCGGCCCCGGCCTCGATCGTGGCGACGATGGGCTCCAGCGCACCGGCGTTGAGAATGGCCTGCATGTCGGTGGCCGAGACACCCCACTCCTCGCGGAGCCGGTTGCGGCGGACCAGCGGCAGCTCGGGCAGCCCGGCCCGGATCTCCTCGACCCACTCACGGGACGGGGCCACCGGGACGAGGTCGGGCTCCGGGAAGTACCGGTAGTCCTCGGCCTCCTCCTTCACACGGCCCGAGGTCGTCGACCCCGTGTCCTCGTGGAAGTGCCGGGTCTCCTGGATGATCGTGCCGCCGGAGGACAGCACGGCCGCGTGCCGCTGGATCTCGAAGCGGGCCGCACGCTCGACGGACCGCAGCGAGTTGACGTTCTTCGTCTCCGAGCGGGTGCCGAACTTCTCGGTGCCGTTCGGGCGCAGCGACAGGTTCACGTCGCAGCGCATCTGGCCCATCTCCATCCGGGCCTCGGAGACGCCGAGCGCCTTGATGACCTCGCGCAGCTCACGGACGTACGCCTTGGCGACCTCGGGGGCACGCTCGCCGGCGCCCTCGATCGGCTTGGTGACGATCTCGATGAGCGGGATGCCGGCGCGGTTGTAGTCCAGCAGCGAGTGCGAGGCGCCGTGGATGCGGCCCGTCGCGCCACCCACGTGGGTCGACTTGCCGGTGTCCTCCTCCATGTGGGCGCGCTCGATCTCCACGCGGAAGGTCTCGCCGTCCTCCAGCTGCACGTCGAGGTAGCCGTTGAAGGCGATCGGCTCGTCGTACTGGGAGGTCTGGAAGTTCTTCGGCATGTCCGGATAGAAGTAGTTCTTCCGGGCGAAGCGGCACCATTCGGCGATCTCGCAGTTGAGCGCGAGGCCGATCTTGATCGCGGACTCGACGCCGGTCGCGTTGACGACCGGGAGCGCGCCGGGCAGGCCGAGGCAGACCGGGCAGGTCTGCGTGTTGGCGTCCTGGCCGAGGGCGGTCGAACAACCGCAGAACATCTTGGTCTTGGTGCCGAGTTCGACATGGACCTCGAGGCCCATGACGGGGTCGTACGACGCGAGTGCGTCCTCGTACGACACCAGGTCGGTCGTGGTGGTCACGGTGAGTACTTCCCTCTCAGCCCAGCAGGACGTCGTCGTCGCCCAGCCGCTTCAGCTCGCGGTAGAGAATGGCCAGGTTGGTGACGACCGCGGCTCCGGTCACGACGGCGTCGAGCAGCCGCAGCGTGTCGTTGTCTCCGCGGGCCTTCTTGATCTGCTTGTAGACACCGACGGCGCCGAACGCCGACGTGGCCATCGACACGTACAGACCGGACTTGGACTTCTTGAAGCCCTTGGCCTTGGACAGTGCGCTCACAGCGACGGAGCCTCCTCGATCAGCGGGTGGCCCCACTTTTCCACGAAGGCGGCCTCGACGGCTGCTCCCACCTTGTACAGGCGGTCGTCCTTCATGACGGGGGCGATGATCTGCAGGCCGACCGGGAGGTTGTCCTCCGGGGCGAGGCCGCACGGCAGTGACATGGCCGCGTTGCCCGCCAGGTTGGTCGGGATGGTGCACAGGTCGGCGAGGTACATCGCCATCGGGTCGTCGGCGCGCTCGCCGATCGCGAAGGCGGTGGTCGGGGTCGTCGGGGAGACGATCACGTCGACCTGCTCGAACGCCTTGTCGAAGTCCTGCTTGATGAGCGTGCGGACCTTCTGGGCGCTGCCGTAGTAGGCGTCGTAGTAGCCGGAACTCAGCGCGTACGTGCCGAGCATGATGCGGCGCTTGACCTCGGGGCCGAAGCCGGCCTCGCGGGTGAGGGAGGTGACCGCCTCGGCGGAGTTCGTGCCGTCGTCGCCGGTCCGCTGGCCGTAGCGCAGGCCGTCGAAGCGGGCGAGGTTGGACGAGCACTCCGAGGGCGCGATCAGGTAGTACGCCGACAGCGCCAGGTCGAAGGACGGGCAGTCCAGCTCGACGATCTCGGCGCCCAGTTCCTTCAGCAGCTCGACCGACTCGTCGAAGCGCTGGATGACGCCGGCCTGGTAGCCCTCGCCGCGGAACTGCTTGACGACGCCGACGCGCATGCCCTCGACGCTGCCGTTGCGGGCGGCTTCGACGACCGCCGGGACGGGCTCGTCGATGGACGTGGAGTCGAGCGGGTCGTGCCCGGCGATGACCTCGTGCAGCAGGGCCGCGTCCAGGACCGTGCGGGCGCAGGGGCCGCCCTGGTCGAGGGAGGAGGAGAAGGCGACCATGCCGTAACGGGAGACCGCGCCGTACGTCGGCTTCACACCGACCGTTCCGGTGACCGAGGCCGGCTGGCGGATGGAGCCGCCGGTGTCGGTACCGATGGCGAGCGGCGCCTGGAAGGAGGCCAGCGCGGCGGAGGAACCGCCTCCGGAGCCGCCGGGGATCTTGGTGAGGTCCCAGGGGTTGCCGGTCGGGCCGTACGCGCTGTTCTCGGTGGAGGACCCCATGGCGAACTCGTCCATGTTGGTCTTGCCGAGGATCACGACGTCGGCGGCCTTTAGCCGCTTGGTGAGCGTCGCGTCGTACGGCGGGATCCAGCCCTCGAGGATCTTCGAACCGACGGTGGTCGGGATGCCCTCGGTGGTGAAGATGTCCTTCAGCGCCAGGGGCACGCCGGCCAGCGGGCCGAGCTTCTCGCCGTTGGCGCGCTTCTCGTCCACGGCGCGGGCCTGGGCGAGGGCGCCCTCGCGGTCGACGTGCAGGAAGGCGTGCACCTTCTCGTCGACGGCCTCGATACGGGCGAGGTGGGCCTCGGTGACCTGCACCGCGGTGAGCTCGCCGGAGGCGATCTTCGCAGCGGTCTCGGCGGCCGTGAGCTTGATGATGTCCGTCATGGCTGTTAGTCCTCCCCCAGGATCTGCGGCACCTTGAAACGCTGCTGCTCCTGGGCCGGGGCGCCGGAGAGCGCCTGCTCGGGGGTGAGCGACGGACGGACCTCGTCCGCGCGCATGACGTTCGTCAGCGGGAGCGGGTGCGAGGTCGGCGGTACGTCTTGGTCGGCGACCTCGCTGACGCGGGCGACCGCGCCGATGATGTCGTCCAGCTGTCCCGCGAAGTGGTCGAGCTCTTCGGGCTTCAGCTCCAGACGCGCCAGCCGGGCGAGGTGGGCGACCTCCTCGCGCGTGATGCCAGGCATGCAGCGATCCTCTGGGGTGAGTGAATGTGGTGTGGCCCAATCCTATGGGGCGTGGGGCCGTGCCCGTGAAACGGTTTGCCCTCCGGGGAGGATCTCCGGACGCACTCAGAGCGCGAAGAGCAGTCCGGCGCCGATCAGGACGACGACCGCGGTGGCGAAGTGGATGCCGAAGGCCACCGCCTTCGTGCCGCCGTGGCGCAGTACGAGCAGTGTGTCGCCGAGCGGCACGAGGGCCACGGCGAGCATGAACCCGGCCTCGGCCCGGACCCCCGCGAAGGCGAGCAGTGCCAGACCCACCAGCCCGAGGGTGCCGTCGCGCACGCCCTTGACGGCCAGGTAGGCACCGGCGTCGCCGCCGGGGTCGGCCGGGACGCCGTATCCGGCGGCCGCGGCGGCGGGCTGGAACAGGAACCGGTAGCCCAGGAACAGGCAGAACACGTTGAGCACGACAGCCAGGGTGTACGCGGTGATGGTCATGGCTCTCCTCGAATTCCGGCAGGCGGCTTCCCGCTGCGCTATCTAGCAACGCTAGGAACAAGTTCGAAGCTAGCAGAGCGTCGACAGGGATACTAGCGGCGCTAGGATTCCTCTCGTGACGATCCAGACGCGCCGGGAGCGCGAACGAGCGGAGCGCGAGCGGCTGATCGTGACGGCCGCACGGGAGCTGGCGGAGACGGAGGGCTGGGACGCGGTGACCACGCGTCGGCTCGCCGACCGGATCGAGTACAGCCAGCCGGTCCTCTACAGCCACTTCACGGGCAAGGACGCGATCATGGCGGCGGTGGCCGTGCAGGGGTGCGCGGACCTGGCCGGGGAGCTGCGTGCGGCGCGCTCGGCGGCCGGGAGCGCCCGCGAGGCACTGGCGGCGGTGGGCGGGGCGTACACCGCTTTCGCCCGGCGGCGGCCCGCGCTCTACGACGCGATGTTCACGCTCGCCGTGGACCTGCCGTTCGCCACCCCCGAGGCGCCGGCGGCCCTGCGGGAAGCCTTCGGCGAACTGGTGCGGGCCGTCCGTCCGATCGCGGCCGAGCGCGCGGACACGGGACTGCTGACCGAGACGTACTGGGCCGGGCTGCACGGGCTGGTGACCCTGATGCGCAGCGGCCGGCTGCCCGAGGAGGCACATGAGCAACGGCTGGCGCTGCTGATCGGCCACTTCGTGCCGCCCGGCACGAGCTGAGCGCCGGCCCGAGGCGCGCCGGGCCGAGCAGGTCGACGGCGGTCACGCTCCATACGGGCCCGCGGTCCGTGTCGCCCGGCAGGCCGGCCGAGCGGAACAGCGAGACACGGCCGGCCCGTGTCCCAGCCGGCCGAGCGGAACAGCGGGATACGGCCTATTCGTCGGCCGTCGCCGCGGGCAGCGCGGCGCGCGGCCGCTGCCACCCCCGGGGCCCCCGCGCCCGCAGCCAGGCCGTGGTCTCCTCCGGGGGCATCGCCGCGGCGACCAGCCAGCCCTGGACGGCGTCACAGCCGAGGTCGCGCAGGCGTTCCCAGGTCTCGTCGTCCTCGACGCCCTCGGCGACGACGAGCAGCCCGAGGGAGTGGGCGAGGTCGACCGTGCAGCGCACGATCTCCGCGTCCTCGGTGTCGACCGCGAGCCGGGCCACGAACGAACGGTCGATCTTCAGCTCGCTCACCGGCAGCCGGCGCAGGTGCACGAGCGAGGAGTAGCCCGTGCCGAAGTCGTCGAGCGACATCTTCACGCCGTGCGCGGTCAGTTGGTTGAGGGTGTCGGCGGCACGCTGCGGATCCTCCAGCAGGACGTGCTCCGTGATCTCCAGTTGGAGCGCTCCCGCCGGGACGCCGTGCCGGGCCAGCCGGGCGGCGACGGAGCCGGCGAAGCCGGGGGTGTGCACATCACGCGGGGAGACGTTCACCGCGACCGGGACGAACAGGCCCTGGTCCCGCCAGCGCGCGACCTGGCCGAGCGCGGTCTCCAGCACGTACTCGGTGAGGTGGGGCATCAGGCCCGAGGACTCGGCGATCGCTATGAACTCGTCCGGCGGCACCTTCCCCCGCTCGGGGTGCACCCAGCGGACCAGCGCCTCCAGGCCCGCGACCTGCCCGTCGAAGCGGACCTTGGGCTGGTAGTGCAGATGCACCTCGTGCGCGTCGAGGGCGCGGCGCAGATCACCCAGCAGGCCGAGGCGGTCGGGGGTGTTGGAGTCGCGCTTGGACTCGTAGACCTCGACGCCGGTGCGGTCCCGCTTCGCCTGGTACATCGCCACGTCCGCACGGCGCAGCAGCCCCTCGGCGTCCAGGGCGTGGTCGGGGAAGACGGCGACCCCGGCGCTGGCCTCCAGGACGAGCGTGAGGCCGTCGAGGTCGAGGGGAGAGCTGAGGGCGGCCACGAGGTTGCGGGCCACGCGGGTCGCGGAGGTCGTGGAGTCGGCGACCGGGAGTAAGACGGCGAACTCGTCCCCGCCGAGCCGGGCGGCCTCCGCCCCGCGCGGCAGCGCCACCCGCAGCCGGTCGGCGATCTGCAACAGCAGCCGGTCACCGGCCAGATGTCCGAGCGTGTCGTTGACCGACCGGAACCGGTCGAGGTCGATCAGCATCAGGGCGGCTCGGGCGTCGATCCGCTCCGCGTCGTCCAGCGCGGTCCAGATGCGCTCCAGCAGCCACTGGCGGTTGGGCAGCCCCGTCAGCGGGTCACGCAACTGCTCCTCCGCCCGGGCCCGGGCGATCCACAGGGTGGAGTCCAGGGCGATCAGAGGGATGGAGAACAGCGGCAGCAGGATGGGCTTGGCCACGGCGACCACGCAGAGCAGCGGCGCGATGCCCAGCAGGGCGATGGCGACCAGGCCCTGCCTGACCAGGGCGGTGCGGGCGACGGTGGGCAGGCCGGGGCGCGGGGCGTGCAGGTACCAGAGCAGGACGCGGGTGACCATCAGGTAGGCGACGGCGACCAGGAAGACCTGGGGGGCGGTCGCGAGGGTCCAGGCGGCGGGGTCCGCCGGGGACTCGACGGACGGCACGGTGCCGAAGACGCCCAGCACGAGCGCGCCGGCGCCGATGCCGAGGAGGTCGACCGCGCCGTGCAGCACGCCCTGGCGCCAGCGGTTGCGGCGGGCCGTGCCGACCAGCACGACGACCGTGAGGCTGACCATGCCGGCCGGAACCCAGCCGTAGAGCAGCAGCACGGCGAGGGTGAGGGCGGCGCCCGAGCCGGTGCCGCCCCACCAGCGGGAGCGGCCCAGCATGACGAGGTGGCCGACGATGATGCCGGTGAGCACGGCCAGCGACCAGCCGGCCGTGCCGGCCGGGAAGAGCGCGTGGCCGCCGGTGAAGGCCCGGTAGAAGCCGGCGCTCAGGACGAACCCGGCCGCCGCGACGACGGCCGCGGGCAGCGTGGGCCAGGTCTGGTGCCGCTCGCCGCCCTCGTCCGGATCGGCGCCGGCCGGCCCGGGAGTGTGTTCGACGGTCGGCTGTGCCCCGGGGCCGTCCGCGGCGCGCCCTGCGCCGCCGCCCCCGTCCGGGGTGTACTGTCCGACGGCGCGCACCTCCGCACCCGGACGCCCCGCCGACCACACGGCCTCACGGACCGCACGCCATGCGTCCGCCATGCGGCGCAGGTGCAGCCGTGAGTCCGGCGCGGCGCTCTCGGTCGGTTCCATTCCCGTCCCTCTCACAGCCGGCGGTGCCCCACGCCCCGCGGCCCGGTGCCCGACAACCCTTGGGCGGCCCGCGTCGGAAAGCCCTTCCCCGCGCTCTGTGCGAGCACGAAGATGCCCCGACCGCAGCTGGGCACGGCGGGCGCACATCTCAACAGTAGGCCGCAGAAGGCTTCCACGGGCAGCGGTCGCCGACGGTTGCCCGAATGCGCCCCGGCCACCCGTATGCATCTGGTATGCGCCGAACGGGTGGCCTTCAACCGCTACTCCTCGGCCGAAAGAGCGACTTCGGCCGCCGCGTCCGGTCCCTGCTCCAGCAGGACGCCGAATCCCTCCTCGTTCAGGACCGGAACCTTCAGCTGCATCGCCTTGTCGTACTTCGATCCGGGGCTGTCACCGACCACGACGAACGACGTCTTCTTCGAAACCGAGCCGGTCACCTTCGCTCCGCGGCTCTGCAGCGCCTCCTTGGCGCCGTCCCGCGTGAAGTGTTCGAGCGTGCCGGTGACGACGACGGTGAGGCCTTCGAGCGGGCGCGGCCCCTCGTCCTCGCCGGTGCTCTCGGCCTCCATGCGGACGCCGGCGGCCTTCCACTTGCGGATGATGTCGCGGTGCCAGTCCTCGGCGAACCACTGCTTGAGGGAGGCGGCGATGGTCGGGCCGACGCCCTCGGTGACCGCCAGCTCCTCCTCCGTGGCCTGGTCGATGCGCTCGATCGAGCGGAACTCGCGGGCCAGTGCCTCGGCGGCGACGGGCCCGACGTGACGGATCGACAGGCTGGTGATGACGCGGGCCAGGGGACGCTCCTTGGCCGCCGCGATGTTCTCCAGCATGGCGACCGCGTTCTTGCGGGGCTCGCCCTGCTGATTCGCGAAGATCGTGGCGATCTTCTCCTCGCCGGTCTTCGGGTCGCGTTTGGGCAGGCCGCTGTCCGGGTCGAGGACGTACGCCTTGATGGGCAGCAGCCGCTCGATGGTGAGGTCGAAGAGGTCGCCTTCGTCGACCAGAGGCGGGGTCTCCGGCTCCAGCGGGGCGGTCAGGGCTGCCGCGGCGACGTAACCGAAGTGCTCGATGTCCAGGGCCTTGCGGCCGGCGAGGTAGAACAGGCGCTCGCGCAACTGGGCCGGACAGGTACGGGCGTTGGGGCAGCGCAGGTCGACGTCGCCCTCCTTCATGGGCCGCAGCGCCGTGCCGCACTCGGGGCACTCGCTCGGCATCACGAACTCGCGCTCGCTGCCGTCGCGCAGGTCGGCGACGGGGCCGAGGATCTCGGGGATGACGTCACCGGCCTTGCGCAGCACGACCGTGTCCCCGATGAGGACGCCCTTGGCCTTGACCACGTCCTGGTTGTGCAGCGTGGCGAACTCGACCTCGGAGCCGGCGACCGTGACCGGCTCGACCTGGGCGTACGGGGTGACGCGGCCGGTGCGGCCCACGCCGACGCGGATGTTGACGAGCTTGGTGTTGACCTCCTCCGGCGCGTACTTGTACGCGATCGCCCAGCGCGGGGCGCGCGAGGTGGAGCCGAGGCGGCCCTGGAGCGGGATCTGGTCGAGCTTGACGACCACACCGTCGATCTCGTGCTCGACGGAGTGGCGGTTCTCGCCGAAGTAGGCGATGAACTCCCGGATGCCTTCCAGGCCGTCGACCACCTTGTTGTGCCGGGAGGTGGGCAGGCCCCAGGTCTTGAGCAGGTCGTAGGCCTGGGAGAGGCGGGTCAGGCCGGTGAAGCCCTCCAGAGCGCCGATGCCGTGGACCACCATGTGCAGGGGCCGGGTGGCGGTGACGCGCGGGTCCTTCTGGCGCAGTGAACCGGCCGCCGCGTTGCGCGGGTTGGCGAAGGGCTTGTCGCCGGCCTCCACCAGGCGGGCGTTGAGCTCCTGGAACTTCTCCATCGGGAAGTAGACCTCGCCGCGGATCTCCACGAGGTCGGGGACGTCGTCGCCCTTGAGGCGGTCGGGGATCTCCGCGATCGTCCGCACGTTCGGCGTGATGTCCTCGCCGGTGCGGCCGTCACCGCGGGTGGCCGCGCGGGTGAGGCGGCCGTGCTCGTAGGTGAGGTTCACGGCGAGGCCGTCGACCTTCAGCTCGCACAGGAAGTGGTACTCCTGCTCGCCCAGTTCCCTGGCGATGCGCTCCGTCCAAGCGGCCATCTCCTCGTCGTTGAACGTGTTGTCGAGGGAGAGCATGCGCTGGCGGTGCTCGACCGCCGTGAACTCCGTCGCGTAGGACCCCGAGACCTTCTGGGTCGGCGAGTCCGGCGTGCGCAGCTCCGGGTGCTCCTCCTCCAGCGCCTCCAGGGAACGCAGCAGCTGGTCGAACTCCGCGTCGCTGACGACGGGAGCGTCCTTCACGTAGTAGCGGAAGCGGTGCTCCTCGATCTGCTCCGCGAGGCGCGCGTGCTTCTCCCGTGCCTCGGCGGGCACCGTCGTCGTCTCCGCTTGCTTGTCGCCGGCCACCGTGTCGTCCTCCCGTTACTCTGGGTTGTCCGCGAGGGATCTCGCCGCCCGGGCGCAGTGCGCGAGAGCCGTGCGCGCGTACCCCGGGGAGGCCCCCGCCAGTCCGCACGCCGGGGTGACCGTGACCGCCTCCGCGAGAAGCCCCGGAGACAGCCCCAGCCTGCGCCACAGCGTCCTGACACCCATGACGCTACCGGCAGGGTCTGACAATGGGCCCTCGGTGCCCGGGACGACACCGGTGAAGAGCCGGGTCCCGGCCTCCACGGCCTCCCCGATCGCGTCGTCGTCACGCTCGGTGAGCAGCGAGAAGTCGAAGGAGACGGCGGCCGCTCCGGCCCGGCGCAGCAGGGCGAGCGGCACATCCGGGGCGCAGGAGTGGACCACGACCGGCCCCGCCCCGTGCACCCCGACGAGGTCGCGCAGCGTCTGCTCGACGACCTGCCGGTCGACGGCCCGGTGGGTGCGGTAGCCGCTGGCGGTCTTCACCTGGCCGCGCAGGACGGCGGTGAGGGACGGCTCGTCGAGCTGGAGGACGAGCTGCGCGCCGGGGATCCGCCGCCGCACCTCGCCGAGGTGCAGCCGCAGCCCCTCGGCGAGGGAGGCGGCGAGGTCGCGGCAGGCGCCGGGGTCGGAGAGGGCGGCCTCGCCGTTGCGCAGCTCCAGGCCGGCCGCGAGGGTCCAGGGTCCGACGGCCTGGACCTTCAGCGGCCCCTCGTACTCCTGCGTGAACTCCTCCAGCGCGTCGAGGTCCTCGCCGAGCCAGGAGCGGGCCCGCTTGGTGTCGCGTCCCGGCCGGTCCCCGAGCCGCCATCCGCTGGGCTCCACGCGCGCGTACAACTCGACGAGCAGGCCGGCGGTCCGTCCGATCATGTCCGCGCCGGGTCCCCGGGCGGGCAGTTCGGGCAGGAAGGGGAAGTCCTCGAAGGTGCCGGTGACGGTCTTGGCGGCCTCACGGGCGTCGCCGCCCGGCATGGATCCCACACCGGTGGCGGCGCCGAACCTGAACTGGCTGTTTTCACTCACCGGAGAAGCCTACGCAGCGCCTGAGCCGGGGTCAGCCTCCCGGGCGCACCGTCAGGTCGTTGACCTCCGCGTCGCGCGGCAGGTCCAGGGCCATGACGATCGTCGTGGCGACCGATTCCGGGTCGATCCACCTCGAGGCGTCGTACTCCTTGCCCTCCTGCTGGTGGACCTTGGCCTGCATGGGGCTGGCCGTGCGGCCGGGGTAGACCGAGGTGACCCGGACCCCGTTGCCGTGCTCCTCGTGGCGCAGGGAGTCGGCGAGGGCCTTCAGGCCGTGCTTGGAGGCGGCGTACGCGGACCAGTCGGCGTGGGCGTTGAGGCCGGCGCCGGAGTTGACGAAGAGCACATGGCCGCGGGCGGCGCGCAGTTGCGGCAGGAAGTGGCGGGTCAGCTCGGCGGGGGCGATCAGGTTGACGTTGAGCTGGTGACGCCAGGCCTTGGGGGTGAGCTCGCCGACCGGGCCGAGGTCGACGACCCCGGCGATGTGCAGCAACGAGTCCACGCGGTCCGGCAGCGACTGGTGGGAGAAGGCCCAGGAGAGCCGGTCCGGGTCGTCGAGGTCTCCGACCAGGGTCGCCGCCCCGGGGAACTCGGCCGCCAGCTCCTTGGCGCGGCCCGCGTCGCGCGCGTGCAGTACGAGCTCGTCCCCGCGCGCGTGCAGGCGGCGGGCCACGGCCGCGCCGATGCCGGAGCCGGCTCCGGTGATCACATGAGTAGCCATGCCCGCCATGCTCGCATCAGCACGGTGTCACTCGACGCCCCGGCTCCACCGCCCGTGCGCGCATCCCGGGCGGTTCACTCGGCGCCCCCCGGCCCTCCGCCATACGCGCATCACGCGCGGTTCACTCGATGCCCCGGCTCTCCTCCAGGTACGCCAGCGCCCCCACCGGCTCCTCGGCGAAGAACACCAGGTCGGTGAGCGGCCGGGGCAGGAAGCCCTCGGCGTCCATGCGGCGGAACTGCTCCTTCAGTCCGTCGTAGAAGCCCGCGGTGTTGAGCAGCACCACCGGCTTGTCGGTGTGCCCGTGCTTCTTCAGCTCCAGGATCTCGGTCGCCTCGTCGAGCGTGCCCGTCCCGCCGACCATGATCACCACGGCGTCGGCCCGCTCCAGGAGCAGCTTCTTGCGCTCGGCGAGGTCCTTGGCGACGACCATCTCGTCGACGCCCGGGCGGGCCTTGGCCGCGAGGAACTGCACGGAGACGCCGGCCAGCCGGCCGCCCGCCTCCTGCACCCCGTCGGCGACCACCTTCATGAGGCCGACGTCGGAGCCGCCCCAGACGAGCGTGTGGCCGCCCTTGCCCAGCAGCGTGGCGAACTCCCGCGCCGGGCGGGTGTAGCGCTCGTCGAGGTCGGCGGCGGACAGGAAGACACAGATGTTCATGAACCCACCGTACGGGCCCGGTCCCCGGTGGCGGTGACCCGCATTTTCGACTGCCGGTGCGGCAGCCGCTCCCAGTCGTCCATGAACCGGGCGTGCAGGCCGTGCCGCGCGGCGAGGTCGGTGAGCGTGCGGGTGCGGTAGTAGAAGTCCTCGTGCAGGACCTGGTGCTCCTCGCCCTCGGTGCGGTCGAAGGTGAAGTCGAAGAAGCCGCCGGGCGCGAGGATCCGGCCGACGTGGGCGAAGCACTCCTCGATGACGTGCAGCGGCGAGTGCGAGAAGACGCTGTGCGCGTGCACGACGTCGAAGTGGGCGTCCGGCAGGAAGGCGAAGGTGAGGTCGCCGGCGAGAGCCAGGTAGGGCAGTTTGGGCTGGAGCTTCTCGGCCACGAGGGTGTCCTGGGCGGCGAGCAGGATGTGCGGCGAGATGTCGATGCCGTAGTAGTGCCCGGTGTCGAGGTGGTCGATGAACAGCCGCCCGGCGCGCAGGTTGCCGCAGCCGATCTCCAGCATCCGGTGGTGCGGCAGGAGGCCGTGGCCCACCAGGTAGTCGAACTGCATGCGGCCGATCCGCGCCCACTGTTCACGCGAGGGGTTGTGCCCCACCGCCGCCTCGGTGCTGCGGGCCGCGTCCGAGGCCATGACGGCCCGGTAGTACGCGATGTGGTCGGGGTGGCGCAGCCGCAGCCAGGCGTCCCGCACCACGCGCCGGGCGTGCGCGGGCACGCGCTCCGGGTGGCGCACGGCATACCGGACCTGGTGGAGCAGGCGGGAGCGGTTTCCGGCCGGTTCCGTGGCGCGCATGGGGGCCTCCTGCCGCGGGGGGAAGAACTCCGCTTCAGCGTGCGCTGTACCGGTGGAGTCGGCTACCCGAGGAGGGACGATCGTGACCCGAGGACATCGCATCACCGTCGAGCGCAGCGGCGGGCACGTACGCGTGGTGCACGGCGGGCAGGTGCTGGCCGAGAGCGACCGGTCACTGGTGCTGCGCGAGACGGGCTGTCCCGAGCGGTACTACATCCCGGCCGAGGACGTGCGCCTGGACCTGCTGACACCGTCCGGCACGCAGACCCACTGCCCGTTCAAGGGAACGGCCTCCTACTGGTCGCTGCCGGACGCGGAGGACCTCGTCTGGGCGTATCCGGATCCCAAGCCGGACGTCGCCGAGATCAAGGACCACCTGTGCTTCTACGAAGTGGACGTGCTCTGATCGGCTGACGCGCCGCCCGCTTCACCGATGAACACCGCGCCGTGCGGCAGTCTGCATGAGCATGGACAAGAAGATCCTTTCGCGCGACGGCACCCGCATCGCCTACGAGAGCACCGGACGCGGCCCCGCGGTCGTCCTGGTGAGCGGCGCGATGTCGACGGGCGGCACCCTGGCGCCGCTGGCCGTGTCGCTCTCGGAGCGTTTCCAGGCCGTGGTGTACGACCGGCGGGGCCGCGGCGCCAGCGGTGACACCGCGCCGTACACCGTGGAACGTGAGGTCGAGGACCTGGCCGCCGTGATCGAGGCGGTGGGCGGCGAGGCGCTGCTGTACGGCATCTCCTCGGGCGGGGCCCTGGCGCTGGAGGCGGCGGCGAGCGGGCTGCCGGTGCGGCGCGTGGCCGTCTACGAGACACCGTTCGCGATGTCGGAGGAGGGCGCCAGGGAGCGTGCCGAATACACCGGGCGGCTGACGGAGGCGCTCGGCGAGGGGCGGCGCGGGGAAGCGGTCGAACTTTTCCTGCGGCTGACCGGTCTCGCCGAGGGCATGATCCAGGGCGCCCGCCAGTCCCCGATGTGGGCCGGGATGGAGGCGATGGCGCCGAGCCTCGCCTACGACGACGCCGTGATGGGCGACGGCACCGTCCCCCGCTCCCGGCTGGGCTCGGTCGGCGTCCCCGTCCTGGCGGTGGCGGGCGACGCGAGCCCCGAGTGGCTGCGTGAGGCGGCCCGGGCGATCGCGGAATCGGTTCCCGAGGGCACCTGTCGCACGCTCCAGGGGCAGACGCACATGGTCGAGCCGAACGTGCTGGCGCCGGTGCTCACGGAGTTCTTCAGCCGGGACTGAGCCGGGCGGCACGGGGCACGCCCGCGGCACGGGTTGCACGTTCGAGGCGCGGGGTCACGCGGGAGGCCCGGGGGCACGCGCGCGTGGAGCCGCCCCCGGCGTCCGCGAGGCGGATCAGGCCACGCCGGCCGTCGCCCGGGTCGTCGACGCGATGGTCGCCGAGCCCACCACGCGCGTGCCGTCGTACAGCACGATCGCCTGGCCGGGGGCGACGCCGCGGACGGGCTCGGTGAAGGTGACAGCCAGGGAGCCTTCCACGACTTCGGCGGTCACCTCGGTCTCGCCTCCGTGGGCGCGCAGCTGGGCCGTGTAGGTGCCGGGGCCGGCGGGGGCGGCGCCGCACCAGCGCGGCTTGACGGCGGTGAGGGCGCTGACGTCCAGGGCGGCCGCCGGGCCGACGGTCACCGTGTTGTCGACCGGCGAGATGTCGAGGACGTAGCGCGGCTTGCCGTCGGCGGCCGGGGTGCCGATCCGCAGGCCCTTGCGCTGGCCGATGGTGAAGCCGTACGCGCCCTCGTGGGTGCCGATCTTGGTGCCGGTCTCGTCGACGATGTCGCCCTCGGAGCGGCCGAGCCGGTTCGCGAGGAAGCCCTGGGTGTCGCCGTCGGCGATGAAGCAGATGTCGTGCGAGTCGGGCTTCTTGGCCACGGCCAGGCCCCTGCGCTCGGCCTCGGCGCGGATCTCGTCCTTGGTGGTGACGGTGTCGCCGAGCGGGAACATCGCGTGGGCGAGCTGCCGGTCGTCCAGCACGCCGAGGACGTACGACTGGTCCTTGGCCATGTCGGAGGCGCGGTGCAGCTCGCGGGTGCCGTCCTCGCGGACGATCACCTGGGCGTAGTGGCCGGTGCAGACCGCGTCGAAGCCCAGCGCGAGCGCCTTGTCGAGCAGGGCGGCGAACTTGATCTTCTCGTTGCAGCGCAGGCAGGGGTTGGGGGTGCGGCCGGCCTCGTACTCGGCGACGAAGTCCTCGACGACGTCCTCGCGGAAGCGGTCGGCGAGGTCCCACACGTAGAACGGGATGCCGATGACGTCCGCGGCGCGGCGGGCGTCGCGCGAGTCCTCGATGGTGCAGCAGCCCCGCGCGCCGGTCCGGAAGGATTGGGGGTTGGCGGAGAGCGCGAGGTGGACGCCGGTCACGTCGTGGCCCGCTTCGGCCGCGCGGGCGGCGGCGACGGCGGAGTCGACTCCGCCGGACATGGCGGCCAGGACGCGGAGGGGACGGGGGCGCTGCGGGGTCTCAGTCATAACCCTTCCAGGGTACGGGGCGCGGGAACCAGGACCGCCGGGTATCCGTTGACGATCACATGGGACAGCGGAAGGCTTCGAGGGACGGCGACCGGAAGGTCGGCCGCCGCGCGCTGCTGATCGGCGGCACGGTGGCCGCGGCGGGCTCCGCCGTGCTCGCCCGGGACGAGCTGGCGCGTCTGTGGTGGCGGACCCCAGGCGTCGAGAAGCCGCGCAAGGAGGGCGAGGTCGACTACGCGGGCGCGCGCTGGGTCGCGGCGTCGGAGGCGAACTGGCGCCGTGCGGACCGGCCCGACGACTACGGCATAGACATGGTGGTCGTCCATGTCACGCAGGGCAGCTTCGACAGCGCGGTGAAGGCCTTCCAGGACCCGGGGCACAAGGCGGCCGCGCACTACATCGTCCGGCAGGACGGGCATGTGGCGCAGATGATCCGCGAGCTGGACGTGGCGTACCACGCGGGCAACCGCGACTACAACGAACGCAGTGTCGGCATCGAGCACGAGGGCTTCGTCGACCGCCCGCAGGACTTCACGGACGCGATGTACGAGGCCTCTGCCCGGCTCACGGCCCGCATCTGCGCCCGCTACGGCATACCCGTCGACCGCGAGCACATCATCGGCCACGTGGAGGTCCCGGGCACGGACCACACGGACCCGGGGCGGCACTGGGACTGGGAGAAGTACATGCGCCTGATCCGCCGGGCGCGTACGAGCCCGGTCTGATCTCCGGGGCTCGTCGGCACCGGGTCCTTACGTCAGTCCCGCCGCCCTGGCCCGTTCCACCGCCGGGCCGATGGCCTTGGCCAGGGTTTCGACGTCGGCCTCGGTGGAGGTGTGGCCGAGGGAGAAGCGCAGGGTGCCGCGGGCCAGGTCGGGGTCGGTGCCGGTGGCGAGGAGGACATGGCTGGGCTGGGCGACGCCGGCGGTGCAGGCGGAGCCGGTGGAGCACTCGATGCCCTGGGCGTCGAGCAGGAGCAGCAGGGAGTCGCCCTCGCAGCCGGGGAAGGTGAAGTGGGCGTTGGCCGGGAGGCGGCCCTGCGGGTCCGGGTCGCCGCCGAGGATCGCGTCCGGCACGGCCGAGCGGACCGCGGTGACGAGGCTGTCGCGCAGGGCGCCGATCTCGCGGGCGAACCACTCGCGTTGCTCGGCGGCGAGCCGTCCGGCGACGGCGAAGGAGGCGACGGCGGGCACGTCGAGGGTGCCGGAGCGCACATGCCGCTCCTGACCACCGCCGTGCAGGACGGGTACGGGGGTGTGTTCGCGGCCGAGGATCAGCGCGCCGATGCCGTAGGGGCCGCCGATCTTGTGGCCCGAGACGGTCATCGCGGCGAGGCCGGAGGCGGCGAAGTCGACGGGGATCTGACCGAAGGCCTGCACGGCGTCCGAGTGCAGCGGCACCCCGAACTCGGCTGCCGCGTCGGCGAGTTCACGGACGGGCAGGATCGTCCCGATCTCGTTGTTCGCCCACATGACGGTGGCGAGGGCCACGTCGTCGGGGTTGCGGGCGATCGCCTCGCGCAGGGCGTCGGGGTGGACGCGGCCGTGGGGGTCGACCGGCAGGTACTCGACGGTGGCGCCTTCGTGCTCGCCGAGCCAGTGCACGGCGTCGAGGACCGCGTGGTGCTCGACGGGGCTGGCGAGGACGCGGGTGCGGGCCGGGTCGGCGTCGCGGCGTGACCAGTAAAGGCCCTTGACGGCGAGGTTGTCGGCCTCCGTGCCGCCCGAGGTGAAGACGACCTCGCTGGGGCGGGCGCCGAGGGCTTCGGCGAGGGTCTCGCGGGCCTCCTCGACGGTGCGGCGGGCCTGCCTGCCGGATGCGTGGAGGGAGGACGCGTTGCCGGTGGCACCCAGCTGGGCGGTGAACGCCTCAACCGCCTCCGGGAGCATCGGGGTGGTCGCGGCGTGGTCGAGGTAAGCCATGGTGAGCCCGATTCTACGGCTCCCCTTCGACCGGCCTCAGAGCAAGGCTGGCCGATCGTGAACCGCTTTCCGGCGCGGCGACGGCCCGTCGTCCCCGGGCCCGGCCGCGGCGTACCGGCGGACGGCTGTCCGACGGCGGCTCAGAAGCTCCACGAGATGGTGCTGTCGAACTCCATGAAGGCCGCGAGGACCAGCAGGTCGGCGACGCCCAGGCCCAGACCCAGCAGCGCGCGGCCGCGGCGCTCGGTGCCGCGCCACAGGGCCACACTCGCCAGCACGATGGCGATGGGGCCGAGGAAGAGGTTGAGCACGAGCAGGCCGAGCAGGCCGAGGATGAAGGACGCGACGGCCATGCCGTCGGTGTCACGGATACCGGTGCGGCGCGAGGCCGGAGCGGTGAGCTGCATGGTGAACGACTCCCGAATTCGGATCGAAGGGCTGGTGGGCGGTGTCAGTGGGCCTGCGTGTGGCGTCGGCGGCCGCGCTCGCGGAGCGCGAAGATGCCGAGCCAGACGGCGATGACGGCGCCGACGGCGACGGAGAAGGTGAGCGGTGCGTGGGCCACGGTGCCCAGGACGACGCCCAGCAGGAGGAGTGCGGCGACGATGAACAGCACGGGAAACAACCCCCAGGGTTTCGGTGAACGGTTGTGGTTACAGTTGTTCACTGACTTCCCAGCCTAACGCCTCTCATGACTTTCCAATTCCAGAGAACAGTTGTTAACTGCATGGTATGAGTCACACCCTCGGCATCCGGCAGGCCCAGAAGCAGAAGACCCGTCAGGCACTCCTCGACGCGGCCCTCGTGCTGCTGGAGGAACAGAGTCTGAGCAGCCTGGGACTGCGCGAGGTCACCCGCGCCGTCGGTGTCGCCCCGACCGCCTTCTACCGCCACTTCCGCTCCACGGCGGATCTGGGCGTGGCCCTGGTCGAGGAGGCGCTGGGCAGCCTGCACCCGATGATCCGGACGACGGTGTCCACGACGGGCGACCGCGAGGAACGCGTCGTGCGCACCATCGACTTGATCGCCCGTCACGTCGACGGGTACCCCGCCCATGTCCGTTTCATCGCTCGTGAGCGACATGGCGGAGTTCAGCCGGTTCGGGAGGCGATAAGGGGCCAACTGGCCCGGTTCGCCCAGGAGGTCAAGGACGAACTGGCCAAGGACCCGGTCTCGGAGGGCTGGAGCCAGGACGACCTGCTGATGCTCGCGCATCTCTACGTCGACCAGATGCTGAGCACGGCGTCGCTGTTCCTGGAAGCCCTGGAGGGACCGGAGGAGGAGCGCCCGGCCCGGACCCGGCAGGTCGCGCAGCTGGCGACCCGCCAGATGCGGCTGATCGGCCTCGGCCGCCATCACTGGCTGGATTGACACCCGTACGACGCACAGGGGCGGCGCGCCCGTTCGCCGGACGCGCCGCCCCCGCCGTGCCCGGGAGAGCCGGACTCGTCTTCTTGCTCCTGCCGCGCCCTCTCCGGCGCCTGCCGCTCAGCGAGGCGGAGTTCAGCCCAGACGGACGCGCGCCAGCTGGCGGGACTGCGCGACCAGCCGGTCCGCGCTGTCCCACACCTCGGCGTCCTCCTCCAGGAAGCCGCCGGCGAGGTTGCGTGTGGTGATCGACACCCGCAGCGGGCCCGGCGCCGGGCGGCACCGGACGTGCACGGTCAGCTCGACGGTCGGCACCCAGCCCTTCAGTCCGAGCTCGAAGGCGGTGGGCGGCAGGGCGTCGACCGCGAGCAGCAGGGAGAGCGGGTCGTGATCGCGCCCGTCCTTGAGTCCGAACCAGGCCCGCATCTCACCCTTGCCGGAGGGCTGCCCGAGGGCCCAGCCGAGGGTGGACGGGTCGAGCTTGAGCATCAGGCGCTCGGTGATCGCCGAGCTGCCGTCCACGGGGGCGGGTCCGTCCTCCGGGCCGAAGCAGTGCTCCAGCGGCGGGATCGCGGGCGGCCGGGCCGTGGTGCGGACGTCGTCGGGGAGGGTGTCCAGGTCGCCGTAGGAGGCGAGGACCCGGATGCGTTCGACCTCGCGCCCCTCGTCGTCGTACTGGAAGAGGGAGGCCTGGCCGGTCGACAGGGTGCGGCCGGTGCGGACGACGTCCGTGCGGACGACCGCGGGGCCGGGCTGGGACGCGGTCAGGTAGTGCGCCGAGATCGTGAAGGGGTCGGCGTGCGGCAGGGCGTCCGCGAGGGCGCGGCCCAGGACGGCCAGCAGGTAGCCGCCGTTGACGGCGCTGATGATCGTCCAGCCGGCGGAGAGGTCGATGTCGTAGACGCCCGGCGCGCGGCGGGTGAGCGCGGTGTCGCGGTCGAACTCGCTGTCGCCGATCGTGGCCCGGGCGGCCGGGGCGGTGGCTGCTTCTGGCATGGCTGAACAGTACAAGAACTAACTACTAAGCGGTAGCTTTGTGACCGCGACGCAGGTCATACGCCTCCCCTGCCGCCCCGGTCACGCCTTGGTGAGACACGGGCAATTTCTCGGTAAGTGTCCGACTCATCCGTAAACCCCCGTACGCCGTCCGTCCTCTGTAGGGGCATGAGCCTCACCGGAACCCCGTTCCTCTGCACGCTGGTCGTCCTGTCCGTCGCCGCCCTGGTCCTGCCGCTGGTCCTCTGGTCGCGCATCCGCGGGCCCCGGTTCACGCGCGTGGCGGCCCGGGCGCTGATGCTGCTGTTCGCGCAGGGGACGGCCGTGGCGCTGGTCTTCACCCTGGTCAACAACGCCGACAACCTGTACGACAACTGGGCCGACCTGCTCGGCACCGGCGACCACGTGGAGCAGGCGGCGAATCTGGGCGCCGACGGCACCGGCGGCATCGCGCTCACGCGGCTGCCCAAGGCGCGCCAGACCTTCAAGCCCGCCACCGGACCCGGGATGGGCGCGGCCGGCGGGGTACGGGTGACCCAGCTCGCGGGCCGGGTGTCGGGGGTGAACGCCGAGGTCTACGTCTGGCTGCCGCCGCAGTACGGCGAACCGGCCTACCGGCACCACCGGTTCCCGGTCGTGGAGCTGCTGCCCGGCTACCCCGGCTCGGCGAAGGCGTGGTTCGGCTCGCTGTACGCGCACGAGCAGCTGGAGCCGCTGATGCGTGACGGGCGGGTGGCCCCGTTCATCCTGGTCGCGCCCCGCACCAACCTGCTGGCCGCGGTGGACACCGGCTGCGCGAACGTCCCGGGCACGGTCGACGCCGACACCTGGCTGAGCGTCGACGTGCCGAAGATGGTCATGGACAACTTCCGCGCCCAGCCCGCGCCGCAGGGCTGGGCCGTCGCCGGCTACTCGGCCGGGGCGCACTGCGCGACCAGGCTCGCCGTCGCCCATCCCGACCGCTACCGGGCCGCCGTCAGCATGTCCGGCTACAACGACCCCGGCGGCGAACGCGATTCGCTCACCGCGCAGAGCCCCGCCCTGCGCTCCGCGAACAACCCGCTCCTGATGCTGCGCAGGTCGGTCGTCCCGCCGCGGATCGCGCTGTACCTCTCCGGCCAGCCGCGCGACGGCTACCAGGACGCCGTGGCCATGCAGCAGGCCGCGAAGGCACCGACGACCGTGCACGTCGTGTACATCCCCAAGAGCGCGGGCGGACACAACATGGCGCTGTGGCGGCCGCAGGTGGTCCCGGCGTTCCGCTGGCTGACCCAGCAGATGGGCATCGGCCGGGTCACGGCAGGACGGGCTGCTCCTCCTCGCTCACCGTCGACCTCCGGTGCCACGCCCGCGGAGCTCGCCAGTGGTACCGCATCGCGAGCAAACGCAGTACGAAGGCGGTGATCACCGCGAGAGAGCTGGTGAACGGGTTCAGGGCGTCGTAGCGGATGCAGAGGGCGGCCAGGGCGGAGCCGACGATCGCCGGGACCGCGTACAGGTCTCGGTCCCAGCGCAGCAGGGAGGGGACCTCGTTGGCGAGGACGTCCCGCAGCACACCGCCGCCCACGGCGGTGGTCAGCCCCAGACCGGCGGAGGCGGTCAGGCCGAGCCCGTACTCGTACGCCTTGATCGTGCCGGCGACGCAGAACAGGCCGAGGCCGGCCGCGTCGAAGACGTTCACCGCGATCTGGATGCGCTCCACCTGGGGGTGCAGGAAGAACACCAGGAGGGTGGCGAGCAGCGGGGTGAGGAAGTACCCCAGGTCCGTGAAGGCGGCCGGCGGTACGGCCCCGATGACCAGGTCGCGGAACAGCCCGCCGCCCAGCGCGGTGACCTCGGCGAGGACGGCCATGCCGAACACGTCGAAGTTCTTGCGCACGGCCAGCAGGGCGCCGGAGATCGCGAAGACGAAGATGCCGATGAGGTCGAGCGTGTGCTGGACGGACGGGCTGAAGAGTTGCTGGAGCACCCGGACATCTTCCCCTGCGGTCGGGCGACGCCCCATCCCGCCTGCCTGAAGCCCGGTGAACACCGCAGGGCCGGCAGGAGTACCTGCCGGCCCTGTGGCCGTCGTGGTCGTCGCGGCGCAGCGACAGGCCGGTGAGCGGGGAGCTCAGGCCTTGGAGCCGGTGGCGTCGCCCTTCTCGGCAGCGGAGCTCTCCCCCTCGGAAGAAGCCTCCGCCACGGCCGCCGACGTCTGCGCGGACTCCTCCAGCACCTCGTCCGGAACGAGCTCCGCGGCTTCCTTCGCCGCGGTGAGCAGCACGGTGTCCTGCGGGGCCTGGTCCTCGAAGTTCTCCGGGTGATGACAGGCGACCCGCTGGCCGGGCGTCAGCTCGACGAGCACCGGTTCGGTCGTCTTGCAGATCTCCGTGGCCTTCCAGCACCGCGTGTGGAAGCGGCAGCCGCTCGGCGGCGAGATCGGCGACGGTACGTCGCCCTTGAGCAGGATGCGCTCGCTCTTGGCCGACTTGCGCCGCGGGTCCGGGATCGGCACCGCCGACAGCAGGGCCTTGGTGTACGGGTGCATCGGCGACCGGTAGAGCTGGTCCCGGTCGGCCAGCTCGACGATCTTGCCGAGGTACATCACCGCGATACGGTCCGAGACGTGCCGGACGACCGACAGGTCGTGCGCGATGATCACATACGTCAGGCCGAGTTCCTGCTGGAGGTCGTCGAGCAGGTTGACGACCTGGGCCTGGATCGACACGTCGAGCGCGGAGACCGGTTCGTCGGCCACGACCAGCTTCGGATTGAGCGCGAGCGCGCGGGCGATGCCGATGCGCTGGCGCTGGCCGCCGGAGAACTCGTGCGGGTAGCGGTTGTAGTGCTCGGGGTTGAGGCCCACGACCTCCAGCAGCCGCTGCACTTCCTTCTTGATGCCGCCCTCGGGCGTGACGCCCTGGAGCTTGAAGGGGGCGCCGACGATCGTGCCGATGGTGTGGCGCGGGTTCAGCGAGGAGTACGGGTCCTGGAAGATCATCTGCACGTCCCGGCGGAGCGGACGCATGCCGCCGACACCGAGGTGCGTGATGTCCTTGCCCTCGAACTCGACCGTTCCCGCGGTGGGTTCGAGCAGCCGCGTGATCAACCGGCCCATCGTCGACTTGCCGCAGCCCGACTCGCCCACGACACCGAGGGTTTCGCCGGCCCTGACCTCGAAATCTATGCCGTCGACCGCGCGCACCGCACCGACCTGCCGCTGCAGCAGCCCCTTGCGGATCGGGAAGTGCTTCTGCAGCCCGGTCACCTTCAGCAGAACGTCGCCCGGAGCCGCGTCCCCGTTGAGGGTTGCCGCGCCGGATGCGCTCGCCTCGGTGCCGTCGCTCTCGGCGGGAGTGGTCACAACGGTGTCCTTGGAGTTCTCGCTCACAGCTTCGGCGCAATCTCTTCGGTCCAGATCCGCTCCCGCTGCTCCCTGGACATGTGGCAGGCGGCCCAGTGCCGGCTTCCGGCTTCGGTCAGCTCGGGGCGGACCGTGCGGGTGACGTTGTCCTTGGGGACGTCGGCGTACGGGCAGCGCGGGTTGAAGGCGCAGCCGGACGGGACGTTGATCAGGGAGGGCGGGGATCCCTTGACCGGGATGAGGCGCTCCTGCTGCTCACGGTCGAGGCGCGGCATCGAGCCGAGCAGCCCCCAGGTGTAGGGGTGGCGGGGCTCGTAGAACACCTGCTCGGCCGGGCCTCGTTCGACGCAGCGGCCTCCGTACATCACGAGGAGATCGTCGGCGAGTTCGGCGACGACCCCCAGGTCGTGGGTGATGATGATGACCGCGGAGCCGAACTCCTTCTGCAGGTCCCGGATCAGGTCGAGGATCTGCGCCTGCACGGTCACGTCGAGGGCGGTCGTCGGCTCGTCCGCGATGAGCAGCTCGGGGTTGTTGACGAGCGACATCGCGATCATCGCACGCTGGCGCATACCGCCGGAGAACTCGTGCGGGTAGCTGTCGACGCGCTTGTCCGGCTGCGGGATGCCCACGCGGTCGAGCATCTCGACCGCCCGGCGGCGCGCGACCTTCTTGCTGACGTCGTGGTGGATCCGGTACGCCTCCACGATCTGCTGGCCGATCGTGTAGTACGGGTGCAGCGCGGACAGCGGATCCTGGAAGATCATCGCCATCTGACGACCGCGCAGCTTGCGCACGTGGTCGGGGTCGGCGGACAGCAGCTCGGTACCGTCCAGCCAGATCTCGCCCGAGAGCCGCGCCTTGCGCTTGCCGTACTGGCCGGCGGTGTGCAGACCCATGATGCCCAGCGAGGTCACCGACTTGCCGGAGCCCGACTCGCCCACGATGCCGAGGGTCTTGCCCTTCTCCAGCTGGAAGCTGAGCCCGTCGACGGACTTGACCAGGCCGTCGTCGGTCGGGAAGTGCACCTTCAGGTCGCGCACTTCCAGGAAGGCGGTCGGTGCCGTGGAGTCACTCGTGGGCTCGCCCACGGCCGCTCCGGTCTTGCTGAGTTCGGTCATGCGAGCCTCACTCGGGGGTCGATCACGGCGTACAGGACGTCCACCACGAGGTTGGCGATGAGCACCGCGACGGAGGTGATCAGGGTGACGCCCAGGATAATGGGCAGGTCCTGGTTCTTGATCGCGTTGAGTACGGCCTGGCCCAGGCCGGGCAGGCTGAAGGTGGTCTCGGTCAGGATGGCGCCGCCGATGAGGGCGCCGAGGTCCATGCCGAGCATGGTCAGGATGGGTGTCATCGTCGAGCGCATGGCGTGCTTGCGGATGACGGCCTGTTCGCGCATGCCCTTGGCACGGGCGGTACGGATGTAGTCCTCACCGAGGATCTCCAGCATGGTGGCGCGGGTGATCCGGGCGTACATCGCGGCGTACAGGAACGCCAGGGTTACCCACGGGAGGATCATGCCGCCGAGCCAGCCGGTGAAGCTCTCCTCGATGGGCACGTACTCGGCGTTGATCCAGCCCAGCCCGTAGGAGAAGACCGCCAGGCTGAGCAGCCCGGTGAAGTAGATGGGGAGGGAGACGCCCGCGAGGGCGATCACCATCGCACCGCGGTCCCACATGCTGCCCCGCTTGAGAGCGGAGAGGACACCCGCCGCGACACCGAACAGCAGCCACAGCACGGCCGCACCGAGCGCGAGTCCCAGGGTCACCGGGAATCGGTCGGTCAGTACCGGCCAGATGGCCTGTTCACTGCGGAACGAGTAACCGAAGCACGGTGCGGCGCAGTGGGTGACGTCGCCGCCGCCCGCATAGGTGCGGCCCACGAAGATGCCTTTGAAGAACTCCCAGACCTGGACGAAGATCGGGTCGCCCAGACCCAGTTTCTGGCGCACGGCCTCGACGGCAGCCGGGTCGGCCTGCTTGCCCACGAAGCTGGCGGCGATGTCGACGCCCGCCCACTTGGGGACGAGGAAGAAGATGCCGAAGACCACCATGATGATGACCGCGAGCATCACTACGGCGGCGAACAGCCGCCTGATCAGGTAAGCGAGCACAGATCTCGGCCCGCTGCGGACCTCGGGCCACCGGAGGTCTTCCGGTGGCCCTGGGTCACGCCGCGCCGGCCTTCACCTGCCTTTCGTGCCGTACGGCGGGTGTGCCGGTTACTTCGCGGACTTCAGGCCGAGGTTGACGAAGTCGTACATGCCGCTGTACGCGTCCGTCGTGTAGACGTTGGCCAGACGGCTGGAACGCCAGTTGATGAACTTCTCGAAGACGAAGGGCAGGTAGTAGCCGCCCTCCATGACCTTGTGGTTGATCTCCGTGGCGATCTTGGTCTTGCCCGCGTCATCCAGAGTGGTGACGTACTTGTCGAACAGGCCGTCGATGGCCTTGTCCTTGATCAGGGCGAAGTTGTTGTTGCCGCTCTCCAGGATGTAGCTGCTGTCCCACAGCGGCAGACCGTAGCCCTGCACGGACGGGAAGTCCGGGCCCCAGCCCATGATGATGATGCCGTAGCCCTTCTTCTTCACGTTCGAGGGGCTGCCGATGATGCCGGAGCTCTGCGAGCCGTCGTACTGGTCGATGTCGGCGGTGATGCCGACCTTCTTCAGCGACGCCTGGAGGGACTCGGCGGTGGCCACCTCGGACGGCTTGTTGTTGCGGACCGCGATGGTGGTCTTGAAACCGTTCGGCTTGCCGCAGGCCTTCAGGGCTTCCTTGGCCTTGGCGGCGTTGCCCTTCTTGTTGGCACCCGCGATCTCGTACGGGTCGTACTTCTGGCCCTCGGCGCCCGGGACGGCCGGCGGCAGCATGTTGGTGCCGATGTCACCACCGGCGATGGGGCCACCGCGGGCGGTCTGCAGCGACACGTGGTCGGCGCCGTAGATCACGGCCTTGCGGCACTCGATGTTGTCGAACGGCTTCACGCTCTGCGGGAAGACCGCGTAGCGGATGTAGCCGGAGACCGGGTTGTCCAGGTTGCCCTTGTGCTGCTTCAGGGCGGTGGTGCGGCCCTGCGGGGACATACCGGTCTGGTTGATGTCCAGGTCGTAGTCGCCCGCGATCAGGCGCGCGTCCATGTCGTTGGCGTTGGAGAAGAACTTGACCGTGATCTTGTCCGGGTTCGCCTTGCGGATCGGGTCCGAGGCCTGCTTCCACTCGGTGTTGCGGACCAGCGTCAGGTCCTTGCCCGGGTTGTACGACTGGAACTTGTACGGACCCGAGGAGAACGGGTGCAGGCCGTACTTGGACTTGGTGTCCTTGTCCTGGCGGACCGGGGACGCCGAGGTCAGGGCCAGCATCTCCTCGAAGTCGGAGTTGGCCCGCGGCAGCTTGAAGACGATGGTCTTGTCGTCGGGCGTCTCGATGGCCTTCAGACCCAGCTTGTCCGCGGACTTGTCCTTGTACGGGCCCTGGTACTCGCCCTTGGGGTCGAGCACGTCCTTCAGGTAGACCGGGCCGCCGGACAGCACGTCCTGTGCCCAGACGCGCTCGATGCCGTACTTGACGTCCTTGGACGTGATCGGCTTGCCGTCCTCCCACGTGACACCCTCACGCAGGGTGTACTGGTAGGTCTTGCCGTCGTCCGAGATCTTGGCGAGCCCGGTGGCGAGGTCAGGCGTCAGCTCGGTGCCGGCCTTGCCCGGCTCCGTCTTGCTCGTGACGAGCTGGCGGCTGTAGTAGCGGGAGAAGTTCCACATGAAGCCGTAGTAGCCGCGCGTGGTGTCCCACGAGTCGGCGTCCTGGGCACCGGCGAACTTCAGCGTGCCGCCCTTCTTGGCGAGCGAGGCCTGGGCGACCTTGTTGTTCGCGGCGTCGAAGCCCGCCGCCCCGTCCTTCGACCCCTCGTCGCCGTTGCCGCCGCCGCACGCCGCCGTGGTCAGCAGTGCGGCGACCACGGCCGCAGCGGCCATGGCCTGCTTGCGCCGCCCTGAGGTGCGTTGGGTAGTCACGATCTCGGATCCTCCGGATAGATGAGAGACCCCGTGCCAGGTGTCACGGGTCGCTGTTTGTACGGCAGTTCAGCGGGAACCCTTCGGGTCGAGCGCGTCACGCACGCCGTCACCGAAGAGATTGAAGGCAAGGACGGTGATGAAGATCGCCATGCCCGGGACCACCATGTACATGGGGTCCGAGTCGTAGTAGTCGATCGCGCTCGACAGCATCTGCCCCCAGGAGGCCGTTGGGGGCTTGACACCCACACCCAGGAAGCTGAGTGCCGCCTCGGTGAGGATGTTGGTGGGGATCATCATCGTCGTGTACACGATGATGGGCGCGACGAGGTTGGGCAGCAGCTCCTTGAAGAGGATGTAGAACCGCCCGGCGCCGAGCGACCGGGCCGCCTCGACGTACTCCCGCTCGCGCAGCGAGAGCGTCTGGCCGCGCACCACGCGTCCGATGTAGGGCCACCCGAAGAAGCCGATGACCAGGATCATCACGAACAGACGCACGCCGGTGCCGGTCAGCCCCAGCATCTGGTTCGGCATGACGGAGACCAGGGCGATGATGAACAGCAGCTGCGGGAAGGCCAGCAAGCCGTCCATCACACGGCTGACGACGGCGTCGACCCAGCCGCCGAAGAAGCCCGCCAGAACACCCAGGACGGTGCCGATCACGACGGCGACGATCGCGGACAGGAAGCCCACGAGGAGTGAGATCCGGGCGCCGTAGATGATGCGGGCGAAGATGTCACGGCCGCTCACCGGCTCGACACCCAGCAGGTGATCACCACTGATGCCGCCCAGCGCTCCCGTGGGGGTGCCGAACAGCGGGTCGATCAGGTCCTCGTGGTGCGCCTCGGGATCCTGGCCCACGAGGCTCGTGATGACCGGCGCGAGGAGGGCGATCGCGATGAGCACGAGCACCATGACGCCACCCGCCAGCGCGAGTTTGTCCCGTTTCAGGCGCTCCCAGGCGATCCTGCCGAGAGAACGGCCCTGTACGGCTTTCACACCGGCGCCGACAACTGCCGCTTCCTCGGCCGCACTCGGAGCCGCTTCCGCGGTCGGCTCGTGCAATGGTGCCGTCATCAGGCAGGGACCCCTCTTCTCAACCGGCGGTGGCCGGCCCGCGCATTCCGCTGTAGCGGCGTGATCAGTCCGTCGTACGCAGGGGTGAAACTCCCCTGGTGCGGGGAGTCTTCAACGCTTCAGCGTTTCGCTGCCAGACTTGACGATGAAAGGATGCGCAAACGTGATGCTGTCTGCGGGATTCCGTTATCCGGACAAGGGGCGACGGGGATCGGTCGCGGACAGACCTGGACATTTGACGCAGGCTAGATGATTTCGCCGCTATCTACGCGCGAAGACGCGCCTCTGTCACGCTCGATGAGGATGAGGGCGGGCGAAGCTCAGTACCGGCCCTGGACCGGAGGGTAGCCGTAGCCGGAGGCCGGGGCCTGGACGGGCGCGGTGGCGTGGGCCTCACGGTCGTAGAAGGGGCGCGCGTTCTCGCGCAGCCACATCGCGACCGGGTCGTGCTCGTCGGACATGGCGACGGTCGACACGGGCAGCCCGTCCGGTACGGCGCCGAGGGACTGCTGCATCATCGCGCGCACCGAGTCCACGGCCGGCGGCGAGGTGTCGTACACATCCAGTCCGATGGCGAGGTACGGCGCGCCGAGCGCGGGCTGCACCCAGGCGCGGCGCAGCGAGCGGACGGCCGGGGTGCGGTGGGCGTTCTGCGCGAGCAGGGCGTAGAACTGCGGGATCTCGATGGCGGGTTCGGACAGGCGCAGGGGTCCGGCGGGCTGGCGGTCCAGGCCCGTGGCGATGCGGCGCAGGTCGAGCCACGGGATACCGACGCCGCCGCCGGGGGCGTGCGGGTTGAGCCAGAGGCCGTAGTGGTCGGGGTAGAGGGCGCGGGCGACGTCGAGTCCGTCGATCACCTCGTACGAGCGGTTCCAGCCGCTGGCGGAGAGCTCCTGGGCGGAGGTCACGCAGGGGGCGTAGCCGTGTCCGTCGACGTCCATGTTCCCGTACTGGGCGTCGGGGGAACCGGCCTGACCGTGCCAGAGGAGCATCCAGATCTGGCCGGTGTGCGGGGTCGCGAGCGCGCGCAGGAGTGCCTCGTAGGCGTCGTAACGCCCGGGCGTGACCTGGCGCAGCATGTGCTCGACCTGTCCGGCCGCGGCCGTGCCGCTCGCGCTCACCTTTACCGCCCCTTCGTACAACGCCTCGACGGTGCCCTAGCTTAAGCCCGCAGGGGAGCCAGGGGATTATGCCGTGGGGCGGGTGCGGGTCGTGTGTGGTTGATCGCGCCCACGCGGCGGAGCCGCATGATGTCACAGCCCCGCGCCCCTGCGGCGATGTCCTACCGCTGGTAGAAGGGCCGGACCCGTTCCCTCATCCAGTTCCCCACGGGATCCTCCGTCACGTCCAGGAGGACCAGGTTGACCGGCCACGGGGCCGGGGCGGCGGTGACGGCGCGGGTGAGGGCGTCCAGGGGGAGGACGCGCAGGTCGCCTTCCCACTGGGAGAGTTCGACACCGACGAACATCACCGGGTCGGCGGTCTCGATCGCGGCGAGGCAGCGGCGGGCGGTGACGACGACGCCGGTCGCCTCGAACTCGGCGGCCGCGGCGGCGAGGAAGTCCACCGGGTCGTCCTGCCAGTCGGGCTCGAAGAGGCGGACCCGGCCGCCGCTCGCGGGGCCGTCCAGCGGGGTCCGGCCGGCCCGGCACAGCTCGGCCACGGCCGGCGGCGGCAGCGGGATACCCACCACCCCGCCCGGGTTGACGGCTATCCCCGCGTGCGGAGGAAGGCCGCGGGCGAACTCCACGGCGGGCGCGATGGTGTACGACATGTGCGAGCCGGCGACCTGGCGGAACTGCTCCTCGGAGCTGAACACCGGCACGAACGCCTGGCCGTCGATCTCGATGCCCGGCAGGTCGAGGGGGCCGCTGTGCGGGCCGCCGCCGTTGGGCAGCGGGATCCACACGAAGCTCCGGCCGAGCACCTCGACGATCCGCCCGCCGGCCGCCGGTCCCGCGCCGAGGGAGGCCGAGAGCACCTCCTCCAGCTCGTTGCCGGGCCAACCACCGTGCGGGTGGGTCTGCGTCCGCGCCGGGAAGTCCGCGGAGAAGTCCGCCGGGATGTCCATCTGCCTACCGCCTGCCTGGAACCACTGCTGTGGGTCAAAAGGCTAACGGCTGACGGATGCCGGGCGGCAGGAGGAAGGCCGGATGGTGGACGACCGCGCGGGCTCAGCCCGTGAAGCCGATTCTGCGGAGGCCGTTCGCCGCGTCCCGGTCGGCCAGGACGGCCGAGGCGCAGCCGGCGGGGAGGTCGCCACGCTCCACCGCGCGCAGGAGGCGGGTGCTCGCCGCGCGGTGGCGCAGGAACGCGTAGCGCGAGACGCCGCGGCCGCGGTCGCGCTGGCCGGCCAGGGCCTGTTCGGGACTGACGTCGAGGAGGAGGAGGTGCAGGGCGCCGCCGCGGCGGCCGGCCTCGCGGGCGAGCCAGCGGCGGACCCAGGCCTGCGTGCCGCAGTCGTGCACGACGACGCCCTCGCCCGTGCGCAGGGCGCGCCGCAGCCCGGCGTAGTGGGCGAGGCGGACGAGCGGGCGGTAGAGCGCGTACGGCAGGGCACGCGGCATGCGGCGGGCCCAGTGGTCGCGGGTGTCCTGGGAGTCGATACGCCGGCCCGGGACGGTGCGCCGCATCAGCGTGGACTTGCCGCTGCCCGGCAGTCCCGTGACCACGACGAGGTCGCGGGGGCCGAACAGCAGTGCGTGCGGGCTCCGGCCGGCACGGTCGCGCAGGTCGCGGACGACCGGCGCCGGTGCCGGGGCGCGGACCGCCCGGGCCGGTGCGGCCGGCTGCTCGGGCAGCGCGATGCCCGTCGTCGCGTACGCGGTGGTCCTGTTCACCGTGATCGTCCTCCCCTGGGGCCAGGTACGGAGTCCCATCCCCGCCGAGTGTAAAGAGAAGGTAATGCCGCAGGCCTCTCATTTACGTGCCCGTCCTGCAACAGGGCTGCTACAGGTCGCTGCGTCCGGCGCGACGGACTCGTGCACTCCCTGGAAAAGGTCCCCCTGCCGCGCCGGAAGGATGCGTGCAATGATGTGCCCGCCAACTGCATACCGGCCGTTTGAATCCGCGCGGGAGAGTTCCCAGCAGCAGCTGTCGCTGGGGCGCCGAAGGAGCAAGTCCCTCCCTTGAATCTCTCAGGCCCCGTTACCGCGCGGGCGAGGCACATCTGAAAAGCGGGCCGCCCCCTCCTCATGACAGGGGTGGCTCCACCCAAGGTGCAAGTCACGACCCGTGCGGTCATGGCGAACCTCTCAGGTTCCGATGACAGATGGGGAGGAACGACCTCGCCCTCCCCCACGCTCGAACGAGCTCGCGCGGGAGGTACCCCCATCGCCTCTGGGAGACGACCGACCGTGAGCAGTACAGGAGAACTCCGTCACACCGCGCTCGATGCCCTGCATCGCTCGCTCGGCGCGACGATGACCGACTTCGCCGGCTGGGACATGCCCCTGCGCTACGGCTCCGAGCGCGACGAGCACACCGCGGTGCGCACGAAGGCCGGGCTCTTCGACCTCTCCCACATGGGCGAGATCACCGTCACCGGCCCGCAGGCCGCCGCCCTCCTGGACTTCGCCCTGGTGGGCAACATCGGCGGTGTGAAGCCGGGCCGGGCCCGCTACACCATGATCTGCCGGGCCGACGGCGGCATCCTCGACGACCTGATCGTCTACCGCCTGGGCGAGACCGAGGCCGCTTCATCCGAATACATGGTCGTCGCCAACGCCTCCAACGCCCAGGTCGTGCTGGACGCGCTGACCGAGCGCGCCGCCGGCTTCGACGCCGAGGTGCGCGACGACCGGGACGCCTACGCGCTGATCGCCGTCCAGGGACCCGAGTCGCCCGGAATCCTGAAGTCCGTCACCGACGCCGACCTCGACGGCCTGAAGTACTACGCCGGTCTGCCCGGCACCGTCGCGGGTGTCCCGGCCCTGATCGCCCGGACCGGCTACACCGGTGAGGACGGCTTCGAGCTGATCGTGAAGCCCGAGCACGCCGTCGAGGTGTGGCAGGGCCTGACCAAGGCCGGCGAGGGCGTCGGCCTGGTCCCGTGCGGTCTTTCCTGCCGCGACACGCTGCGCCTGGAGGCGGGCATGCCGCTGTACGGGCACGAGCTGACCACCTCCCTCACCCCCTTCGACGCCGGGCTCGGCCGGGTGGTGAAGTTCGAGAAGGAGGGCGACTTCGTGGGGCGCGAGGCCCTGCGCGAGGCCGCCGGGCGGGCCGAGCAGAACCCGCCGCGCGTGCTGGTCGGCCTGGTCGCCGAGGGCCGTCGGGTCCCGCGCGCCGGGTACGCGGTCGTCGCCGGCGGCGAGGTGATCGGCGAGGTCACCTCCGGTGCCCCCTCCCCCACCCTCGGCAAGCCGATCGCGATGGCGTACGTCGACGCCGCGCACGCCGCACCCGGCACGACCGGCGTGGGCGTGGACATCCGGGGCAGTCACGAGCCGTACGAGGTCGTGGCGCTGCCGTTCTACAAGCGCCAGAAGTAGACACTGGCCCAAGGGCCGCGGCAGCGACTCCGCGCCCGTCGTCCCAGCTCACCAGCAGTCCCCCCTTCCACAGCACTCCCGCGCGTACAGGAGAATCCAGGCCATGAGCAACCCCAACGAGCTGCGCTACAGCAAGGAGCACGAGTGGCTGTCGGCCGCCGAGGACGGCGTCTCGACGGTCGGCATCACGGAGCACGCGGCCAACGCGCTCGGCGATGTCGTGTTCGTCCAGCTTCCCGAGGTCGGTGACTCCGTGTCCGCCGGCGAGACCTGCGGCGAGCTGGAGTCGACCAAGTCGGTGTCCGACCTGTACTCCCCCGTCTCCGGTGAGGTCACCGAGGTCAACGAGGACGTCGTGAACGACCCGTCGCTGGTGAACTCGGCCCCCTTCGAGGGCGGCTGGCTGTTCAAGGTGCGGGTCACGGACGAGCCGGGCGACCTGCTCTCCGCCGACGAGTACACCGCGTTCTCCGCGGGCTGAGGGAGTCGCATGTCCGTCCTGAACACACCCCTGCACGAGCTCGACCCGGCCGTCGCCGCGGCGGTCGACGCCGAGCTGCACCGCCAGCAGTCCACGCTCGAGATGATCGCCTCGGAGAACTTCGCGCCGGTCGCGGTCATGGAGGCGCAGGGCTCGGTCCTCACCAACAAGTACGCCGAGGGCTACCCGGGCCGCCGCTACTACGGTGGCTGCGAGCACGTCGACGTGGTCGAGCAGATCGCGATCGACCGCGTCAAGGAGCTGTTCGGCGCCGAGCACGCCAACGTCCAGCCGCACTCGGGCGCCCAGGCCAACGCCGCCGCGATGTTCGCGCTGCTCAAGCCGGGCGACACCATCATGGGCCTGAACCTCGCGCACGGCGGGCACCTGACCCACGGCATGAAGATCAACTTCTCCGGCAAGCTCTACGACGTCGTCGCCTACCACGTGGGCGACGACGGCCGGGTCGACATGGCCGAGGTGGAGCGGCTGGCCAAGGAGTCCCGGCCGAAGCTGATCGTCGCCGGCTGGTCGGCGTACCCGCGGCAGCTGGACTTCGCGGAGTTCCGCCGGATCGCGGACGAGGTCGGCGCGTACCTGATGGTCGACATGGCCCACTTCGCCGGGCTCGTCGCGGCGGGGCTGCACCCCAACCCGGTGCCGCACGCCCACGTGGTGACCACCACGACCCACAAGACCCTCGGCGGCCCGCGCGGCGGTGTGATCCTCTCCACGGCCGAACTGGCCAAGAAGATCAACTCCGCGGTCTTCCCCGGTCAGCAGGGCGGCCCGCTGGAGCATGTGATCGCCGCCAAGGCCGTCTCCTTCAAGGTCGCCGCCTCGGAGGACTTCAAGGAGCGTCAGCGCCGTACGCTGGAGGGTGCCCGCATCCTGGCCGAGCGTCTGGTGAAGGACGACGTCCGGGCCGTGGGCGTGGACGTCCTGTCCGGCGGCACGGACGTGCACCTCGTCCTGGTCGACCTGCGCCACTCGGAGCTGGACGGCCGGCAGGCCGAGGACCGGCTCCACGAGATGGGCATCACCGTCAACCGGAACGCCATCCCGAACGACCCGCGCCCGCCGATGGTGACGTCCGGTCTGCGGATCGGCACACCGGCCCTGGCCACCCGCGGGTTCCAGGCCGAGGACTTCGCGGAGGTCGCGGACGTCATCGCCGAGGCGCTGAAGCCGTCCTACGACGCGGAGGCCCTCAAGGCCCGGGTGAAGGCCCTGGCCGACAAGCACCCGCTGTACCCGGGCCTGGACAAGCACCTGGGGTGAGGCTGTTGACCGCGGCCTGGACGGCCGCGCGCATGTCGGTGCCGGTGTGGACCGTGCTGCCACCGCGCCGGGCGGTCCAGGTGCC